>JAABQB010000009.1 GCA_011391695.1 Desulfobacteraceae bacterium | reverse complement strand
AAGCTGGAGGGAGCCGGGGAGTTCCGCAGGGCGGAGTGATCTCACCATTGCTCAGCAATCTATATCTCAATGAGGTAGACAAGATGCTCGAACGGGCAAAGGAAGTCACCCGGTGCGGACGTTACACGTATATCGAGTACGCCCGTTTTGCGGATGATCTGGTGATTCTGGTAGATGGATACCGTAAGTGGAAGTGGCTTGTGCAAGCGGTATATCAAAGACTTCTTGAGGAGTTAGCGAGACTCGATGTCCAAATCAATACCGAGAAAACCCGACAGGGAGACCTGACAGGGGATGAAAGCTTCGGTTTTCTGGGATTTGACTTCCGTCGGGTTAAAACCCTGCGAGGTCAATGGGGAGCGCACATAACGCCGCGAATGAAGGCGAGAACGGCACTTCTGTGCAAGCTCAAGGAAATCTTCCGTCGTTTTCAATCCCAACCTGTAGACAGGGTGATCGAACTGATCAACCCTATTCTGCGAGGCTGGGTCAACTATTTTCGGGTCGGCCATTCCAGCCGGTGTTTCGGTTATGTGAAGGATTGGGTGGAAAAGAAGATTCGGCGTCATTTGATGCGTGCCCGAAAACGCAAAGGTTTCGGCTGGGACAGGTGGAATAGTCAGTGGATTTACCGGACCCTGGGATTGTTTTCAGACTACCAGTTAAGGTACATCACCGAGACGAAAGCACTGCCGGTACGATAAGCCTCATAAGCCTTGGTAGGAAGCCAACAGGAGAGCGTAGTGCGGGAAAACCGCATGCTGCGTTCGACGTGGCGGGAGCTGGAAACGTGGCATGGTCGAGATGGTGTGACACTTGCAGACGAAAGGGCAAGTTAACAGGGAAAACAAACTTCGATCTAAACCGGCGCGCCAGTTCTCGACCCTACTGATGAGGGGGAGCTGGAGATAGAGCACTAAGCTACTACGCCAGCTCTCTACTCTGCTGATACACGTACCAAAAAGTTCCTGTAAATTGGCTTTGCCAGAGTGTTTTGTTCAAGAAGTCTCATAATGGTCATTTCTTTAACAGCCTGCCAAGTACGTTCTTAAAAAAGCATTCCTGATCAACAAAAGTGATGTCGATGCCTGTCTCCGTGTATTGGTGGATAAGAGATTCCAGTTCTAAATGCTACGCTAAAATGATTTTATTCATCCATATTTTTTTTGACAAAATAATTGTTATGAGTATAGCTTCTTAACAAAATAGTTAAGAAAGTATTCCTGATATGAATCGTGACGTTTGGGGTTTATTAAAGAAAAGCCTGTTTTTCATCTCGGAGGACGTGGCCGATCTGTTCGGCGTCACGAAAGCCTCGGCCCAGGTGTTTTGCAGCCGCCAGGTGAAGAACGGCGCCTTCATCCGTTTGAAGAAGGACTTTTACCTCCTGGACGAGAGCCGGCCCTATCTGGACCGGCAGGATTTCTTCGCTATCGCCAACCATCTGCAGGTACCATCCTATATATCCTGTACAACAGCCCTGGTTTATCACGGCGTGACCACCCAGACGCCCCAGGGATGGTACGAAAGCGTTGCTCTTAAGCGCTCCATTCAATACGCCGCCGGCGGTTCGACTTTTTCATATTTCAAACTGAGGAAAGACTTCTATTTCGGCTTTACGAAAACAGGCACCTTTTTCATGGCTCAAAAAGAGAAGGCGTTCCTTGATGCCTGCCACTTCAGTGTCCACGGCCGCTTCGCCTTCGACCGGGCCGCCCTCGACATGGATCGCTTCGACAAAGCAGTGTTGGAGACCCTGATGGCGCCTTTTCCGATGCGAACCCGTAACAAGGTCAAGGACATTTGGGGGGCAGGTCTTTAAATTTAGCGTTGTTGGAGATCAGGGGGTTTAGAGGAAAAAGATGCGGGATCTGATCAAGCAGGAACAGTTTGAGAAGGAGATCAGGGACGCCTATGACCTCGAATTTCTGGTTAAAAAAGCGGTGCAGGCTGATATTTCCCCCGAGAAGATGGATCAGATCCTGATTACCATCGCCGCATTGACCCGTCAGGACTACAATGTCAAACTGTGCTCGCTACTGGAGGCGGATCAGAGACCCTATTACCGGCAGAATAATTTCAGGATTTTGAAGTCTTTTGTAGAAAGGCTGAAGGCTGAAGGAAAACGGGAAGGCGGAAGGCGAGAGGCATGAGGTGTGAGGCACAGAGTAGGATTTGAGGGTTCCCGCCATAAAGATTGACGGGCATTTGGCAGGGATTAAGTGATCGAGGGAAAGAAGGTAGATAGGCTGAAGGCTGAAGGAAAACAGGAAGGCGGAAGGCGATATTCGATGTCCAATATTTTCGCTTTCCGAATCACGGACGACGAACCTCGAACGACGAATAAATTTCCTCCTGTTCGTCAAGAATGTCACGAAGGATATGGATATCTGTAAGGGGGTTCATTATCACGCAGCGTAGAACCACAATACTTTCGGGATGTTCTTTATATGTTTTTAAAGTTGTTCTTGAAACAAAGCTTTTTCCGGATTCCCTCTGAAGCCTTTGCACCGTTATGTTAATTTCATTGAGTCTTTCATTGATTGCGTTTCTCTGCGTGTCATTCGATCCTGTCAGTTCCCGTTTTAATTCAATCGGGCATATCCTGTATGTAAGAATATTTAATTCCGGGGGGGTAATCAATTCAAAATCGGGCCTGCTATTGATTTCTTCAGCAAAACTTTTTGCCGTTTCTATGCCGTGTTCGATAAGAAGGGCATAACCACCGCTTCCCATTATTTTCAAAGCGCTGTCCAAAATGAGAGAGTTTGCCTCTCTTGATCCGGAGAGCGATTTAATTCCAAGATCAACCGACCCAAGCCTGTTTACATAGTTCGCATGATAGATTATCGAGTCCATTTTACACGGATCTTTAAAATAGACCATGCCGGAACTCATGGGCATGTAAAACTGCTTATGTCCGTCGATTGTAACGGAATCGGCAAGATCGATTCCGTCAAGAAGATGCCTGTATTTATCGGATAAGAGAACCGGTCCGCCCCAGGCCGCATCGACATGAAAATGAATCCCGTTTTCAACGCAAATTTCCCCGATTTGCCGCAGAGGATCTACCGTGCCGGTTTCTGTTGTACCGGCAATGCCGACTATCGCGATTATTTTTGTCCTGACCGGACTTTTTCTTAGTTCATTAATTTTTTCCTTGAGGTTTTTAATGTCGATCCTGCAGGTCCTGTCAGTTTCTATTGGTATTATATTCCGATTGCCTATGCCAAGAATGCCTCCGGCTTTTTTTAATGAAAAATGTCCGAGTTGAGAGACAATAATTACACTTCTTTCTATACCGTATGCTTTATATGCGGCATATATCCCTTCCTTATCCGCGCCTTCAAAGCCTTCTTTCGGGGCAAACCGCGAGTTTCTTGCGACCCACAGGGCGGTCAGATTTGCAAGCGTTCCATTTTCCGTGAAACAACCGAGAGATGTCTGAATGTTTTGAACATGTTCGTTATAAAAGTTGTCTTCTTTTCTGTATATAATTCTGTGGATCTTTGCCAAAACCTGCTTTTCGATAACAGAAAGGACCTTTGAGGTTTCGAGCTTGACAACATTCTGGTTAAGGGCGGCAACGATTGTTTTAAGATGCACCATGAAAAACGGTATAGCCGAAGTCATGTGACCGACAAAGAAAGGAGATGCAACATTGACTGCGTGGGGAGCGATCTCTTCGATAAGATCGGTGATAACATCTGCCAGCATTTTTTCTGGATTTTCACTTATAAGAGTATTTTTGTATCTTTCCGAAAGCTCTTTTAAACTCAATTCCTCGGTAATGCCGACATGTGTATTCAGAAAATCATGAAGACCAAAAAGAATCTGTTCCATGTATTTGACAAGAGTGTCTCTTGCGGCAGTATTCTCGGGCCTGATGAATGTCCTCATGAGAGACTGGCGGTTTGCTACAAGCGCCTTGCGGGATATATTTTGATCTTTCATTTGAATGTCTTTACAGCAAGTTGTCCCAGAAGTTTTCCATAGTTGATACACTCTTTCATAACACTATCATCTGGCGCGCCTATTGATACAGGCCCGTAGTGATTTCCTTTTTGAACGCCCTGAATAATCATGCCGTGAATAAGGAGACCCTGCAGAATGCTTAAAATTGTTGTTTCATTTCCGCCCCCTATGGCGCCGGATGAAGTAAACGCCCCGCCGATTTTCCCGTTAAGTTTCCCAAAAAATTTTACACTTTTATCCATCAGTTCCTTTACTTCGGCGGTCATTACTCCAAAATAGGTCGGGCTTCCGATTATTATTACATCCGAATTGAGCATGTCTTCCAGCGTGGTTTCAGATATCTTTTTAACCGTTGCTTCCATTTTTTCAACCGAACTGATTCCTTCTTTGATATATCCGGCCATTTTTTTCGTGTTACCCGATCTGGAATAATATGAGATGAGCGCTTTCGGCATTTTATCCTCCCTTTCTGGTGATCAGTAGTCAGTTATCAGTGGTCAGTGATCAGATATTCATCCTGTTGATCTTTTCTAAATATTTTTTAGTTGAAACTGCTTTAACATAGACTGTTTTTCATTCCAAGTTTTATATTCCCTTAAAATGAAATACTGTTTGCAGAATAATATTAATAGATGGTATGTGGCACACATTTGTTGTTATAAGATTCCAGGGTTTAAGGTTTCAATTGATTGGAAGAAGAACAAAATTAATAAATAAGGAGAACATAAATGCGTTCATTAAATGGAGTATTGTTTCGGTTTTTTGTTTTGGCGTTGATATTTGTACTCTTTTCCTCACCGGTTTTTGCGGGAGATGAGAATAAAGCGGTAAAAGAGCAGAAAACCGTGAAAGCTGAAAAAGTTGTGAAAGAAACAAAAGCGGCAAAACCCGAACCGGTTGAAATAAAAGAAGTTCCAAAGGGTAATGTTGCAGTTGTTAACGGGGTGGCCATTACGCAGGACGATTTTAACCGGGAGCTTATTGGTATTGCGGAGCAGTCCGCCAACCGGGGAGAAAAACTTGATGAAGCCAGTCTCTCCGAAATAAGAAAAAGGATTCTCGAAAAACTTATTGATGGCGAACTTCTTTATCAGGAAAGCCAGAAAATGGGGTTTAAGGTTGAAGACTCTGTGGTTGACGAACAGTTCGCAAAGTTCAAAGCACAGTTTCCGAATGCTGAAGAGTTTAATAAAGAACTGGTTAAGGTCAAATTGACCGAAGCTTCCCTTAAAAGCCAGATTAAACAAGTTATGACTATACAGCAGTTAATAGACAAGGAATTCATTCAGAAGATAACTGTTTCAGAGGAAGAATTGAAGGCATTTTTTGAAACTCACCTGAAAAGCAGAATCGAACAGAATCTGAAACAGGAAAAAATTCAGGCCGAAGTTGCCTTGTATCTTGATAAATTGAAAGAAAAAGCCAAAGTGGAAAGGACGTTGCCTTAGTATATTTTCACTTGACCGGGACTGAAAAATAAATTAGTGGGGCATTTTGAGTGGATGATTCTTAATCATAAAATAATGGTTAATCATATAAGCCTGTTGCAAAAGTATGTTTTCCCACCTTTGATGGGAGGGGATTGAGGAGAGATGGGATTATTAAGACTTTTTCAATTGGCTCAAAGGAGTGTTTAATGGAAATAATTCATAGCGGTGCCGGTTGTGACGCGGCAAAACAGAAACTGAAAAAAGATGCTCAGGATGATTCTGTCGAAGGATCTCTTAAAAAAATAAAACACAAGTTTATCATTATGAGCGGTAAAGGCGGAGTCGGCAAAACAAGCACTTCCGTGAATCTTTCCATAGCCCTTTCAAACAAAGGATTCCAGGTTGGATTAATGGATGTCGATCTTCACGGTCCGGACGTTCCGAGAATGCTTGGCCTGAACGGGATGCTCGATTTGAGCAAGAACCATAAACTTTCTCCCATGAAATATTCCGATCATTTAAGCGCTGTATCCATAGAATCTCTAACTCCTAATAAGGACGATGCTATTATATGGCGCGGTCCGATAAAGTATTCCGCTATAAAGCAATTCATAGGAGATGTTGACTGGGGAGAACTTGATTTTCTTATTATAGACAGCCCTCCCGGCACAGGTGATGAGCCTTTGACTGTCGCGCAAACCATAAAAGATGCAAAGGCAATTATTGTCACAACACCACAGGAAGTATCTCTTGCGGATGTCAGAAAGTCTATTAATTTCTGTAAAACCGTAAAAATGGAAATATTCGGGCTGATTGAAAACATGAGCAGCTTTATCTGCCCCCATTGCAATAAAACTATCGATCTTTTCGGCGCAGGGGGAGGAGAAAAAACGGCAAGAGAAGCGGGTATAGAATTTCTAGGAAAAATTCCGTTTGATCAGAACGTTGTATCATGCGGTGATGCTGGTAAATCTTTGATTGACAAGCATTCCGACTCTCTTGTTGCAATTGCATTTGAACATATAGCAGACAAAATGGCTAAGCTTACCGGAATATGAGGAAGAGGATTCAAGGGCTCAAGGGTTCAAGGATTCCAGTGAAAGAAAGACTGTCAGAACTTTAAAAAACAAACATTTGAACCCCGGAATCCTGGTTCCCTTTCTTCCTTCTAATTGGGAGAAGATTCAGAAGTTTTATCCTCCGATTTATTGTTTTTATCTGTGTACCATATCGGACAGGACTGGCGGAATTTGCAATAGATAGTAGGATCGGTGCAGTGCATGCACTCTTCACACATATAGACACCGTGTTTCATGCACGAATAGCTGGTAAGCCTCTCTTTGTGATTAACACATTTTTCCAAACATTATTTCCTTCCCTGTTATTTCCTTATCGATTCCGTTTAGCTGTTGCAAGCAGGCGTTGTTATATTGTAATAATAAACACTGGTAAACATTTTTCTCAAATCATTATAACCGGCGGAGATGACGGTGGCTTTTCACGGAATTAAAACCAATATCGCCATTAAACTTGCATTCCTTTTGGCCGTTTCAATGCTTCTCGTTGATATAATAATGGTTATCACAGCGCAAAGAGACTATGTGCAATCCGCTATTTCAAAAGGATATCTTTTATCATACGATATAGAGAAACATTTGATAAAAAAGTCCGATACCGGCGTTTTTATCCTTCAACCCGACTACAGCGAAATGCTTAGCGTAATTCTTAATATGGCCGGCTTTTCCTGCGCTATAATACAGGACAGGAATTCAAATATAATATATCAGAACAGTCCGGCCTGCCCGTTGTTTGATGAGCTAAAGGTTATTACCAAGGAGTCAATCGAATCCTCAAGAAAAAAGACTCGACTTACAGGAACTGCCTGGGGAGTTTTCTGGATGCAGGATAGACACCTTGTCGTGTCGGTACCTCTGCTTATGGATGGCCGGGCCGAAGCTGGAGCCGGCATTGTCATGGAGCTTGAAAATATATACAAGGTTTTAAGGAGAACACAAAAAGTTTTATTCGTTTATTTTGTCATTAATCTGTTTGTGCTAACATTGACAGGGCTTTACCTTATTTTGAATATCGCAGTTAAGCCGGTTCAAAGAATAGTCAAGAGAGCTGAAGAATTCAGGGAAGAAGATGACTTCTTTTTCCTGTACGGAAGTCAGGACAATGAGTTCGACAAGCTGTCGAAGGCTTTAAACCGGCTGCTGAAAAGAGTTTCTGAAGACAAGGCAAAACTCCATGCAACAATCAGCTCTCTTGAGAAAGCAAACGTAGATTTAAAGCAGGCACAAAATGATGTTATCCGGGCGGAAAAGCTGGCTTCTGTTGGAAGGCTATCTTCCGGGATTGCTCATGAAGTTGGAAACCCTATCGGAATCATTATAGGCTATCTTGAGCTTTTAAAGCAAAAGAATATACCTGATGATGAGAAAAATGAATATATCAAAAGAGCCGAAAATGAGATTAACAGGGTAAACGGCATAATAGGGCAGCTTCTGGATTTTTCAAGACCGTCCGAGGTGAAACCGGAAATTGTAAGTGCACATGAAGTAATTGAAGATGTTGCCGAGATTATCAGGTTCCAGCCTTTTATGTCCGGTATCGATTTTAAAATATCTCTTGAAGCTGAAGAAGACGGGGTTCTATCGGATCCGAATCAATTAAGACAGATATTTTTAAATCTTATTATAAACGCAGCCGATGCTATTTCATCATCCAAAAACAAACTTATAGGTAAGTTATTGATTAAGAGCGAGGTGGTTTCTGAACCGGATAATAAGCCAATAAATGACAAGCCTTACTTGAAAATATCATTTATAGATAACGGATCAGGTATTCCTGAGAAAAGCATAGGCAATATCTTTGATCCGTTTTATACAACAAAGGAGCCTGGAAAAGGAACGGGACTTGGGTTGTTTGTAAGTTTTGCGCTTCTTGATGGCATGGGAGGTAAAATTAAAGTCCGGAGTGTTGATGGCGAAGGCACTACCATGTCTGTATATCTTACTCTTAATAATGAGACTGATAGAATATAACATGCAAAAAACAACCTCCAACAGGATTGACCGGTCTATGGAAAATATAAACAATAAAAAGCGGCTTCTTGTAATTGATGATGAAGAGAATATGCGTCACATGCTGACTGCAATGCTGAAAAAATCCGGTTATATTGTCGATACTGCTGCGGATGGGCTCGAGGGACTCAGCATGATTGACAAAGAGAGGTATGACTTTATCCTCTGCGATATAAAAATGCCTAAAATGAACGGGATCGATTTTCTTAAAACAACCAGGGATAAAATAGGTTCGACGACTGTTATCATGATGTCGGCATACGGCACCATAGATACAGCTATTGAGGCAATGAAAGAGGGCGCCTACGATTATATATCAAAGCCGTTCAAGGCTGATGAGGTGTTTCTTGCATTAAAGAAAGCCGAAGAGAGAGAAAGTTTAAAAAGGGAGAATCTTTTTCTTCAGGAACAGATAAGAAAAATAGAGGAGAAGTATTCGTTCGGCAATATGGTTGCCAAAAGCAAGAGCATGCTGTCGGTTTTTAATCTTTCTTCTAAAGCTGCCCAGTATGATACCACGGTTTTGATATCGGGTGAAAGCGGAACAGGGAAGGAGCTTATTGCAAAGGGAATTCATTTCGGAGGATTGCGTGCAAAAAAAACTCTCGTTCCCGTTAATTGCGGAGGAATCCCCGAAAACCTGCTTGAAAGCGAGCTTTTTGGATATAAAAAAGGAGCTTTTACGGGAGCCGAAAAAGATAAAAAAGGTCTGTTTGAAGAAGCAGACGGCGGAACCATTTTTCTTGATGAGATCGGAGAACTCCCACTTTCTTTACAGGTGAAAATCCTGCGTGTTTTGCAGGAGAATGAAATAAGGCCCGTGGGGGATTCAAAAACAAAAAAAATTAATGTGCGTGTTATAGCTGCCACGTCAAAAAATCTTGAAGATGAGATCAAAAATTCCGCTTTTCGCCGGGATCTTTATTACAGGCTTAATGTTTTTACAATAAAATTGCCGCCTCTCAGGGAACGAATGGAAGATGTTCCTTTTTTATGCGAACATTTCATAAACCGGCTCAGTATTAAATTTGGGGAAAATATTAAAGAGATATCTTCTGGAGCAATGGCGCTCTTGTTGAAGCATGACTGGCCCGGTAATGTCAGGGAGCTTGAAAACATAATTGAAAGAGCTATCGTGCTGGCAGAAGGACCTGTTCTATTGCCGGAAAATTTTCAACCTGAACCGGGGGTGAAATCGTGCATAGAAGGTGATGCATATGGAGGATATTCACTAAAAGCGGCGCAGATTACCATTGAGAAAAAGTTAATCGAAAAAGCTCTCAATGCAACAGGAGGCAACAGAACAAAAGCAACCCACCTTCTTGAAATAAGCCATCCATCACTTTTGAGCAAAATAAAGGCTTATAATATCAAGCTTTGAGTTATGGCGGTCCATCATTTCTTAAAGCTGCGAGGACTATGATACGTTTACTCTGCCTGAGGCGCCGTTAGAACTTACTTGATCCGCCCCAGGCAAAAATAATGCAGCTATTTGATATTTTTACCTTTTAACCCTCGGCGTTTATTTTGTCCCTCAACTTGCCTGAACATTTGAAGGTAACCACTTTTCTTTCCCGGAGAAGAAGATCGGAACCAGTGGCCGGATTCCTGCCCCTTCTTTGATTCTTATTCTTGACACAGAATTTTCCAAAACCGGAGATCAGGACATCGTCACTTTTTTCAAGATTATTTTTAATAATTTCAAGCAGTGACTCAATGATCTCGACCGATTTCTTCTTGGTAAAGCCAAGTTCATGTACCCGAGCAACAATGTCATTTTTAGTTAACGCCATGGGACCTCCTAATAATAATATTTCCTTACAGATAGATTTAAATAAATTTTATATTCCCCAGTTATAAATAATAGCCGTGATGCTCTTTCTCTGTTATTCCTGATTTAAGTCATCCCTTTCAGGAGGCATAGAACTTTCAATCTTTTCAATTATATTATCAATCTTTATTAATATCTCATCCATTTCGGCTTTCAATTTTGCATCTTCTTCCGAATCATTCATTCTAAAACTATCCTGACTACATGCAAACCGGCAACAATATTGTTAAAGAGGATATGAACCGTGGTTATAAATATAATCGAAGTAATATCCATTATATTCAATGCGTTCGGGAATTTGATCGTCATTGATGTTATCGGTTCCTATTTTACTAAAAAGATTATTCAGCCATAAATCTTTTGCATGTTCATAAAGTACTTTCTTAAGGGTACGTGGATTATCGGATATTTCTCTATTGTTTTGTAAAAAAATATCAGTTGAATCCATGACTGCCTTGATGTTCCGAATGTATTCAGTATCGTCAAGATTATATTCAATAAAAAGACGGAAAAGCCCGTCAATAACAGTTTTAGCTGTTCCTTCAACAGCATCAATGCAATTCATTAAATTCCCGTTTTCAAATTACGAGCCGGAATATAACTTATTAAATATCATAGTTTGCAAAACCATGTAAGTATTTAAAATATACGGACATTGAGTGTATGTCAAGAAATTAAAGAAAGAATATTTCGGCAAGTGCCTTGACATAGTATGTAATAAACATGAATTATATCAACATATTATTGTGAATTAACATTTCCTTGCCTGTAAACCTCCGGTAAAAATGGCAAAAAACATTTTATGGCAATTGGTTGCTACCGGACAAACAAGGTTGCACAATGGCATAATATGGGATAAAAATACATCATATTAAGGAGTTTATTTAATATAAAATGATTTCAGGAAATGCAGGAACCCCTTGAAAATTAATGGAGCCGACGGGCGGAGTTGAACCGCCTACCAGCTGATTACGAATCAGCTGCTCTACCAAGTGAGCTACGCCGGCATATCACAGGCCAAAGTAGGTACTTTGTTTATGTATCAAAATCAAGAGAAAAATTATTCTTTCGATTCTCTTTATGAATATATTATCACAAGAGAAAAAGTTGCAGATATTACAGGATTGTCTGGTTCAGAAAAAGCATTCATAATATCGAAATACTATCTGAAATGCAGGTTGCCTGTTGTATTTGTTGCGCCTTCAGTTAAGGATGGAGAGAGTTTTATTCAGGATCTGATTTTTTTTTTAACCGGGCACATAATCCCCGTGCTGCTTTTCCCGCCGTATAATGATTCTCCATTTAAACATGTCGCTTATCACAACGAGACTTCTGCGACTCGAATAAACACGCTGTACAAGATTGCGGTAAGTGATACTCCTCCGATAATTGTTACAACTCCGGAAGCTCTTCTCCAGAAACTGATTCCCAAACAGGAATTGTTAAGTTTCGCGGAACTGGTGATGGAGGGCGAAGAAACGGACAGGGAAAGGCTTCTGGAAAAACTGGTTTCGGGCGGATATTCCAGGTCTATGATAGTTGAAGAGACCGGAGATTATTGTGTAAGAGGTGGTATTATAGATATTTTTACACCTTGTTATCCTGATCCTCTACGAATCGAGTTTTTGGGCGATATGGTGGAGTCGATAAGGTTTTTTTCCGCATCAAGCCAGAGGACCTCAATAAATATAACCGAGGCGGTTATACTTCCTGCAAGGGAAGCGGTTTATAAAAATGAGGATCTTAATTTTATAATAAGCAGGATAAGAGAACAGGCTTCGAGGCTTGATATTCCTGTTACAACAATCAGAGATTTAATTGACAGGATAAAAAGAGAGGGTGTGCTCCCGGATATTGAAGGCCTGATTCCGCTTGTTTATTCAAAGCCCGATTCTTTCTTTGATTATCTTGCTGAAAATACTCTTTTTGTACAGGATGAACCCGAACAGATCCAAAAGGAAGCGGAGGAAGTAGAGAACCGGGAATTAAAAAATTATATCTCTGCTCGCGCGGATCGCAGGTTGTGTGTTGAACCAGAGAGCCTGTATCTTACCTGGGCGAATATGCGTGAAGTAATAAACTCAAAGAAACCTTTAAATTTACGGGCTCTCAAAATTGTATGCGAAAATGAAGAAAAAAACGGGCATTCTTTACAATGCGATTGTTTTATAAAAAATAACAATCTGCTGATTCAGGAAATCAGGTGCCGCATAGAAAAAGACAATCACCTTTTGCCGCTTGCCGACTGGATCAATGAAAATATAAATTCCAAATATATAACCCTGGTTGTTTGCAGCACAAAATCTCAAGCCGAAAGGATCAGGTCTCTTTTGACGCCTTACGGAATTCAAATGGAAACAAAAAAAGGATTTCCTGATACTTCCCGCGGGAAGGGGGGCGTTTTTATATGTATAGGCCGTATTTCATCGGGATTTGTCTGGCCTGAAGAATCATTAGCCATAATAACCGAAGATGAAATATTCGGAGCAAAACGCGGCAGAAGAAGGGATTCGGCAAGGAAAACGGTTTCCCAGATTATCTCCTTTGAAGATCTGAAAAAAATGGATCTTGTTGTACATGATGATCATGGAATAGGTCAGTATGAAGGGCTTGTAAAGCTGAAACTGAACGGTTCGACAAATGATTTTCTGCTGATAGTGTACAAGGACGGTGATAAACTCTACCTTCCTGTTGAAAGAATGAACATAGTACATAAGTATATGGGCGTCGATGGTATGGAGCCTGTTCTTGACAGGATGGGTGGAAAGTCCTGGGATAAAATAAAGGAAAAAGTAAAAAAATCGGCTGAAAAAATTGCCGCAGAACTCCTTGAACTATATGCACTCAGAAAAGTGAGCGATGGATACGGATATGGAATGCCGGACACCTATTTTCAAGATTTTGAGGCCGGTTTCACATACGAAGAAACACCGGACCAGCTTCATGCAATAGATGATGTCTTGAGTGACATGGAACGGCCGGTTCCTATGGACAGGCTGGTCTGCGGAGATGTCGGCTACGGTAAAACAGAAGTGGCTTTAAGGGCGTCCTTTCTTGCGGTCAATTCCGGCAAGCAGGTTGCGGTGCTGGTTCCGACCACAGTTCTTGCAGAACAGCATTTTACGACTTTTAACTTACGATTTGAGCGGTATCCGGTTAACATCGCATGCCTTAGCAGGTTCAGGTCAGTCCGGGATCAAAAAAGAATAATTTCCGATCTTGAATCCGGGAAGATTGATATTGTTATAGGAACTCACAGGCTTCTCCAGAAGGACATTGTTTTTAAGGATCTCGGACTTGTTGTGCTCGATGAGGAGCAGCGTTTTGGAGTCAAGCATAAGGAAAAGCTTAAAAAATTAAGAAATACCGTAGATGTTCTTGCTCTCACTGCAACACCGATTCCACGAACATTGCACATGTCTTTAATGGGTGTTCGTGATATCAGCATAATTTCAACACCTCCCGAACATCGGCAGTCTATAATTACATATGTTTCGGAATTAGATGATGCCATAGTTGCCGGGGCGATAAGAAAAGAGTTGAGCAGAAAGGGCCAGATTTTTTTTGTCCACAACAATATTTATACTATTGAAAAGATTTCCCGAAAGTTGCAGGAGCTTGTACCAGAGGCGAGGATTGATATCGCGCACGGACGGCTTGATGATGATGAGCTTGAAAATGTTATGTACAAGTTCATGAAAAAAGAAATTGACATGCTTGTCTGCACAACAATTATAGAATCAGGACTTGATATACCTTCAGCAAACACCATACTAGTAAACAGAGCTGATAAACTGGGACTGGCTCAGATCTATCAGTTGCGCGGAAGGGTAGGAAGGGCTGACGAGCAGGCTTACGCTTATCTGTTTATCCCTAAAGAGAGTACTATCACAAAGGATGCTCAAAAACGATTGAAAGTATTGATGGAACACAGTGATCTAGGATCAGGATTTCAGATTGCGATGAGTGACTTGAGAATCAGAGGAGGGGGAACGATACTCGGAGCTTCCCAATCCGGTCATATAGCTGCCGTTGGGTACGAAATGTTTCTCCAGTTGATGGAAAACGCCATATCGGAGCTTAAGGGAGAGCCTGTTCAGAAAACCCTGGATCCAGAGATAAATGTTTCGATATCAGCGTATCTTCCCGAATCATATATGCCTGATATCGATCAGCGCCTGACATCCTACCGGCGTCTGGCAAAGATGACGGAAATTAAGGAGATAGCCGACTTTAAATCGGAACTTACAGATCGTTTCGGAGCCCTGCCGGAAGAAGCCTCAAATCTTCTAATAAAAATCATGCTGAAGATATTGTCTCAAAAAGCGGGTGTTAAACGCTTAGATTTGAAGGATCAACAACTTTCAATTCATTTTGCTGCGCCGTCTTACATTAATAACCCTTCAGGTATAATAGATATGGTAGTTTCAGATAAAAACCGGTTTGAATTTACTCCGGAACATGTCCTGAAAGTAAGACTCCCGAAACAAAGCATTGTAGGGCACATTGTGAAAGCCAAAAACATCTTGAAAGAAATTATTCAACGTGTTAACGGCTGAATACTTATATTAATGAATGTCAAAAATAAATTCATTAGAAAACAAACAGTTGAACACTTGAATCCCGTACCACCTTCTCCAATATGCTGGAAAAGAAGAACCTGTATTTATGATATATGTTAAAGTACATAAACGTTTTACCTCCGAGATATTTGCTGGGTGCGCCTTACTGTTAGTGTTGATACTTTCAGGCTGTTCCAGGACAGAATCAGTTCAGGGCGATGAATATCTTGTTAGAGTTCAAGAAGGTGTTTTAATGGTGCTCGACTTTCAAAGAGAATTTGAAATAACCAAGTCTGCTTATTCATATAATGATATTGAACAGAAAGCTTCCGTTTACAGCGATGCAAAAAAACAATTATTAAATCAAATGGTTGAGGAGTTAATATTAATTGTAAGGTCCAAGGAACTGAATATTGCAGTCACAGATTCAGAGCTTGAAGAGACTGTAAGGAAAATTAAAGCGGATTACCCCGAAGGTGAGTTTGAAAAAATGCTTCTTGAGTATGCAATTTCCTACAACATGTGGGAGACAAAATTAAGAACACGCCTGCTCATCGAGAAAGTCATTGCTGAAGATCTCAAAAATAATATCCTGATAACACCCGATGATTTATCAAGGTATTATAGTGAATACGTTAAAAACGGTTCCGATGGCAAATTGGCCAATAAGCCGACAACTGAAGAAGTCATAAAGAATCTGCGAAATTTAAAAGCCGAAGAATCGTATAAAACATGGTTTGAAGGTTTGCAGAAAAAATATAAGATAGAAATAAATCATAAACAATGGGAAAAAATTCTGTCTTCATAAAGTGACAGTATATTGTTCCTATATATCGTTGCCGGAACAGTAAAGAATAACAATGTTCAATTCAGATACCAACCGGAGAATTATGGAGAGAAAAACATAAAATGCAAAAATATAAAATAATAATTGCTCTCATATATATCGTTATATTAAATACTTATGCATATAGTGCTGAAGTTGTAGATAGGGTTGTAGCAGTTGTTAACGAAGAAATAATTTCCCTTTCGGAACTTTCCAATACTCTCAATCCCTATGCTCAAAGAATAAAATCGCTTGGATATCCGCCGGAAAAAGAACGCGAAATGCTCTTTAAAGTCAGAGAAGATATGCTTAACCAGCTTATTAACCAGAAGCTTACCGATCAGGAGAGTAAAAAGTACAGTATTTCCGTAAGCGAGAAGGAGCTTGATAATGCTATTGAGCGAGTCAAAGAGGTCAATAATTATACGGACGAAGACCTAAGAAGCATGCTGGCCAGAGAAGATATGACTATAGAGGGCTATCGCAGTAAGGTTAAGGAACATCTCATCAGGTCAAAACTTCTTAATTACGCGATTAAATCCAAAATAATTATAACGAAAGATGAAATAACGTCGTACTACAACAGCAATATTGAGAAGTTTCGGGGAGAAAAAAAATACTATCTTAAAAATATCATCAAGAGAGTCGGGTTGGATATCAGCGATAATGAAAAACAAAATATCAGATCAAAGATGGAAGAAATTCATGACAAATTAAAGGGCGGGAAAAAATTTGAGGATGTCATCACGGATTATGTTGACTCCGATTTTGATATAAAGAATCTGGATTTGGGAATGTTTAAATATAATGAATTATCTCCAGAGATACAGGAGGCAATAAAAGAACTCAAAGCGGGTGATTTTACGAAAGTTGTTGAAACTGAAGTTGGATATCAGATTATTTACGTAGAAAAGACGGAAGAAAAACAGGACAAATCCCTTGAAGAAGTTACACCTGAAATACAGGAGATCCTGTTTGGCGAATTAGTTGAAAGAAAATTTGAAACCTGGATCGGAGATTTAAGACAAAAATCCCATATCAAGGTTATTAAATAGTGTCCTGCCGGAAACAAGATTTGGATACAGTTGAGTTTACATATCCCAGACAATACTTGATAAACCTTATTAATGTTGATTTGAACATATGATTTCAGAAAACAAATCATTTTCATTCGGGCATTATCTTCAAACTTTCAGAATAAAGAAAAAGATTGGACTTGAGGAGCTATCAAGGGAAACAAAAATAGGCATTGATTGTCTTTCATTAATAGAAAATGAACAGATTGATAAGCTTCCTCCAGAGGTCTTCGTAAAGGGCTTTTTGCGCTCTTATGCAAAGGCTGTCAATGCGGATGGAGAAGAAGCTGTCCGGCGTTATCTCGCGTCTACCGGTGCTATCAAGAAAATGATTAACCCAGAGAAAGCATTAAACAAAACAGGTTTGAGATACTGGCATAAAATATTTTTGCTTTCGGGAGTTTTTTTGTGCGTCATAATAATTTCAGTAGCTTCAGTCTATGAATTATCTGATAAGACCGGATCAGCAGAGATCAGCAAACAGGAAAAGCATTCGGCAGATATTCAAAAAAAAGTGATTGAGGGAAAAAGTTCAGAAAAAATTGGCGACAAGCTATCGTTAAAAATACTTGCCATAAAGGACACATGGCTAAAAGTGATAATTGACGGACAGAACCCTCAAGAATATATTTTAAATAGCGGGGATTTTCTCGAACTAAATGCATTAAAAGGCTATAACTTGCTTGTTGGAGATGCAGGTGCCATCAAATTAAGCTTCAATGAAAAGGCATATGATATAGCGAGGGAAAGCGGACGTCCCGCAAACATTCAGATTCCATGATTTGATAGTACAGAAGTTTTTTATGCTTTACAACTTAAACAGATAAATACCGGCGGTTTGATATGGAAGGGGATCGAATAAAAATACTCATTGAAAGCGTGAAAAGATTGCTCCGCCGTGAAGCAACTTCTCATCTCCGCAAAATAATGAACAAGACACATGCTGCTGATTTATCTCAAGTTTTCAGAGAGCTCTCTCTTCCAAATCAGCGCAGACTCTTTGACATGATAAAAGATGTAGAAAAAAAAGGCACCCTGCTCAGCGAAATAGATGAGGATGCCTCCGTAGAACTCATTTCAGAGCTGAAAACTGACGATATAGCAGTGATTCTGGAGAATATGCCCACAGATGATGTTGCGGATCTGATAGGACGGCTTCCAAATGAATTATCCGATTCAATATTGGATAAGATGAAAAAGGAGGGTTCCGATGAAGTCGAGGGCCTGCTGAGATACGAAGATGACACAGCCGGCGGGATCATGGTGCCCGATTTTATAGCCCTGAAAGAGGATATTACCGCGAAAGAGGCTATCGAATCTTTGCAGAAGGAGCATCTTGATGTTGAAATGCCTTTTTATCTTTATGTCGTTGATGAATACGATAAGCTTGTTGGCGTCAGCTCTTTAAGACAGCTAGTAGTTGTTCCTCCTGATAAGCCGTTAAAAGAATTTATGACAAGGGACGTTTTTTCTGTCCATACCGACATGGATCAGGAAGAAGTAGCAAAAATTGTGGCGAAATATGACATTCTGGCAGTACCTGTTGTTGATGAATCGAATAAACTTGTAGGTATTGTTACTGTTGATGATGTCATTGATATATTCCGGCGTGAAGCTACGGAAGATATGCTAAAGATGGCAGGTGTCGGTGAAGAATTTATTGAAACCAAGTCTGTTCTGAAAAGTTCCAGATTGAGGCTGCCATGGCTTTTTGCCAGTTGTGTCGGCGGTATCATAGCATCTGTTATTATCGGGCAATTTATGGGATCTATAAGTAAAATTGCCTATCTTACAGCTTTTATTCCGGTTATTATGGGTATGGGGGGGAATATTGGAATTCAGTCCTCCACAATTGTTGTACGAGGCCTTGCAACAGGAAGGCTTAACATCAGAGATATGTGGCCGGTCATATTTAAAGAAATTGTTATAGGGCTATTGCTGGGTACTATCTATGGAGTGCTTATAGCTACTGTCGCTCAGGTTAGTTATAGCACATTCGACCTTGCCCTATCCGTTGGTATTGCCGTTGTTTGTTCAATGACCCTGGCCGCATTATCCGGATCTATGGTTCCGATGATCTTTGCAAGGATCAATATTGATCCTGCTATTGCCACAGGTCCCTTTGTTACTACCGCAATCGACATTATAAGCGTATCAATATATTTTATTGTTGCAACACATCTTCTCGGAATATAATCGGATGAAATCCTTTTCATCTCCTGCAATAATTCTCAGGCGCCTTGATTTTGGAGATTACGATGTAATTTTAACTTTATTTGCTCTTGAAAGAGGCAAGATATCAACGATAGCAAAGTCTGCGAAGAAAAGCATAAAAAGGTTTGGGGGAATTCTCGAAATATTTTCTGTTTTGAATGTAGTTTGCAGTTCCGGGAAGGGAGGAAGTCTTGTTGTTCTGCAGGAGGCTGATCTGATAAGTTCTCTTTCGGATATAAGGACTGATTTTAATAAAACAGCATATGCGTGTTACTGGTCCGAAATAGTTAATGCATGGGCTGAAAATGATACGAAACAGGAACGGCTTTACCGGTTGCTTTATTATGTTCTTGAACAAATTAATTCAGGCTGTATTTCCGCAGAAATATTGAGCATACTTTTCCAGATGAGGTTTGCGTCGATAGCCGGTATCTGTCCGAATTTGATTCGTTGCAGCATGTGTCAGCTTTCAGTTGACAGTCTCAGGGAAGAACGTATATCCTTCGACTTCCAAAAAGGTGGGATTGTCTGCCGGAAATGCACAGGAAACTCCGGAAACCGGCTTTCTCTTTCAAAAGGAACGATTAAGCAGCTTCTTTGGATTAACAGCGGCGATTTGGAAAAGGTCGGGAAAATACGATTTACCTGTTTAGCCTTAGATGAAGGGTTGAGCTTTTTAGAAGCTTTTATGACTTATTATCTTGGCAAAGAGATGCAAAGTCTTAAAATTTTAAGACAGATTAGAAACAAAAAGAGGAAGTAGATATTGCTTTTTTTTATAACAATTAACTCGGATATATAATGCCGGATAATTTAAATGATATTATAAAGACTGAACAGATTGAAATTTCTGCCCCGTGCCGGATAGATATGGGGGGAACACTCGATATAAGCACATTCTATTATCCACTGATGCACCTTAATCCATGTACTTTTAATATTTCGATAGATTTAAGAACAAGGGTCTACCTTCTCCCGTTTGAAGAAGGGAGGGTCAAGGTCTCTTCGCGGGGTTTCAGAAGCACAGTGTTTGCTTCGCGCAAAGCGCCGTTTAATCACCCGTTAGGACTTATATTCGCTATTTCGTCGTTTTTCAATGCAGACGGAGTCCATATTGTAATTGAATCATCGTCTCCGCCAAGAAGCGCTCTGGGAGGATCTTCGGCGGCAGCCGTAGCGCTTGTCGCGGGTTTTTTAAAAATATCTGAAAGATCAGAGCAAAAATCCTTATTGAGGCAGAAAGCCGTTTTTCTTGCCCATGCAATTGAGCAAAGTGTAGCGGGCGTGCCTTGCGGATTGCAGGATCAGCTGGCCGCAGCTTTTGGCGGGGTAAACGCATGGTTCTGGAAAGATGGAACGAAAAGCCCGGGGTTTGTGAAAAAGAGCATATTTAAAAAGGAATTACTAAACGATTTCAGAAAAAACATTATGCTTGCATATTGTGGCGTTCCACATGAATCGAAAAATATCAATGGCAGGTGGGTCAATCAGTTTGTTTCCGGGAAATACCGCGATCTTTGGGACGAAATAGTTGTGTGTACAGGCAGGTTTGTCGACGCGGTATCAAACCGCAGGTTCAATGACGCCGCGTTTTTTATGAATCAGGAGACGGCGATAAGAAGAAGCATGACGCCGGATGTCGTTGACGAGATCGGGCGTAAACTTATTATGTCTGCCCGGAAAAACGGATGTGGAGCAAGATTTACAGGCGCAGGAGGTGGAGGCTGCATATGGGCCATAGGTGAAACCAGCGATATTGAGAAATTGAAAAACAAATGGGAGTCAATATTATCAGGAAGGAAAGGGGCCTGTTTGCTTGAATTCGGTATAGATTCAAAAGGCGTTTCGTAAAAAAACAACGATATATTTTATTGTTAGATATGAGGTATGAAAAATGAATTTTCAAGAAGTTATTCTGTCCTTGCAAAAATTCTGGGCCCGCAAGGGATGTGTTCTGGTCCAGCCATATGACATGGAAGTCGGCGCCGGTACATTTCATCCCGCAACCTTGCTCAAGGCATTAGGGCCGGAGCCGTGGAATGTCGCCTATGTCCAGCCCTCCAGAAGACCCACCGATGGCCGGTATGGAGAAAATCCCAACAGGCTTCAGCATTACTACCAGTTTCAGGTAATACTCAAACCTTCACCGCTCGACGTTCAGCAGCAGTTTCTTATGAGTCTGAAGGCCCTGGGAATTAAACCTCTTGATCATGATATAAGGTTTGTTGAAGATGACTGGGAATCTCCAACTCTTGGGGCTTCAGGTCTCGGATGGGAGGTATGGCTTGACGGAATGGAAATAACCCAGTTTACATACTTCCAGATTGCAGGAAGCATAGACCTTCATCCCATTTCAGTTGAGATAACATACGGTCTTGAACGGATTGCGATGTATCTCCAGGGTGTTGACAACGTTTATGACCTGAAATGGAATGATGTGATAAAATATGGCGATGTGCACCACCAGCAGGAGGTTGAACAGTCGACTTATAATTTTGAAAAGTCTGATATTAATTTCCTGTTGGACATTTTTGCCAGATACGAAGCCGAATCAATGCGTATAATCGGAGAATCACTTATTCTCCCGGCTTATGAATACTGCTTAAAGTGTTCCCATACCTTCAATCTTCTCGATGCACGCGGGGCTATCAGTGTCACGGAAAGAACCGGTTATATTGCGCGAATCAGAAATCTTGCGCGGGCATGTGCTGAAGGATATTTAAAGCAGAGGGAGGTTATGGGATTTCCACTGTTAAAAAGGACGGAGACAGGGAAAGATATAAACACCTGAAGCCGGTATGTTAAAGTTGAGTTCTTATCACGTGTGTCTTGTGTTTATTAATAAATTGAGGTGAATATGGAGACTCTATTGCTTGAAATAGGCACGGAAGAAATTCCTGCCGGTTATATAAAACCAGCTTTAAATGCGATGTCTGAAATTCTTTTGCGGAGATTGACCGAGGAGAGGATTGAACACGGAGAGGCAAAGATGTTCGGAACTCCAAGGAGGCTTTCTCTGCAGGTTGATAATATTTCTACGAAACAAAAACCGCTTACCACCGAAATTATCGGCCCTCCTGAAAAAGTGGGATTTGACAGCGATGGTCAGCCGACGATTGCCGGTAGAAAATTTGCGGAAAAGATGGGCATTCCCTTAAAGGCAATATGCGTCAGGCAGACTGAAAAAGGACCGTATCTTTGCGCCGTCAAAACAGAGACCGGTCTTGAAAGCAGGACCGTCTTAACTAAATTGCTTCCACAGGTAATTGCGGCCGTTCCCTTCCCCAAAGTCATGAAGTGGGGCGACCTCGATATCAGATTTGCAAGACCCATCCAATCGGTTTTAGCCCTTCTTGGCAAACAGGTTGTGCCGTTTGAAGCAGGGAATATTAAAAGCGGCAGGTATACTTTCGGTCACAGATTTTTATCTCCCGGAAGAATAAAAATATCCCACCCGGACGAATATCTTAATAAATTGAGGGCAGCCAGTGTCATTGCGGATATAGACGAGAGGAAAGCAAATATCGAAAAGCTTATCGGGGAAGTTGCTATAAAGCTGGGCGGGAGCGTTTTGCAAGACAACGAACTTGTCGATATAGTAACAAACCTTGTTGAATATCCTGTGCCTGTCGCCGGTAGATTTGACAAGTCGTACCTCGAAGTTCCGGATGAAATATTGATTAATTCCATGCGGGAGCATCAGAAATATTTTGCGGTAATTGACAGCAGCAAGCGTCTTTTGCCGTGTTTTATAGCTGTAAATAATACCAAAGCCAATGACATGTTGCTCGTTGCAAAGGGCCATGAGCGTGTTTTGAGAGCGCGACTTGAAGATGCAAGGTTTTTTTACAGAAGTGATGTAAAAGTGCCTATTGATGAATGGGTTGAAAAACTAAAAGGAGTACTGTTCCAGGCAAAGCTCGGTTCAATGTATGAAAAAATTGAAAGAGTTGAAAAAATAGCAGGATATCTGGCAGATAAAGTATCTGATGACCCGGAAATTAAAAGGCAGGCTTTAAGAGCTGCCCGCTTGTGCAAAGCAGACCTTGTCAGTCAGGTTGTCGGGGAATTCCCCAAGCTGCAGGGCATAATGGGCAGAATCTATGCGATAAAAGGCGGTGAGCCGGAAAATCTCGCTTATGCCATTGAAGAGCATTACAGGCCAAACTATTCAGGCGGATCTCTTCCTGAAACATTGGTTGGAGCAATAGTTGGTATTGCTGATAAGATTGATTCAATATGCGGCTGTTTTTCAGCAGGACTCATTCCTACCGGAGCTTCCGATCCTTACGCGTTAAGGCGGCAGGGGATAGGTATAATTCAAATAATAATAGATAAAGGTTTTTCTTTTTCATTAAGAGCCCTTGTCGAAAAAAGCCTGACACTCTTTGACACCAAAAGGACAGGTGGGGCAAATGACAGCGCTGATAAGATATACGGTTTCCTTCAAAACCGCATGTCACATATTATGGCCGAACAGGGCTATTCCAGGGATGTTATCTCTGCTGTAATCAGTGTCGCGTCTGATATTGTGCCTGATGTCTGGAGCAGGACAAAGGCGCTGGAAAAAATGAAAGCAGCTCCTGATTTTGAGCCTCTTGCGATTGCCTTTAAAAGAGTAGTAAACATAATAAAAAAATCCGGGCATGAAGTAAGCCTTAAAGGGATTGACGGTGTAAACGATAAATTATTTGAACATGAATGCGAGTCAGCTCTGTTTGCTTCTTACAGGAATGTTAAGGAAATGGTCCTGAAGAATTTAGAAAACGGAGCTTTTGATCAGGCGCTTCTTGATATTGCAGCACTAAAAAAACCTGTTGACGCATTTTTTGACGGAGTACTTGTAATGGCTGAAGATATAAATATCAGGAATAACCGGCTTGCACTGCTCGGTTGCATATCCGATCTTTTCGATTTGTTTGCAGATTTTTCAAAAATATGAAGTTGTATGATATGAACGTTTTATAATTTAAAATAAGGAGGATAAAATGCCTTTTGATCCCGATATGGATAAAATGTTAAAGCAGTGGAAAAATGAAGAGACAGGTCTTGTGATTTCCATAAATCAGTATGGGGCTGGTGAACCTAAACTACAGATAGGTCCGAGAGTGTTCCTGAGAAAAGATGGAAATGAAAGCCAGCGTAAGGCCGGCCGTCTTTCAATTGAGGATCTGCTCTGGTTTTACGAAATTATTGATGAAGTCAAAGAAGAGCTTTCAAAACTGGCTGGTCCCGGATAATTCTCATCATCTGTGCCCGCAAATCCCCCGCCCCTCCAGGAGTTGACGGGTAAGCCGCACTTTTTTATTATAAACTGCACAGCTCATGAATAAAGAAGATGCAATCGTAAATCCTGTAAAAGGAAGAAATCCTCCCGATCCTAAACCGGTTGCGCTTATGGTCAGCAGCAAGACGGATCTCGATTGCATTTGCAATCTGATAAACATCGGGGATGATCAGTCAAGAGTATTGCATAACAGCAGATTCTTTTCACCGAAGGATTCCGATTATAATTTCTCGATAACAGGACCTTTTGCGGGAGCTCCTTATGCAGTGATGCTTCTTGAGACTCTTACAGCCTGGGGTGCAAGCAGGATAATGTTTTACGGCTGGTGCGGTGCGGTATCCGATTCGGTCAAGATCGGCGATATTATAGTCGCTACATCCGCTTTTGTTGACGAGGGCACTTCTAAACACTACGGATATAATGAGTTTTCCGCTAATGGTGTCGCGCTTCCATCATCTGATCTGACTGAAAGAATAAAGGGTTTTTTAAGGCAAAGCGGCCTTTTATTTCATGAAGGGCCCGTCTGGACAACGGACGCCATTTATAGAGAGACACCAGGAAAAGTCGTTTATTACAAAGAGAAGAATGTGCTGGGAGTTGAAATGGAGCTTTCCGCAATTTATTCTGCTGCAAGATTCAGAAATATTGAAGCTGCCGGTATTCTTGTGGTTTCAGATGAAATATCAGCAATGAAATGGCGGCCTGGTTTCAGGGAGATTCGTTTTAAAGAGAGTCGGATTGCCGCATGTGAGGCTTTGATAAAAATATGCCAGATTTTATAGATCCGGATATTGTTAAAAAAATTGAAAATCTCAGACAGGAACTTCACAGGCATAATAACCGCTATTATGTAATGGATGCACCGGAAATTTCCGATGCGGAATATGACAGGATGATGAGGCAACTGATTGAGCTCGAAACTCAGTATCCTGAACTTTCAAGTCCCGATTCCCCATCCATGAGAGTCGGTGCTTTACCCCTGAAAAAATTTGATTCGGTAAAGCACACGGTTAGAATGCTCAGCCTTGATAATGCTTTTTCAGATTCAGACATATTGAATTTTGACAGGCGAGCCAAAAAAGAGCTTATGACTGAAGGGGAAATTCTGTACACTGTGGAACCCAAGATGGACGGAGTTGCGGTGGAACTTGTCTATGAGAACGGGAAGCTTGTTATTGGTTCAACCCGAGGTGACGGTGAAACTGGGGAAGTGATTACCTCAAATGTTAAGACCATACGAACTGTTCCCATTCTGCTTCAGCAACATGGAAATAAAGAAAAAGCGCCGGCCCGCCTTGAAGTCAGGGGTGAGGTGGTTATCTGCAGGGAAGGATTCAAAAGACTTAATGAAGAGATGTCAAGTAACGACTTGCCTTTATTTGCAAATCCGAGAAATGCTGCTGCCGGGTCTTTAAGACAGCTTGACCCGCGAATTACCGCCAGACGACCTCTGGAAATATTCATATATGGGACCGGGGATGTGACCGGCATGAATATTAATTCGCACTGGGATTTGCTTTGCAGATTGAAATATTTTGGTTTTAGAATCAATCCTCACATAAAGCAGAAGATAACAATAGAGGGGGTTATCGAATATTTCAGAGAACTTGAAAAAATGAGATATGAACTGCCTTATGATATTGACGGCATGGTGATAAAGGTTGACAGCATTGAGTCTCAGGTGCAGCTTGGGACTACCGCAAGGAGCCCCAGGTGGGCCATAGCCTGTAAGTTCAAGGCGATACAGGAGACAACCAGGGTGTTGAAGATTGAAGTGCAGGTCGGGCGCACAGGGACTCTTACACCTGTTGCACACCTTGAGACCGTAAATATCGGGGGTGTAAACGTGAATCGCGCTACACTTCATAACGGGGACGAGATCAGTAGAAAGGATATAAGGATCGGGGATACTGTTCTTGTCCAGCGGGCAGGCGATGTAATCCCTGAAATCGTAAAAGCTATTGATACTGTCAGAACCGGACGCGAAAAAATTTTTACTATGCCTGCAAATTGTCCCTTCTGTAATACCCCGGTAGTACAGGATGAAGGAGAGGCATCATTAAGATGCACAAATGATGCATGTCCAGCCATAATCAAGGCCCAGATAGAGCATTTTGCTTCAAAAAAGGCTTTTAACGTAGACGGGCTTGGCGAGAAACTGATAAACCAGCTTGTTGACAAAGGGTATCTGTCATCCTTTGCGGATATATTTTATCTGGACAAAGAAAAAATTGAAAGTCTGGATAATATGGGTTCAAAATCCGCTGAAAATCTTTTAGAGTCTATTGAGAAAAGCAAAAATATATCTTTCAGCCGTTTTCTATACGCTCTCGGAATCAGGCATGTAGGTGAGCATATTGCGGAAATACTCGCTTCAAAATACGGATACCTTGAGAATCTTTATGATGCGAAGTATGATGATTTGAAAGATATAAAGGGGATCGGCCCTGTTTTGGCTAAGAGTCTTGCCGATTTTTTCATCTGCGAAAAAAACCGCAAAAGAGTTGATCAAATTTTAAAATGCGGGGTAAATATTTATCCTCAAGAGGATAATATAACACCAAC
This sequence comes from Desulfobacteraceae bacterium, assembly GCA_011391695.1. Classification (GTDB taxonomy): domain Bacteria; phylum Desulfobacterota; class Desulfobacteria; order Desulfobacterales; family RPRI01; genus RPRI01. Next base: position 41,682 of record JAABQB010000009.1, on the reverse strand, counting down.
GCTGGATGGAAAAATCTTTGTTTTGACCGGAACACTTGAAACCATGACAAGAAGTGAGGCTATACAAAAGATAAAAAAGCTAGGGGGAAAAGTAAGCGAGTCGGTGAGCAAAAAAATCGATTTTGTTCTTGCAGGTCACTCTCCAGGATCCAAAATAGAGAAAGCGAGAGCTTTGGGTGTTTATATTATTGATGAGGAAAGCTTTAAGAAAATTGCAGGCGCATGATTGATCCATATCTTTTTGCCAAATTTAAAGGAAAAGATTGAAGGAGCTGAACCGGCCTTTAACGTGATGTCTCTCAAAAGTCTCATGGAGGAAATGCATATGTCGGACAAGATAAAATCTTGTGTTATAATTGCCGGTAAAGTCCAGGGCGTTTGCTTCAGGATGGAGACTAAAAGGGTTGCGGACAGATTTAATGTCTGCGGATGGGTTAGGAATAACAGAGACGGGACGGTCGAAGCAGTTTTTGAAGGTGAAATGAGTGGTGTGGCTTCGGTGATTGAATGGTGCAAAAAAGGCCCGCCCTATTCAAAAGTTGTGAAGGTTGATATCGAAGAGGGTTCTTATTCAGGAGAATTTGAAGGGTTTGATATAAGGTTTGGATAAAAAGGCGGCCTGCTTTTTCTTTAGATGAAAAAAACAGACCGCCCTAAAGTGGATTTTAAATTTGATCTTATCCTTTGAGATTCTTGCCTGGTCTGAATTTGACAACGCTGCAAGCTTTGATTTTGATGGGCTCACCTGTCTGAGGATTGCGGCCTTTTCGGGCTTTACGGTGGACTTTTGCAAAAGTGCCAAAACCAACAAGAGTGACCTTGCCGTCTTTTTTCTTAAGAGTTTTTGAAATGCTGTCCATGAAAGATTTTAGAGCAGCTGCCGCCGCGACCTTAGGAATTCCGGCATCCTGTGCCGCCTTGTCTACCAATTCTGCTTTTGTCATAGTGCTTTCCCCCCTTTTAATTTTTGTTGGTTAATAACGGACATCCTCTTTCCCCCTGCAAATATAGCAGGAATTTATTGATGTCAAGTGAAAATCAGCATCCCGCAACACTTTTTAAGGCTACAGCTATCTTGAACCGAGCCATGTCAGCCTCTTAGACGATACCCGTATGGGAAAATCATATTAACAGGAAAATAAAATACAGTTATCATGCAGCCTGGTGACCGTTCTGGAGCATCAATTACGTAAGGCTAAAAAAGAGCATTGACGAAAACCACAGGGTCAAAGTCCTGAAGGTCATCAATGCTTTCTCCTATCCCGATGTACTGAATCGGTAATTTAAAGGTATTGCATATACTGATGACGATTCCACCCTTTGCTGTTCCGTCCAGTTTTGTAAGCGCTATCCCTGTGATTCCAAGCGCCTCGTTAAAAAGTTTTGCCTGTGATATGGAGTTCTGACCGGTTGTGGCGTCAAGTACAAGAAGTATTTCATGAGGCGCATCCGGCATTTTTTTTGAAATCGATCGTTTTATTTTTTTAAGCTCTTCCATCAGGTTTGTTTTTGTATGAAGTCTTCCGGCAGTATCGACAATAACCACATCGATATTCCTTGCCAAAGCAGCTTCAATGCCGTCGTATGCTACAGCTGCAGGATCGGCGTTATCTTTGTGTTTCACAATTTCGGCTCCGGCTCTCTCGGCCCATATGGTAAGCTGTTCAACTGCTGCGGCGCGGTAAGTGTCTGCTGCTGCGATAAGGACCCTATTTCCTGCCGCAGCGAATTTTGTTGCGAGCTTCCCTATTGTTGTGGTTTTGCCGACACCGTTGACTCCAACGACCATGATTACGTGTGGTCGGCTGTCCGACGCTTTAAGCCGGGGAGTGTTGTCATCAAAAAGCCTGATTATTTCGTTTTTCAGAATAGCCTTGATTTGATCCGGTCCTGAGATTTCAGAGGATTTTTTGGATATGCATTGTATAAGATCGGTGGCAGTCTGAACACCGATGTCGGAAGTGATAAGAAGCTCTTCGAGCTCTTCGAGCAGGTTATCATTGATATGTTTTTTCCCTGAAAAAATCTTTTCAATTCCTCCTGAAAAGATGTCCCGGGTTTTTGAAAGGCGTTCTTTAAGACGTTTAAAGTAGTTTAATGAACCTGACGAATCATCTGTTCCAGCTTTCGAATCATTATTTCTTTTAAACCATCCGAACATTATTTTTGTCTCCAGGTATCATTCCTACAAGCTTTCATTACATATCCCCCTTTGTACTTTCAAGGTTGACCGAAACAACCTTTGAAACACCCATGTGTTCCATTGTTATTCCAAACAGCATATCAGCAAATTCCATGCTATTTTTATTGTGAGTAATCATTATGATTTGAGATTTATCGCCTATGATTTTCAGAAGGTTATTGAATCTGTAAACATTTGAATCATCAAGAGGCGCGTCTATTTCATCCATTACACAGAAAGAGGCCGGCTTCAGCAGGAATATCGCAAATACAAATACTATGGCGGCAAGAGCTTTCTCTCCCCCCGAAAGAAGACTCATCCTTGTCAGTTTTTTTCCGGGCGGATGAATCATATATTCGACTCCTGTTTCAAGAGGTTTGTCGGGTTCGGTCAGAATAAGATTGGCCGTGCCTCCTTCAAAAAGGGTTGGAAAGACTTCCCCGATTTTCTTATTAACTTCATTGAATGTGTTTAAAAATCTTTCCTGTGATATTTTATTTATTTTTTTTATGACCTTGTGGAGGTCTTCAATAGCTTTAACAAGGTCATCGCGCTGCCTGGAGAGGAAATCGAAGCGTTCTTTAAGTTGTTCGTATTCCTTTATTGCGCCAAGGTTAACATCCGTAAAGTCTCCGATTTTTTTTCTGCACCGTTCCAGTTCTTCTTCCATCCCGGTGATGGCCATTTCAGGATTATCAACAGCGAAATCAGATATAGTCTCTTCTTCCGAAAGAAGGCTTTGATAACGTTCCTCAAAACGTTTGGAAATGTTTTCCCTCTGGATCTGCCTCTGGGATTGTTCAATTTCGAGCAGTCGCAATTTCTGCAATGTCTGTTCGCGCTCATTTCTGACATTTGTAATCAGGCTGTCGTGTTCTTTCAGTGTAACATCTGTGGTGTTGTAATCAGCCTCATTGTTTTCAAGAGCCTTCTTTAAGATTGATATTCGGTTGTACATATCATGAAGAGCCTGTTCATTTTCAATAAGCTTGATTTTCGATGCTTCAATGTTTCGGGTTTTTTGTGATATCTCCTGCACAAGGATTTGCAAACGGCTTATCCCGTCATTATAATAATCTTTAAGGCGATTGAGTGAATTGTTCCAGTTTTCCAGCCTGGCATTGAGGGTTGTGAGTTTTAATTTAAGATCGACAACTTTATGATCGTAACCGGCAAGTTCGGATGATGATGATGCTATCTTTTCAGAAATTACCGCAACCTTTTGCCTGGCATCTGAAACCTCGCTTTCAACTTTTGCCAGGGCTTCATTGTATTTTGAAATTTCTTCATCAATATCGCTCCGCTCACCTATAAGCTGTTCCTGTTCGAGTTGCACAATTTCAAGATGATGGCGCGCATGTTTTAAATCTTCAGATATCTTGTAAAGGTATTTTTCAGCCTCAATTTCATCCTGGACCAATTCATTTTTTTGTTCCATGAACTTTTGCAGAGTTATTTCGCAAGACCTTACATCTGCTTCCAGCGCTTTTTGGACAGCACGGGCGGTTTCAAGATTCAGATCAAGCTTTGATATTTGTTTTTCGACCTCTTTGATTTCATGTTTTTTCGCAAGGATTCCCGAAGAAGCTTCTTTACTTCCACCTGCCATAGTACCGTTGTGGGAAATAATTTCACCATTTTTAGTGACAACCGTTTGAAAAGATCCGTTGGCGTTGAATATTTCAATTGCTTCATTAATATCACTGGAGAAAATAACATGCCCGATAAGGGTTTCTATCGTTTTTTCGTAACCGGCTTTTACCGCCACGTGGTTTATCAGCAGTTTTGAAGAATCAGGTTTTGAGTAGTGTTCACATTCAAGTTTCTTAAGGGATGATATGGGAATGAATCCGCTGCGTCCAGTTCCCTGGCATTGCAGAAATTCCATTAGAGATTTACAGGTATTCTGGTCTTTTACGAGAATGTACTGGAGTGATTCTCCAAGGGCGGCCTCTACTGCAGTTTCAAAGGAAGGCTCAGGTTCAAGAATATCAGCCATAAGCCCCATAATACCGTCAGCAATGTTGCCTTCAAGACCGTTCTGTAAGCCCCGGCTTTTCATTATGGATCTTACGCCGTCTTTATACCACTCGAAATTGTCTTCCATTTTCTTTAAGGTCGCATAATTTGATCTGAGTTTATTTCTATCCATTTCGAGTGTCATAACCATTTTTACCTGGCTTCCGAGTGACCTTCTCTTGTCTGTAAGACTCTGTTCGGCTGAATTTATCTCTTTTCCGATTTTTTCAAGGTTTTGACGGCAAAACTCAAGGTTCTCTTTTGCGCTAATCTCTATACCGGATGTTGCAGTAACTTTTTCTGAAGCAACAACCAATTCTTCGTCCGCTCTTTTCAATCTTCTTTTAAGATTTTCCTTGTTGTTTGATGCGTTTTGATAGATGTTTTTATATCTTGCTTCATGGGCGACAAGATTCATCATATTCGTTTTGCATGTATCGAGTTCCTGGTCTAGGTTTGACAGTTTGAGTTTTATATTTTGATGTGTGTTGCGGTCCTTATCGAGCACCGAGCGTGTCGTGTTTATTTCAGAGTTAACTGAAAGAATTTCCTTTTCCGTCTGGGATATTTCCGAAAGAATTTTTGCGCTTCTTTCATCGAGGCCGGTTCGCGCCGTTTCAAGTTCCGAAACTTCCGCAAGAAGCCGTTCAATATCCTTGCGTAGATGTAAAATATCATTTTCGAACCGGTCCGTATTTCTCTGTATTTCAAATATGCTCGATTTCTGGCCGGATATTTCATTATTTTTCAGGGACAACTTCAGCTTTATTTCTTCTACAACAGCATCAAGTTTCTGCAGTTTTGAAACATGACCTATATCCGCATCTTTCAGGTCTTTCAATATGGCATCAGCTTCATCAATCTGTCTTGTAAGTTCATCATGCTGGTGAATGGTAATACAGGTGTCAAGCTTCCTGATGCGATCCTGGACACTTTTATAAATCTCCGCCTTTCTTGCCTGACGCTTTAATCCCGACATATGCCGGTTAATTTCGGAAATTATATCCGTTACCCGGAGAAGATTCTGATTTGTTGCTTCAACCTTTTTGAGAGCTTCATTTCTACGACTGTTATAACGGGTTATTCCTGCAGCCTCTTCTATGAAAAATCTTCTTTCTTCAGGACCTGCGTCGATAATCGCACCGATATTGCCCTGCTGGATTACCGAATATGATTTCGGGCCAAGACCGCTGCCCATGAAAATATTGTGGATATCTTTAAGACGGCAGGGCCTTTTATTTAAATAGTATGCGCTTTCACCTGAACGATAAAGGCGTCTCGTCAGCATTATTTCAGTAAAATCTTTAAGCTCTTCCGGTGCAGACCCATTGTCGTTTGCAAGCGTTAGCGTAACTTCAGCCATATTCAATGGAGGTTTTCCGTTTGTGCCGGAGAATATGACGTCTTCCATAGATTTGCCGCGCAGTTGTTTAACGCTTTGTTCGCCCATAACCCATCTTAGCGCATCAACAATATTGCTCTTGCCGCAACCATTAGGACCAACTATTGCACAGATGCCAGGAGGGAACTCAATACTTGCCTTGTCTTGAAAAGATTTAAATCCGCTTATGTCCAGCGATTTAAGTTTCATATAAAGACATACCCTCCTTTTGATTGTTTCTTATAATACTTCGAACCGCATAAAATCGGAAATTTCATTATAAAAGAATCGGACAACATTCCATCACTTTGACTTTAACAGATAATAAACAGGTTGTAAAGGAAAAAACACAATGGAGGGTATATTTTGATATTAAAGGTACAATATATGGTGCACTGTTTTAAACAAGTTAAACTTGAAAAGAGAGGAGACCGGAATATATTAAAGTATCTGGCTTAAGAATAATTTTGTCCTTTGATTCTCGGGATTTGTGAAAAAGTGCTCGGGTGTTCCTTCTTCTACTATTGCTCCCATGTCCATGAAAATTACTCTGTCCGCAACTTCTTTTGCGAATCCCATCTCATGGGTTACGACGACCATGGTCATTCCTTCTCTTGCAAGGTTTTTCATAACGTCCAGAACTTCCCCTATCATTTCCGGATCAAGAGCCGAAGTCGGCTCATCAAAGAGCATGATCTTTGGATCCATCGCAAGGGCTCTTGCTATAGCCACACGCTGTTGCTGTCCTCCTGAAAGCTGGTCAGGATATACATTTGCCTTATCTTTAATCCCCACTTTGTTCAGCAGAGAAAATGCTTTTTCCAGGGATTCCTTCTTTGTTCGTTTGCGAACGACTTTCTGGGCCAGAGTTATGTTTTCTAAAACTGACTTGTGAGGAAAGAGATTAAAGGACTGGAAAACCATTCCCACTTCAGCCCGAAGTTTGTTGATATTGGTCTTGGGATCAAGGGTATCAATCCCTTCAATAATAATTTTACCGCTGTCTGCTGTTTCAAGGTGGTTAAGACATCTTAAAAGGGTGCTTTTCCCGGATCCCGAAGGTCCTATGACCACAACCACTGCACCTGCTTCTACTTTGCATGAGACGTTAACCAGCGCCTCTACTCTATGGGGGACCAAAAATGTTTTATAGATATTTTGAACTTCGATCACTATACCGCAGTCCTCCTTTCAAGGTACTGAACAAACATGGAGAGTGTAAATGTTAGAACAAGATACAAAAGTGCGCAAACAAACCAGAGTTCGAAGGGTTGGAGGCTGGTTGTAACAATCTCTCTTGTTGCTTTTGAAAGCTCTCTTATTGCAATTATTCCTAAAAGGGAAGAGTCTTTTATAAGACTTATGAATTGGCCTGCCAGCGGTGGAAGTATTCTTCGCAATGCCTGGGGGAGGATTACATATCGCATGGACTGGGCATATGTCATGCCGAGAGATCTGGATGCTTCAACCTGTCCGCGGTGTATTGATTGTATTCCGGCTCTTACTATTTCAGCAACATATGCTCCGGTGAAACATGCAAGAGCGGCTACCCCATACCACAAAGGGGGTATGGGACTTATTCCGTATTTGTCTAAAATCGTATTTATGAGAGTCCCAAGAACAAAATACCAGATAAATATCTGAACAAGAAGGGGAGATCCGCGTATAATTTCTATGTATGTTATGGATGCCCATTTAAAAGCAGGGTTGGACGAGAGACGTGCAAGACCGCCGATAAGGCCTATCAGTATTCCAAGGAGAGTGGATATTATACTTACCTCTATCGTAAGCCATAAGCCCTGAATCAAGATACCGGGTTTCCATTTTTCGTAGAAAGCCAATACATATCCATGATTAACATATTCTCCTTCGGATACTTTAATGTCGCCTTCGGGAACCGCATATGTTTTATCTTCTCCATCAGTTTTTACAACAATAAGAGCCTCGCCCTTTTGATATGAAATTTCGGATATCCTTCCGGTAACCTGGGATTTAATATCAATCTTTTCTTTGAATGCAAAATACTGGGGAATCCGATACCATCGCCAGACATAGTCAATTTTTATTGTGGAGTAATACAAAGCGCCAATCAGAATGGCCAGGCTCAGGAAGAAAACGCCCACCCAGGCGTAATAAGAAGCGCTTTTGTTGCTTTTTTTCATAATTGCAGGCTGGTTCATTTTTATGCTGACAGCCTCCTTGATAATAATCTGGTATTTTGTCGGTGCAGATTAACAATAAGCTGATATCATAAGAAAACCGGCCTGGACTTTCTTGCCGGGCCGGTTTATGTTTTCAGCCTGTTTCACTGGACATCTTTTATCCAGTCTGTGCTTTTAATCCACTTGTCATAAATCTTGTCATATCTGCCGTCATTTTTTATCTGACTTAAAAAGTTATTAAGCCAGTTAAGAAAATCAGGATCACCCTTTCTTATTGCCCACGCGAGAGGTTCATATGTAAAAGGCGTATCGAGGAATACGAGCTTCCCGGCTCCCTGCTGAGCCATGAAAACGACACAGTATGGAAGGTCATAAACAAAAGCATCGGCTTTCCCGTTCACTACTTCAAGGGCTGCTTCAGGTTCCGTCTCGAAAGATTTGTATGTTGCTTTCGGCAGGACTCTTTTTACAGCCTGTTCACCTGTTGTGCCAAGCTTTGATGTAACAATGTATTTAGAATCATTAAGATCTTTATAAGATTTAATAACGCCCTTATGTTTTTTGTTAATAAGAATTGTCTGACCAACTACAATATTGGGATTTGCAAAATTAATTTTAAGATTTCTTTCCTGTGTTACCGTCATTCCGCTCATGATTATGTCGAACTTTTCTGTAATCAGAGAAGGAATAATACCGTCCCATGCCGTATTAACAGGAACAAATTTGACTCCGAGCGCCTGTGCCATTTCTCTAGCTACGTCAATATCGAATCCCACGAAATTTCCGTTTTTATCGGTCATTTCAAAAGGCATATATCCGGCTTCAAAGCCGACGCGGAGTTCTCCTTTCTGAAGGATCTGTTCCAGAGTAGATTGTTTTACAAGTTGCATGCGCACGTTGTCCGAAGAGGATCCGGCTTGTCCCTCAGCTTTTTTTTCTGCCACTTTTCCACAGCCTGCAACCAGAAGCAGGCTAACAACAAATATACCGGCTGCACATAAAAAATTAAAATTTCTCTTCATCCGATACCTCCTCCATCAATCAATGTTTGTTTTAATTTAATGACAAAATCAATATGATTTGCCTTCCGTCAGAAGCTCCCTGAATACCATCTTAATACCGCAGTCCGGGCATTTGGGTATATCCTCTTTTGGTATATATACTATTTCAGTCCTTTTACATTTAGGACATATTACTTCTACAGCTTCTTTTTTTTCCCGCATCGGCTGCTCCAGGATTTAAAGGATGGTTTAAGAAACGACATTTAAAAAATTCTATATATCATAAAAATTATAATGTAAAGTAAGGGATTATATAATTTATAGCAATAATTTATAGATAAAAATGTTAAATGTTTTAATGAATTACTTGGTGCATAATTAATATAATCCTGGTAAAAACAACAATCCTGACACGGCTCTGAAATAAATTAAATAAGCTTGACATGAATATTTCCCAGAAGCTATGAATAATAAGAATTTTCCTGTTGATTTAAAATCCGGTGTTTATAAAATAATTTCAACATGTCGCGGAGTTTTATATGAAAAATGACAAATATGTTGATTATGCTGCCCTTATTGAAAATAATCCTGATATAAAACAGGCAGTAAGCAATCTTAATCATGAGCTTATTACAAGAAGGAGAAACAAACCTTCAATATGCAAAGTGTTCTTAAATGAATATAACACGCTGAGGAAAGGCGACGAATTCACGTTTAATATTGATAAAGAAGCTAAAAAGCGATTGCCTGACATAATACATAACAAGGTTCAATATGTTGAATCCATAAGCTCTCCTGACAGCTTTTTTAAGGAAAAATATAATAAACGAAGGAATATTGGTATTGTATTTTCAGGCGGACCTGCTCCCGGAGGTCATAATGTCATAGCGGGGCTTTATCATGCAGCGAAAAAGGCCAATACTCAAAGCAGCATATTCGGTTTTTTGCTTGGTCCGGACGGGATTGTTGAAAATGAATATGTTGAACTGACTGACGGCATTGTGGATGAATACATGAATCTTGGCGGATTTGGCATGATAAAGACGGGTCGCGCCAAAATAGATTCTGAAGAGAAAATGCACCTTTCAAAAGAGACCTGCAGAAAGCTTAAGCTGGATGCGCTTGTAATTGTGGGAGGTGATGATTCGAATACGAATGCAGCGTTCCTTTCGCAGGAGATGTTTAAAGACGGCATACAAATTATAGGAGTTCCAAAGACAATTGACGGGGACATACAGGTACGGGATTCAAAAGGAAAAGTCTTGTGTGCAATTTCGTTTGGATTTCATACCGCGGCGCTTGCTTTCGCAAATGCAATAAGTAATCTTTGCACTGACAGCAGTTCAGATGTCAAATACTGGCATATATGTAAAGTGATGGGAAGAGTTGCAAGCCATCTTGCGCTTGAAGTAGCTCTTCAGACCCATCCCAATATAACTCTGATAGGAGAAGATCTCGCCAATTATACGGATAAAAGAAGGATCGATAAGGCAACAAAAGAAGGAACTGTCGATTATACTGCTTTTGGAATGACTTTAAGGCATCTGTCCCGGGTGATATGCGATGGAATTGTTCGCAGGGCGGCTGTCGGGAAAAACTACGGCGTAATCGTGATCCCAGAAGGCATACTGGAATTTATAAATGAAATTCAGGTTTTTATCATCAAATTCAATACCATTATTGCCCAGTATAATTCGACTCACGATACCGATTTTCATACCAATTTTCCGCTCCTTGAGGATAAACTGGAATATTTGCGGCGGCTGGCAAAAACTTCACGCGAAGACGGAATATTCACCATATGGAATACAAGGGATGACGATTTATTTAATGATATACCCGCATTTTTCCAGGAAGGTCTTCTCATGGAAAGGGACAGTCATGGTAATTTTCAGTTTTCCCAGGTTGAAACAGACAAGGTGCTTATGGGTCTTGTGAAAGACTATCTTGATATCCTTAAAGAAAAAGGCCAGTACAAGATAGGAATATCAACTAATTATTACAGGAAGGCTCTTGAAAAGGGAAATCTCGAACCTGATCTTTTTGGCCCCGTTTTATTTAAAAATTACAAAGATGATTTCCTTATTTTTAAAGAATCAGTTACATCTGTTAAAACCCTGAAGCAAGTTCTCGTTAAGGAAGGTATCATCGGGGAGAGCGGTAGAATCCCTGCCAGCGTTGAAAAAGTATTTAAAAAATCTGTTCCTATCTTTAAAACCCAAGTCCATTTTTACGGCTATGACGGGAGAGGAAATGATCCAAGCGGTTTTGACTGCGTTTACGCGTATAATCTGGGTTTGACTGCCTTTAGTCTTGTTGCAAATGGTGCAACCGGCCAGATGGCGGCTATAAAAAACCTTGAAAAAGAGTTTGCTCTTTGGGAGCCCATTGGTATTCCCATAGCTTCGCTTATGCACATAGAAGAAAGAAAAGGGAAACTTGATCTTGTTTTGGAAAAAACTCTTGTAGATGTGCATTCACCGTGTTTTAAGATAGTTAAAGCGCTTAGAGAAAAATGGCTCGGTGCTTTCCCGGGTGAAGACGACTACCGGAGGCCCGGACCTATAAGATTTGTTGGAAAGTGTGAAGATGAGAGGCCGCTGACATTCGTACTGAATGAACTTGCGAAGAACAGTCTGGACTAAAAAACGGTATCTTTAACTATTTTTTATTAACATGAAACGATACGGTAAAAACGCTTTCCTTCCCCGGTGCACTTTCTAATCTTATTGATCCGCCAAGGTCATTTAAAAGTCCTTTTACGATAGGAAGTCCGAGTCCGGTGCCGGTTATATACCTTGTTTTCTCATTTTTTACCCTGGAAAACTTATCGAATATTTTCTCATGATATGCCGGGTCTATTTCAAAACCGTTATCCTTAACATTGACGGTGATATTTTCCCCATCTCTTTCCACAACATGGGTTTCATCGGTTTTTATAGAAATAATTTTAAAATCCGGGGGATATTATAACAACCTTTGTTTTAAAGGCTTCCACTGCTTTTAAAAGATATTCATTTGCTTTTTTTGTAGGCATTTCGAAACCCCATTCAAATACGTATTAGCTTATTGCGAAAGTGTGTTTCCCCTCACCCTAACCCTCTCCCGCAAGGGGAGAGGGGATTTTTGAGACTTTTGCTCTTGGCTCATACGATCTGAAATTATATGTTTTATAAAACGGATATTTTATGAATAAGTACTCAACGTGTTCAATGAGATTAACAGGCTGTCGGAAGATATTGAATATTTATGAAATAAAGTTTAACCATTGAATTATTGGAAGATTGATCCATATTATATTTTTAGAATTCATTCGTTACGATTATTCTTGACACGGGAAAACTGTTATTGTTAATGAATGAGTGTTCATTCATAAACTTATTATGATAATGTGTAAATGGAGGTTTGCTATTAATAATAATAAAGCTACTAAAGGAAATGACAAGTACCAACGTATACTGGAAGCCGCAGTAAAAGTGTTCGCCGAACAGGGTTTTTATCAGTCAACCATATCACAGATTGCAAGGGAAGCTGGAGTGGCGGATGGTACCATATATCTCTATTTTAAAAACAAGGACGATATTCTTGTCCAATTTTTTTCTTACAAAACCAAGCTGGTTTTCGACAGGTTCAGAGAGGAAGTCGATAAAGCAGACAATTGCTTTGAGAAGCTAAGAAATCTGGTGCGCCGTCACCTTGAAGAATTCCAGAATGACAGGAATATGGCCGTGTTATACCAGGCTGAGACGCATCAGAACAGTCGCCTCGTTGAAGAGCAAATAAAAGAGATGTCGAAGCTTTATCTGGACATTGTCTCAGAAATAGTTGAGCAGGGACAGGAAGAGGGGCGAATACGCAAAGATGTTTACGTGAGCCTTGTCAAAAGATTTATTTTAGGCGGTGTCGATGAGGTTATTAATACCTGGCTCCATTCAGGTGGTAAATACGACCTTGTATCAATGGCCGACCCGCTCGTTGACCTCTTCATAAGGGGCATAGGAAATGCAGAAATTATAAACAGCAATAATTCCCAAAAGGAAGATAAATAAACAACTAATCAAGGAGAATAAATTATGGCACAGCTAATAGCTGACAGAAGGGATGTCGATTTTGTCCTTCATGAGCAATTGCAGGTTGCAGATTTGAGCAAGCATGAAAAATTTGCAGAGTTTAATAAAAAAACAGTTGATATGATTGTGTCAGAGGCTCGTAATCTGGCAATAAAGGAAATTCTTCCAACACAGAAATTGGGTGACAGGGAAGGTTGCAGGCTGGAGAACGGCAAAGTAAGTGTTCCTGAGTGTTTCCACAAGCCCTTTGATCTGATTAAAGATGGAGAATGGGTAGCCATGACAGAAGACCCCGAATGGGGAGGCCAGGGAATGCCCAAGACCCTTGCCCTGGCTGCGGGCGACTATCTCGTTGGCGCAAATTACTCTTTCATGATGTATGCCGGGCTGACACATGGCGCCGGGAAGTTAATTGAGGAATTCGGCACCGAAAAGCAGAAAAAACTTTTTTTAAAAAACATGTTTACCGGCAAATGGTGCGGAACAATGCTTCTTACGGAACCAGAGGCAGGATCTGATGTCGGGGCTCTTACGACAAGCGCAAAAAAAAATGACGATGGTACATATTCCATTACCGGAAACAAGATATTTATTTCCGGCGGGGAGCACGATCTTTCTGAAAACATTATACATCCTGTCCTAGCCCGCATTGAGGGCGCGCCTGCCGGAACAAAAGGAATATCCTTGTTCCTTGTTCCAAAGATCTGGGTTAACGACGACGGAAGTTTGGGAGAATTCAATGATGTGGTTTGTACAGGGATTGAAGAAAAGATGGGAATCCATGGCAATTCAACTTGTTCTCTTGCACTCGGTGGAAAAGGCAAATGTCGGGGAACTCTCCTCGGAGAAGAGAATAAAGGTATGAGAGCTATGTTCCTCATGATGAATGAAGCGCGTCAGCTTGTTGGTCTCCAGGGTTTTGGCTGCGCTTCTTCTGCATATATGTATGCTGTAAATTATGCAAGGCAGCGTGTACAGGGGAAGAATCTGATGCAGATGATGGACGCCAATGCTCCCTCCGTTCCGATAATACAGCATCCGGATATACGCCGCCAGCTGATGATCATGAAATCATTTGTTGAAGGGATGAGGAGTCTCATTTATTACTCCGGATTCTGTTCCGACAAGATTGCAACTGCAGAGAGCGAGGAAGAAAAAGCAAGATATCAGGGGCTAATCGATGTTCTTACTCCTGTAGTCAAAGGCTATATAACCGACAAATCTTTTGAAATCTGCAGCCATGCCATTCAAATTTACGGAGGATACGGCTTCATAAAAGAGTATCCGGTTGAACAATTATTGAGAGATTGCCGGATTACCATGATTTATGAAGGAACAAACGGTATTCAGGCAATGGATCTTCTGGGGCGCAAACTTGGCATGCATAAGGGCAAGGCAGTCATGGATCTTTTCAGTGAGATCCAAAAGACAATAGCAGCTGCCAGAGGAATTCATGGAGTTGAAGATTTTGCTGCAAAGCTGGAAAAATATCTAAACAAGCTCGGAGAGGTTGCAATGCACATCGGGGCTTCAGCAATGTCCCCGAAGGTTTTAACTGCATTTTCATTTGCTTATCCTTTCATGGAAGTGTGTGGAGATATAGTCATGGCATGGATGCTCCTCTGGAGAGCCTCTGTTGCAGCTCCAAAACTCGAAAAAATAGTTGGAAGTGTCAGGCTTGAAGAGGGAATCAATTATCTGGAAAGGCGGGCCAAGATAGAAAAAGACAAAAATGGCGCGTTCTACGAAGGCCAGCTAAGGAGCGCCGAATTTTTTATCAATACGGTTCTGCCGGTTACTTTTGGAAAGATGAAAGCCATTCTCGATTCAAACGGTGCCGCGATTGAAATTCCGGAGGTTTCATTCGGAGGATGAATAATTACGCTGAATCCCAGGAAATCTCCGCCGCGGCGGATCAAACAGGTTGTGAATGTTAACATATACATCAACCTTTGTTTACAGGGAGATTTAAAATGGCCGATAGAAAAATATTTATAGGCGGGGAATTTCTTATTTCAGATGTTTTGCCCGAAGACGTGTTTATCCCTGAAGATATAAGCCGGGAACACAAAATGGTTTACGAAAGCGCTGTCGCTTTCGTAAAAAAAGAGATTATACCCAACATTGAACGGATAGAGGAAAAAAAAGAATCTTTTGCCCGCTCCCTGATAAAAAAAACAGGGGAACTGGGACTTAACGGGATAGATATTCCTGTAGAATACGGCGGCGAGGGAATGGATAAAATAAGTACCTGCCTTGTGACAGAGGCTATGGGTGCCGGAGCCTCTTTTGCTGTTACGCATTCTTCCCATACAGGGATCGGAACACTTCCTATTGTTTTTTTTGGAACCGAGGATCAGAAAAAAAAATATCTCCCGAAACTTGCTTCCGGTGAATTGATTGCCGCATACTGCCTTACCGAATCGAGTGCCGGATCGGATGCGCTTAATTCACAATCCACTGCTGTTCTATCCAGCGACGGCAAGAATTATATTTTGAACGGAGAAAAGATATTTATAACAAATGGCGCCTGGGCGGATGTTTTCATAATATATGCAAAGGTTGATGGTGATAAATTCACCGGATTTATTGTAGAGCGCGGTTTCACGGGGATATCAAGCGGTGCGGAAGAAAAGAAACTCGGAATAAAGGGATCTTCAACTACTCCGGTGATTTTGAAAGACTGTGTTGTTCCTGCTGAAAATGTGCTTTTTGAGATTGGCCAGGGGCACAAGATCGCATTTAATGTTCTTAATATTGGCCGCTTGAAGCTTGGAGCAAGCGTGGTCGGGCCAAGCAAGGTAGCAATATCCGAAGCTGCCAAGTATGCGAACATGAGAGAACAGTTTGGCAGAAAGATAAGCTCTTTCGGGATGATAAAAAACAAGCTGGCCGACATGAGTATTATGACATACATGGCAGAGTCACTTGCATACCGCACTGCCGCGGCTATTGATGACAGGCTCGGTGTTCTTGATGAAAAGGGTAAGAAGGATGGCGCAGAGAATGCAAAGGCGATTGAAGAATATGCCGTAGAGTGTTCTATCGCAAAGGTATTTGGAAGCGAGTGCCTTGATTTTTGTGTGGATGAACTTGTTCAGATATTCGGAGGGAATGGCTACATCACCGAGTATCCGGCTGAACGCATGTACAGGGATTCAAGAATAAACAGGATATTTGAAGGGACAAACGAGGTAAACCGTCTCCTTATTCCAGGAACAGTTGTGAAAAGAGGATTGCAGAACAGGCTTCCGGTTATGAATGCCCTTGCCAAGCTTGAAAGCGAAATGAAAACAGATTCTGCCGGGAGTTTTAAACATGATGAATCTCCATTATCTTTGCAGGAACATATGGTTAAGATATGCAAAAAAATTCATCTCATGACTTGTGGAGCGGCGGTAACCAAGCTTTTGTCAAATATCGCAGAGGAACAGGAAGTTATGGCAATGCTTGCTGATATGATAATAATGATTTATGCCATGGAAAGCGGACTTTTAAGAGCAAGGAAAATGCTTGATTCTAAGGGTGAACAAAAGGCCGAATACCACATTGCCGCGGTCAAGGTTTATATAAACGATGTTATTCCAAAGATCGCAAGCCGGGCAAAACAGGTGTTTGCCTTTGTTGAAGCTGGTGAAACCCTTTATCAGAAGTATGAAACTATTGACAGGCTTGCTTCTTACATGCCTATAAACACCATTCCTATGAGGCGGATTATCGCTGAAAAGATAATAAAGACCCAGAGGTATCCTTATTGAATTGGAATCATTTCCAACAAAAATATTTTCTTGACAGCAAGAAAATCTGTCTGATAACAATGAATGAGTATTCATTCATTGTTATATGTTATAATATATTTGAAATATGAAGGAAAGTAAAAATGGAAACGGCTCTGATCTCTCCGGCTGGCGCATCGGTATTTGGGATTCCAACCATAATATTTTCAATTCTGATACCCATTATAGGTATAAGTCTATTCATTATTATTATGAAAAAGAGAGTTATGCCGCTGTTGAAAGCATCTCCAGATTACCGGTTCGACCGTATTCCTGAACGAGTTACCGGTCTGATTAAATTATGGCTCATTCAGTATCGCCAGCCAAGATATATGCTGGCAGGTGTGCTTCATATAATTATATTTGCCGGTTTTATAATCCTTTCTGTCCGATCAACCTCTCTTGTTGTTATAGGTTTCTGGGATGGATTTATTCTGCCCGGATTTGAAGGAATAATCGGACATTTTTACGATATATTAAAGGATTATGCAGCGACAATGGTTCTTGCCGCTTGTATTATTGCGGCGGTACGCAGAGGCTTTTTCAGGCCGAAAAGATATGCTGTTCCGGAAAAATACGGCAAAGATCATACGGCAGAAGCTGTATTTGTTTTAGGTGTTATTTCAACGCTTATGATTTCAGAAAGCCTTTTTGAAGCCAGTTTTGTAGCTGCTCAGGCTATATCAGGCTCAGAAGCTGATTTTCTCGCTCCGGGCACACTGGTCTGGGTGTTTAAAAACATGCTGCTTGGCGCTTCTTCTGAAAGCCTGCAAACAATCCATTTGGGCTCTTATTTTCTACATGATCTTACTTTTTTCTTTTTCCTTTGTTTTCTGCCAATGGGAAAGCACTTTCATGTTATTACTTCAATTTTTAACGTCTTCTTTATGCGCCTTAACAGGGGGAACATAAAGCCTGTCAGATACGGTGTTGACGAGAGCAAACTTGACGAAATTGCTTCTTTCGGTGTCAAAAAACTAGAAGATTTTACCTGGAAGCACATTCTTGATTTTTACTCATGTGCCGATTGCGGCAGATGTTCAGACCAGTGTCCTGCAAATACAGTCGGGCGCCCGCTCTCGCCGAGATTTATTTCGATAAAGGGGCGGGATCATTCTTTTAAAAAATATCCTCTTTTCGGGAGTGCGGAGAAGATGGATGAGGTTCTCATCGGAAACATTTTCAGTGAGGATGAAATCTGGTCTTGTACAACCTGCGGTGCCTGCGAACAGGAATGCCCGATCATGATCGAGTATATAGATAAGATAGTCGATTTAAGAAGAGGCATGGTTGATGAAGGAATGGTCCCCCAATCCCTTCAAAAACCATTAAGCGCCCTTGAAAAACGCGGTAATCCATGGGGTAAGATGGAGAAAAAACGTGCGGACTGGACCAAGGGTTTACCGGATGGATGTAATGTAAAGATGCTGGAAAAAGGTGATGAGGCGGAAACACTCTATTTTGTCGACAGCATCACATCCTTTGACGACAGGATGCAAAACATAGGGCGTGCGACCGCAAAAATATTATCTGCTGCAGGAATTGATTTCGGGATACTGGGTTCTCTTGAAAAGGACAGCGGAAACGAGGTCAGGCGCTTCGGGGAAGAGATGCTTTTTCAGGATTTAAAGACCAATAACACCGAGGAGATTGTCAATTCAGGAGTGAAGAAAATAGTGACTTCAGACCCGCATGCATTTAATGCCTTGAAGAATGATTACAGCGGGCTCCCCCCTGTTGAGCATATCAGTCAGACAATAGTTAAATGTGTTGAATCGGGAAAGATTAAGTTAAAAGGCATTGAGGACGTGAGCAAGGTATATACTTACCATGACCCGTGCTATCTTGGAAGACACAATGATGTTTATGAAGATCCAAGAGCTGCCATCGACGCTATTTCCGGGATCAAGAGGGTCGATATGGAAAAATGCAGAGACCGTTCATTCTGCTGCGGCGGCGGAGGGCTGATGCTTTTCTATGAACCCGAAGAAGAACAGAGAATGGGCGTCGTAAGGGTGGAAATGGCAAAGAAGGCCGGCGCGAACGTTATTGTTACGGCTTGTCCCTTCTGCATGGTTAATATTGAGGATGCAATCAAGGTTAGCGGAATGGAAGGAAAAATGGAGGCAATCGATCTTGCGGAACTGATCGAGGCCCATATTGCAGATAAATAAACCAAGCAGGCACTGTATTAATATGTATGCCTGCAAATCGATTGAAAGAAACTGACATTTGGAGGGTAAAATGGAAATTTTGGTTTGTGTTAAAAGAGTCCCCGATACTGCTGAAAACGAAATCAGCGTAAACAGCTCCGGTTCGGATATAGAAAGGGGCGATCTCGTCTATTCGGTTAACGAGTGGGATAATTATGCTGTTGAGGAAGCTATTCAGATTCGGGACAAGGTTGGAGGAAGCGTTACAGTTGTTTCTGTAGGTGATGCCGAGTCGGAAGAAGTGCTGAGAAGAGAAATGGCCATGGGTGCTGATAAAGGCATACTGCTTTCCGATGATGCTTTTACAGGTTCAGATGGAAAAGGGCTTGCGACAATTTTGAAATCTGAAATTATTAAAGGCAAATATGATCTCGTTTTCACCGGGGCACAGGCTGATGACGGAGCCGGTCAGATTGGCGGCATGCTCGCCGCAATGCTTGACTGGCCGTATGCTTCCCTTGTAAATCGCATAGAACTCCTTGACGATAAAAAAATAAAGATAGGCCGTGAAATTGCCGGCGGAAACCAGGAAATAAACGAAATAGATCTTCCGTGCGTTCTTTCAATTCAGACCGGTATAAATGAACCACGCTATGTCGGCATCAGAGGAATCAGGAAAGTAGCATCTGTTGAGATTCCGGTTCATGGTGCATCCGAGCTCGGAGTAAATTCCGCTTCAGTGGGAAAGGCGTCAGCTAAAATCTCAAAGGTCGATTATTTTGTGCCCGCGCTTGGGAAAGGCGCTGAACTCCTTGAGGGAAGCATTGAAGAAAAAGTTGAAAAACTGATCGAACTATTAAAATCCAAAGGAGGTATTAAATAATGGCCCTTCAGATCTTTGCATATATATTACATAAGGACGGGGTTATCGATGATACAGCCCTTGAAATGGTTGCAGCCGCAGGAAAAATTGATCCTGCAGCTTCTCTGACAGCTATTGTTGTTGGCAGTAAAACAGACGCGGTATGCAACAGCCTGATCGCTTCTTTCAAAGAGGTTTGGAAGATTGATAATGATTCGCTTTCATATCCTAATGCTGAAGTGATTCGCGGTCTTCTTACACGTGTTATTCCTAAAGGAAGCGCTGTCATTTTTGCGCTCGATCCTTTTGGAATGGATATCGGCCCTGGACTCTCCATAAAATTAGAAGGCGTATATGTTCCGGATGCGGTTGATTTTGACGGGATCGAAGGCGGAAAACTAAAGGCTGTCCGCCAGGAATACAGCGGCCAGGTGAGCACGCATGTTCTTTGTGATATTTCCGGCGGAGCTGTGATTACAATACGTCCTGGCTCTTTCCGTGCGGTTGAACCCGGTGGTGCGGATGGAACAGTTATTGATAAAACAGCAGATGCCACAACCGGAGGTCTGCCTGGCGGTGCGCGGCGCTACGTTGAAGTTTTACAGGCCGAAGTCGGGGATGTCGATATTACTAAGTCAGAAATTCTTGTTTCTGTCGGAAGAGGTATAGGCGAGCAGGAAAATATCGACATTATCAAAGAGCTTGCAAAAGCAGTCGGTGGTGACGTGTCATGTTCGCGGCCCATCGTTGATGCCAAATGGCTTGAAAAATCACGCCAGGTAGGAACTTCCGGGCAGACTGTCAAACCAAAAGTGTACATGGCTCTTGGTATAAGCGGTTCATTCCAGCATCTTGGCGGAATCAAGGGCTCACCTTTTATTGTTGCCGTGAACAAGAATCCTAAAGCTCCCATTTTCCAGGTTGCTGAAATTGGAGTTGTTGAAGACTTGCTCGAGTTTGTTCCTCTATTGACAGAAAAAATCAATGAGATGAAGTAGAACAACTCGAAATAGACCACACCTATTTTAGCCGGTTGTCTTTTTAGGCAACCGGCTATTTTATTTCTTTTCTTGCGAGGAAATCCAATACAGTTTATAAATTTCTACGGATTTATAAAAAGCGCGTTTTTACCAATATTAAACCTTTTGAGGGATATATGAGAATAGTCACAAGACCTGATTTTGACGGTATTGTTTGTGCTGTCCTGATATGCGAAGCAGAAAAGATAACAGAGAGCATAAAGTGGGTTGAGCCGCACGAAATACAGAACAGGCTGATCGAAATAAAAGAGGGAGATATAATGGCTAACCTCCCTTTTGATGATAGATGCTCAGTATGGTTTGACCATCATGAATCAAACAGAATTGGCAGTGCCTATACCGGATCTTTTAAAAAAGCACCTTCAGCAGCAGGAGTTGTTTATTCTTATTATAAAGGTAAAATTAAAAGAGATTACAAGCAGCTTGTTAAAGAAACAGATAAAATAGATTCAGCATGTTTATCAATAGATGAAGTGCTTCATCCTGAAGCATATCCATATATTCTTATTTCAATGACTGTTTCAAATCGCGGTGTCACAGAAGAGCCTTACTGGAACAGACTGGTTGGTCTGTTGATGAAGCATGATATAACGGGCGTGATCAATGATTCGGAAGTAAAAGAAAGATGCAGGGCTGTTGTTGAAGAGAACAGAATTTATAAAACTGTGTTATCAGAAAACACAGTTTTAAATAAAAATGTATCAATAACCGATTTGCGTTCATACGATAAAGCGCCCGAAGGAAACCGTTTTCTGGTTTACTCGCTTTTTTCAGAAGCGGTTGTAAGCGTCAGAATACGATACGATGATCCTGAACGGCAAAAAATAGCCTTGAGTGCAGGGCATAATATTTTTAACCCAAAATGCAGAGTAAATATTGGAAAAATGCTTTCAAAATTTGGCGGGGGAGGGCACAAAGGTGCGGGAGCCTGCAGGTTTTTGACAAGCAGGGCAGGAGAATATATTCCTCAAATCATCTCAACTCTTATCGAAAACAGGCCAGAAGAATAATAGCGATTGACTTTTTTTAGCCGTTTCGTTAACCATGTTGAAGCTAATAGCTAACGAAAATCATACCGATCTTTTATCTGGTAATTATATTAATTGTTTAAGTTAGATACCCTAAGAGGGCGAAATGAAGGGACGTATCTTAAATATTCTCAAGGCTGAAGGCGGAATAGTTTCCGGTGAAACAATAAGCGCTCTTCTTGGTATTTCGAGAGTATCCATATGGAAACACATACATAAACTCTTAGAAGCCGGTTATGATATAAGATCAACTCCAATCGGATACCAGCTTGTAAGCTCGCCGGATGCTCTTTATCCATGGGAATTTCCGGAAAGAGAGAAATATATCCGTTATTATACTGAAGTTTCTTCGACAATGGATATTGCAAGGGATCTTGCCCGCAAAGGGTGCCCTTCATTTACTGTGGTCATTGCCGGGAGCCAGACAATGGGGCGCGGGCGTTTAAAAAGGATCTGGCTGTCTGATGAAGGCGGGCTTTATTTTACTGTTGTGATAAGGCCTGATATTCCCCTCATAATGAGCTCAAGAGTTAATTTTATGGTTTCCGTTGCTCTTGTGAAAACATTGCGAGATATGTTCGGAATAGAAGCCATGGTGAAATGGCCCAATGATATACTGGTTGGCGGCAGAAAACTATCGGGGATGCTTTCAGAAATGGAGGCAGAAGGAGATCTGGTTTCATTTATAAATATTGGCTTAGGCGTTAATGTAAATAATGATCCTGTCCGGGAAGAGCCGATGTCAACTTCCCTGAAGCGTCTTGTTGGCAGAAATGTGTCAAGAAAAGAAATATTGGACAGCTTCCTGAATTTATTTGAAAAAAAAGTTAAAGAAGGTAACTATGATAATGTTATGCTTCAATGGAAGGAAAATACGGCGACCTTGAACAGAGAGGTAACAATTGTTACCACTTCCGGAGAATTCCATGGAACCGCAATTGATATTGATGACAACGGCTCTCTGCTTTTAAAACAGCCCGACGGTTGTATAAAAACTGTACTGTTTGGGGATTGTTTTCACACAGATAGAGCAAACTGAAAAAAACCATATGAATAAGAATTCAGATCTTCAAAGGATGGTGTACGCTTCACTTCTTGCAGCTCTTACGGCAGTCGGAGCCTTTATATCGATACCAATAGGTCCGGTTCCGATAGTTCTTCAGAGTCTTTTTATTCTCCTTGCCGGAGTCCTGCTTGGAAGAACGTGGGGAACTGCAAGCGTTGGGATATACCTTCTTGCCGGAGCATTCGGCCTTCCTGTCTTTGCAGGCGGCGTCGGTGGAATAGGGCGGTTCTTCGGGCCGACAGGCGGTTATCTGCTTGGTTTTCTTCCGGCAGTTTATATTACCGGCCTGATTAGTGAAAAAAGAAAAACTGTTTTTAAGGACGTGGTTGCGATGATTTGCGGTTCGGCACTGATTTATGCATTCGGGGTTTCATGGCTCAAGGTTGTTACGGGAATGGAGTTGAATAAGGCTGTTGCTGTCGGAATGCTACCTTTTCTTCCCGGCGATGCGTTAAAAATTGCGGCCGCAGCATTTATAGCGAGATCTGTCAGGCCTTTAATCGGAAATGGCCGGTCATGAATATTATTGAAATCAAAGAGTTGAGCCACATGTTTTCAAACGGCACCCTGGTTCTTGATAAGATTGATTTTTCCGTAAAAAAGGGTGAGTTTATAGTTATTGCAGGTCCTAACGGATCAGGGAAAACAACTCTACTAAGACATTTAAACGGGCTCCTTTTCCCGACTGGCGGAACAGTAATGGTGGATGGTGTCAGTGTATCTGAAGATCCGGTAAGAGCAAGGCGGATTGTCGGCATGGTGTTTCAGGATTCCGATACCCAGATAATAGGCGAAACAGTGCGTGAGGATGTGGCTTTTGGTCCTGAAAATCTTTGTCTGGGCAGAAAAGAAATTGAACAAAGGACCTCCGAGGCTTTAAGAATTACAGGGCTTACATGTATGGTTGATTCAAGGCCGCACCTGCTTTCAGGAGGAGAAAAAAGGCGGCTTGCAATAGCCGGTGTTCTTGCCATGAAACCCGATGTCCTTACTTTTGATGAGCCTTTTTCAAATCTCGATTATCCCGGGACAAGACAGGTGCTGAAACAGATAATTGAACTGCATAAAAGCGGCTGTACAATTATTATTACAACACATGATCTTGAAAAGGTGATTGCCCATGCAGACCGCTTGATAATAATGAAAGACGGTAAAATTGTCAGAGCAGGCTTTCCGGAACAAATTATTTCAGATGCAGAATTGTTTGGAATAAAGGAGCCGTATTTTTCACGAATGGGACTTGGAATGATATCATGGCTGAGCTGACCTCTTTTAGCTACCGTCCAAGAATATCACTTATTCATAAGATTGATGCAAGATTTAAATTATTGTTCATTGTCATAATAGGGTTTTTGAGTCTTAAGGCTTCTCTGCCAAGTGTTTTACTGCTTTCCGTGTTTGTCGTTTACGGGCTGGTCAGGATCGGAATAAGCATTTGGCAGGTCGTAAGAGATCTTTACATCTTTATATTTTTTCTGGCATTTGTTTTTGCTATCCGGGCCTTTTCTGCCGGTGGAGCTGTTTTTATAACTATTTTTGAAATGGGCTTAACATATGAAGGTTTGATTGAAGGATCACTTGTTTGTCTGCGGATTATTCTTATGATTCTTCTTGGCCTTTTATTTACTTCTACAACAAGGATTGCCGAAGTCAAGGCTGCTATTGATTGGATATTTAAGCCTTTACCGTTTATTTCAGGTAGCAGAGTTTCAACCATGACGGGTCTTATGATGCGTTTTATACCCGTCATTCTGGAACAGGCCAGGGAAACTGCAAGCGCCCAAAAGGCAAGAAGTATTGAAAACAGGAAAAATCCTGTCTACCGGATGGTTAAATTTTCAGTCCCGCTTATTGAGAGAATTTTCTATAATGCCGGCAGAATATCCATGGCTATGGAAGCAAGATGTTATTCCGATATGAGAACCGGCCAAAAGCTATCATCAACAATGAATGACTGGATAACTCTCATTGTGATTCTATTGATAGGTATTATTTCCGTTTTATTTTTGTGAGTTAATGAAGCTCCCAGCCGCAGAGCGGGTGGGTAGCGCTATGCTTCACTACGTGCCCCACTTTCGTGGGAATGACAAATTCTTCTCTTTTTAGGACTTTTGCAATTGGCTCACTTGTTTATTCGATCTCTCAAACAGCCGGATCATTTTTTCTTCGTACCAGCAGTCAAATGAAAGGTTATTGATAAATCCGTTATGGCCGCCATAACTGTGAATTACAAGGTTAACAGGCGCCTTTGCATTGAGGCTGTAAAAATCGTTAACGGGTATGACAGGATCATCTTTTGAAGTTATTATGGTTGCAGGTATGCTGATATCGTTTAAAGTGCTGTTTGTGATGGCGTAGCGCTTAAAATATTCATCTGCATCTTTGTAGCTGCTATAGCGCTCAATGAGCCTGTCTGTGATGCTGCGGCAAGATTTTAAGGGAATAATCTCTCTGAAATCATACAGTTCTGGAAACAGCTTCTGTTTCAGTGATAACGAGCGCCGCCATTTTAAAAGAAAATATCTTCTTATAATTATATTCCTGTCTATGGCATTTGTTGCCTTATCAGGATTTATTACAGGACTGATGCTGACTATATGACGTAAATTCATTACGGGTTCTTTTGAATGCATTTGCCCGATCCGGAGAGCAAAATTTCCCCCGAGTGAAAATCCGGCAAGAAATAAAGGCGAATCTCCTGTAATTTCAGAAACAGCCTTAACAGCTCCAAATACCTCATCAATCAGGGTTGCATAAAAAAGCCCCTTGTTAAGATGGTGGCTTTCCCCGTGATCCCTCAAATTTAACCTGAAAACAGAAAAACCATTGTTAAAAAGAAATCTTCCTGCGCTCAAAATATAGGCGGACTCGATACTCCCTTCCCACCCGTGCAAAAGCAATACAGTCCCTTTTGAATAGGCATTCATATTGGGTGAATAACCGGCAAGGAGACGCACACCTGTTCCTGTATCGATAATAACCTCTTTTGAAGCATCAAGCATGGAGTTTTTCCCCTTTGCCCTAACCCTGCTGCTTGCAAGATATGTCTGAATGCGGGGATTTCTTAAGAACAGAGGCGGATTGAATTCTTCTCTCATAATTTTACACTTTTTTATTTCCCACGACGAACTTTGTGACACGTCTTTTATTATAATATTCCCAATTTCTTCAAATCTCCGGTCAATTCTTCTTCGTTAAAAATTTTCCCCTTACGCCAAAAACCTTTATATTCGAGCGTTGGAACAACCCAGTCAAATCCTCCGTTTACATCAATCACTTTTTTTACGATATCATCTGCTTGAGCTTCAATATCAATATAATTGAATTCAATTTTGTTCTTATTTAAAAACTCCTCAGTTTTCTTGCAGTGGATACACCATTTGGCAGCATAAAGATTCAGCATAAAGACTCCTTAGTTCGGAAATAGGGTATTGCGTTTCGAAATTTTTGTACGAAATTCGATGTACGATGTACGATATTCGATAATACTGCTTCTGATTATAACACAGAGCTTTTTTTTGTAATACATTGATTTTTATAATTTGCTGGTATATTCAGGAAATCAAAGCCAAACGGTGCCAGCTAACTCTGTTGAGATTCTATAAAACTCGTAGAAGTCTTGCTGAGAGAAAATTAAAATCTTATAATGCTTAATAAGATGGCATTAAAGGAGAACGTAATGCTTTTTTTCAAAAAGAAAAAAAATGAAGAAAAATATTTTTTTGATACCGGAAAAGTAACCCTTCCGGAGGGAACTGCTTATATTGGAAAAAATTTAATTATAACCGGGACTGTTTCAGGAATTGATAATATTATTGCAATGGGTTCAATAAATGGTGAGGTTGAATTGTCTGGGGACATTAAAATAGGTGATACATCAAAGATAAACGGTAAAATTTATGCCGAAAAAATATTTGCAGGTGGTCTTATTGAGGGAACTGTTTTTGCGTCAGAACGTATCTGTCTCGAAAAGACAGCAAAGATAAAAGGTGTAATAATTGCAAAACGGCTATCTGTTGAAGATGGGGCTGTGTTTGACGGTGAGGCAAGAATGAGTAGTAACCCGGAGACGGATAATTTATTTAAAGACAAAGAAACTTTTAATTCCCTAAAACAAATAAGAAAAAATACTCCGTCTGAGGTTATTGAGGAGGCTAAAGATTTTATTTCAAACAAAACAGCCTCATTAATAAGCAGGAATTCGAGAGTTGACGGCAACGTAAGTGGCAATGAAAATATCATTGTTGAAGGGTTAATAAAGGGTTTGATCAGCTTGAAAGGCAATATTGTCGTTGGAAGTACAGGAGTTATTGAAGCCGATGTCGAAGCCGATAACATATCTGTACTCGGGAAGATTTCAGGAAATGTTTTTGCTCGTCAGCAGCTTATAATTCAGCCTTCAGGAAAAATTCAGGGTGATATTTCAGCCCGTTCCATAGATATAAAGGAAGGCGCGTTGTTTGAGGGCCGATCTCACATGATCAGTTCTGTTTCTGTTCCATTGCCTGAATTAAAAGATAACTGAGCTAATGAGCGGGGAGGATTAAAGGGTGTATTTCTTATGCCGGCTTTTTTTATCTGTTGTCTTGGTTATCAGCCTGTCATCTTGTTCAACACGCATAATTATCGTAAATGAAATATCAAAAATATCTGAAATTGGTGCGGTTGCTTTCGAACAGGATGATGATCTTGAAATGGTGGAAAAAGGTATTCCCGGGAATATAAAAATTCTTGAGGTTATCCTTGAAAACGACCCGGATAATTATAAGATACTTGTTCTTTTATCAAGACTTTATGCTGCTTACTCTTTCGGATTTTTTGAGGGAAAACTTGAATCTTCTCTTATCGGAAAAAGTTACTCTCCTTTATCCGAACAAAACCTCATAAGAGAAAGAGTAAACAGGTATTACTCAAGGGGAGCAGAATATGCTCTCAGGGCAATAGAATCCTGTCATCCCGGAGCAGTTGAAAAATTAAAGACACCTGACTCGGCTGACAGCTTATTAAAAACCATGAGCAAAGAAGATGTCAAGGCGCTTTTCTGGTACGGTTTTAATTTAAGCTCGCTTATTAATAATAACCGGGATTCAGTGATTCTACTTTCAAAGGCTTACCTCATTGAAAAAATTATGAAACGGATTATAGAACTTGATCCTGAATATTTTTTCGGAGGCCCTCATCTTATTCTGCTGTCATATTATTCGTCTTTACCCCCATACTCGGATGAGAAGCTGGATCTTTCCCTTTTTCATTACAAGAAATTAAAAGAACGCAGGGACGGACAATTCCTTCTCGCCGATTTATATTTTGCCCGATATTATCTATCTAGAAAACAGGAAAAAGAAAAATTTGAAAAAATCATGAATGATATTTTGAATCATTCCGGCAAGGGAAAAGAGAGTGTTTTTTATAACAAGATCGCTGCTCAAAGGGCAAGAATATATCTTGAAGGAATTGATTATTTTTTTGATTAAAAAGGCCGATAGAAAATGAGGACTTATTTTAGTACACTGATTTCAGTATTTGTTTCAGCACTCCTGCTTTTTTCAGCGGCTTCGGTCAATGCCCAAAAAACAGTAATTAAAATTGCCCTTGTTACACCGGAAGGAAGCACATGGACAAATACTCTGCGCAGGATGGTCGATGAAGTTAGAGCAAAAACAGGTGGGGAAATAGATTTAAAAGTTTATGCCGGCGGTATCAGTGGAGACGAGCTCGACGTAATAAGGAAGATCCAGGCAGGACGAATACATGCAGCGGGATTTTCCGGCGTAGGACTCGGAGTTATTTTACCGAAAATGCGGATTTTGGAAGCACCGCTTCTTTATAAAAGCTATGAAGAAATTGATTTTGTAAAGGAGAGACTTTACAAAGAATTCTCATATGATTTCGAAAAACAGGGGTATATTCTCCTGGGGTTTGCCGAAGCCGGTTTCGTATACTTTTTCTCTTCAAATGAAATATCTAAACAGGATGATTTAAAGAAGATCAAAATGTGGGTATGGAAGGGAGATCCTGTAGCGCAGACCTTTTTTTCCACTTTTGGAATAAAGACGTTTCCGCTCCATCTTGCCGATGTAAACACGGGACTTGAAACCGGGATGATAGATTCTTTTTATTCCCCGACTCTTGCGGCAGTTGCTTTCCAATGGTACACCAAAATAAAAAATATGCTCGATTATCCAATGGTTAATTCGACGGGCGCATTCCTTATGAGCAAAAAGGCATTTGAGCAGTTATCTGAACAGAACCAGTCAATATTAAAAGAAGCCGGAAAGAAATATTGCGCCGAATTGGTTCGCCTGACAAGGCGTGACAATGATGAAGCAAGAGCAATTCTCAAAGAATCCGGGGTTAAATTTGTTTTGCCTTCAAAGCAGGAAGTTTCCTCTTTTGAAGAGAATGCAAAAAAAACATATGAGATAAATATTCCAGAACTTTATTCAAAAGATTTATTTAACAGGGTTCAGGAGATATTGATGGAGTTCAGGGAAACACAGAAAACTGCTAAACGACCTTGATTGATATAAATTATGCAGCTTATTAAAAAAATAGATGATTTTCTTGAAAAGCTCGAAAAATACCTTGTAATATTTTTATTTTCCCTGCTTGTTTTTCTTATAACGTTGAACATACTTTCAAGGAATATAATTAATTATTCGTTTGAAGAGATATATGAAACTGCTCCTGCCGCAGTATTGTGGCTTTCGCTGGCCGGATCTTCTCTTGCATTAAAAAACAGACGACATATCAAACTTGAGCTTGTGCTCAGGCTTTGCCCCAAAGCATGCCGGTATTACACAAACCTTGCCGTATCTCTTTTTGGTATGGCAGTGATGGGCATTCTGTTTTATTCATCCCTCCAATTTGTTGAAAACGAGATTCATATCTTTGGCAATAAAGGCTTATTTTCTTTAATATTTCCACTCTTCTTTGCGATTTCATTTTTCAGGTATTTTACATGGATGCTTTACGATTTCCCTCAAAAGGGCAGGGGCGTACAAGAAACTTTTACCCGGTTGTGATTGTTGATGTATGGATATTCTGACTCTCATTATTTCTGGAATAATATTTTTTGCACTGATCGAAACTCCTCTGTTTACAGTTATTGCCGGGTTATCGATAGTCAGCTTCTATTTCGTCGACAATGATTTTTCCTCAATTCAAACAATTGTGATTGAGATGAACAGGCTTGCTTCCATGCCGGTACTTGTTGCTCTGCCTCTTTTTACTTTCACCGGGTGTTTGCTTGCCGAAACAGGTGCTCCCAAACGGATCATGAATCTAATGCGGGCATTAACCGGCCGTCTTCCTGGAGGTATAGCCATAGCCGCTCTTGGTTCCTGTGCTTTTTTTACCGCTTTAACGGGTGCAAGTGGTGTAACTATTGTTGCAATAGGAGGGGTTTTATATCCTGTTCTTCGGGCGCAGGAATATGAAGATAATTTTTCATTGGGGCTATTAACCACATCAGGAAGCCTGGGTCTTTTGTTTGCGCCCAGTCTCCCTGTTATTCTTTATGGTGTTGTTGCGCAGGTCGATATAGCAAGGATTTTCAAAGCTGCGCTTATCCCCGGAATACTTCTGATCGCAATTCTTTCAATCTATTCATTTCTTCATGAATATCTTACAAAAAAAACCAGGCATGTTGTATTAAAAAAGGCAAGCTTGGATGATGTGAAAATTGCATTAAAAGAAGGAATCTGGGATTGGCCCGTTATATTGGTAATAATATTTGGAATTTATGGCGGATTTGTAACTATAGCAGAGGTTTCGGCACTTGTTCTCGTTTATGTGCTTATAGTTGAATGCCTGATATTGAAAGAGGTCGATTTTTTTAAACAACTTCCTGTAATAATAATAGAAAGCACCATGGTGTCAGGCGCTATTATTGTAATTCTTGGAGTTGCTCTTGGATTTACAGGATACCTAGTTGATGAAGAGATCCCCGGCCGTCTTCTATCATTTCTGGTGGATTTAACAGAAAACAAACTGCTTTTTCTTGCCGGGTTAAATCTTTTTCTCCTTGTTGCCGGCTGCCTTATGGATATATTTTCAGCAATTATAATTATCGTTCCTATTATGGTTCCGGTTGCAATGAAGTATGGTATTGATCCGGTTCATTTGTGCGTCATTTTTCTTTTAAATCTTGAAATTGGTTATTCAACACCGCCTGTAGGAATAAATTTATTTATAGCCAGCCTGAAATTCAATAAGCCGGTAACACAACTTTATAGAGCCTCTATCCCTTATATTGCCCTTATGCTACTTTTTCTTATGATTGTGACCTATATTCCGTCATTGAGCCTTTTTCTGGCCAGATGAGAAAGAGGTGTCCGCGGCGATTACCCGAATGAAAAAATTAAGGCAGATTGTCCACATCAAGAAGAATGCAGATGTCACCATTTTCCATGATGCCTATTCCTGAAAAAAGCTTTATCTTTGAAATAAGTTCTCCGGCTGGCAGGACCATAAGAGGCCTGTTTCCTATTATATTATCGGCAAGCAGTTTTAGGTTGTTCCCTTCAGAGATGGGGCTTGCCGGAGGCCTGGCATATTTAAGACTCAGAAAGTTAGATAATCTTTTTTCAGAATCAGTAATTCCAAGATGTTTTCTTAAGTCATAACATGATTCTGTGTTATTGTCAGAACTGTCATACAATCTTCCTATTGATTTTACATTCAGAGTCGGCACAGCCAGAGTATGTTTTCCAAGAGTAAATATTATAGCATAAATAACTGAAAGAGAAATAGGTAATTTTATAGTAAATTCAGTTTGTCTGCCTAATTCCGAAGAGATGGATAATGAACCGCCCATGTAGTCAATCGTCTGGGCGACCACGCTCATACCTATGCCTCTTCCTGATAAATCGGTCGTTTCCCTTGCGGAAGAAAAATCAGGACTTAAAATAGTGTTAAAGATTTCTTCTTCGTTCATATTGTTGATGTCATTGTCAGTCAGTGACTGTCTTTCTTTTAGATGCTTTATAATCAGCGACTTGTTTATACCCCTGCCATCATCTCGTATTTTAAGATACAGATTTTCTTTTTCGCTTTTTGCTTCAATTGTAATTCTGCCTTCGGCGGGTTTATGTTTGCTGAGACGCTCTTCCGGTGATTCAATTCCATGGGCTATGCAATTTCTGAATATGTGAATCATGGGCTCTCTGAGACGCTCAAGAATTGTTATATCTGCCTGGATCTCGCTTCCAAGTATTTCAACATAAATATTTTTATTGTGTTCCTTGGCTATGTTCCTGATGCTTTTCTGGAATAAATCCGCGAAATCGCCGAAAGACATGAGTCTTAACTGGGTCAGCTGAAAATAGAGGGTCTTCATAAGCGTGTTATAATGATCAACCCAACTTTTTAAACCGACTGACAGCTTCTCTTGTGAAAATAGGGGGAACCTTTTTGCTAAAAGCTGAATCTCCTGTGTGAGACCGAGAAGTTCTTCAATATGAGAATACCGTATTTTAACATGATCGATGCTTGTTAATCTCGGCTGGGAAGCAGTCAGTAAAGAAGCCGGCTGGTTCTGATTGTTATTTGTAACTTCTGCAGGAGGTTTTTGGAATCCGGATATAATGCTGTTATATAATTTATGCTCTTCATGTGATTCAATCCTGCCGCTTTTTAAAACAAGAGAACGAAGAATATCTGAACCGTCAAAGATCAGTTGGACAGAAGCGGCAGAACACGTGCTTATGCCTTGTTGAAATTTGAGGCACCAGTCTTCCATTAAATGGCACAGGTCTGAAATCTTATCGAAACTAAGAGCTCGTGCCATTCCTTTTATGGAATGGATTTTACCATGAATTTCAGTCCAAAGGCTGCTGTTTGATAAATCTTTTTCAACATGTAATAATAAATCATCAAGTTCTTTAAGATACTTGTCTGATTCCTGAGAAAAAATTCTTTCATATTTTGTTAGGTCCATAGAAAAGCCCTGTTAATTTCTTCCAGATATCATCAGGATTTAAAAGCCGTGCAACATGGCCTTCGTAATGAAATACCGTTCGATCTTCAGAATCATCTTTCATCCATATCATACCGATAATATCATCCGGGATTATCGCCATTTTTTTATTTGCCCATTTAAGGATAATAATACGTGTATTTTCCACATCTTCTTTTTTAGGGTGTCCGAAAAAGGGCGCAAGGTTTATTACATCAAAAAGCTCACCCCTGTAATACAATAATCCTTCGTAGCAGTCCGGGGTGAGGCATACGGGTGTTGCTTTTGAATCATCGATTATTCTGTGGATAAATTGTGATTCTATTCCAAGGAACTCATCACTGACTTTGAAAACAAAAAATTTCATTTTATGTTTTCTTCCGGAAGTTTATCGGCTGAAGGTTTGGATATTTCGGGAAGCTTGAATTGTTGCTGGGTTTGTATCATCTTTTTTGAAAGTTTATCAAGCAATGTTATGGCGTTGGTAATCCTGATTACCTCGACTTTCTGATTCTTTGATGCAATGGTCGTTTTTTGCGTAGATTCATAATTCTTGTGGGCGAAACCTGAGAGCTCCTTGAAATTTTCTGTGAAACTTCTCAATTCTTCAGCCTGCCTGGCAGTTACCTCACCCATGCCTTTTGTTTCTTCAAAAATTTCTCTTACACCAAACAGCGTTTCGCTGAATGTCTGGACTATCCCTTTGATTATTTTTCTTCCTTCATTTATATCGATCTGATTTTTTGTGAGATATTCTTTTAGCATGCTGTTGTCTTCAAGAATATTTTCAACCAGCTTCGCTATTGTCTGGGATGATTGTTTTGAGTTTTCTGCCATATTCCGGATTTCATCTGCAACTATGGCAAAGCCTTTTCCGGATTCGCCCGCCCTTGTAGCTTCGATTGAAGCATTTAAAGAAAGAAGGTCGGTCTTTTGTGCTATGGTTTCCATTACATTTGTTATAACTTTTATTTTTTCAACCTTGTCTGGAAGACGTGATACCTGTTGGGCGTAGTCGCTCATCTGTTTGAGCACAAGCTCTAAATGGTTAAGAGTTTCACGGGCATTGGTTTCACCCCTTTGAGTCTTTTGGATTGCCGCATCAACCTTTGAAATTGTATTGGAGGATTGTTTTACAAGTTCATCCATTACTTTAATGCCTCTTTCCAGTTTTTGCGTTACCTTTTGTACAATCTGTGTCTGTTCCGCAGAACTTGTCGCGATTGATTTTGCTGTCACATCAATTTCATTGCTGCTTTGGAGAAGTTTCTTTGCAAGCCTTGCGAGTATAGAATTAGTCTCATGAATTTTCAGGGAAACATTTTTCATGTCATATAAGAGCAGCCTCAATTGGTTGACCATCAAAGAAAATACTTCTTCGAGATCCCTGATTTCATCAAGTGATGTTATATTGATTTCCCGCGACAGATCTCCATTACTTATTTCTCTTGCGGCATTGTTCAGGTTGTTGAGCGGTTTCAAAATTGATCTTGAGAAAATAATTCCGAATATTGTGCCAATTCCCATTGCCAGAGCCATTGTAATCCCCTGTGCAGTGATAAAATCCTTTGTTATATGATTTATCACTCCGGCAACAACCAGAACAACCAGCAACAGAAGCAGGAAGTACAATATCAGCTTGTTTTTTATACTAGTTCTTTCCATTTTCCGTAATCCTCCAATGCCAGTATCCATCCAACATTATTATCTTCAACAATCAACTGCGACACAATTACCCTGATTTTATTTGAATCTGCTGTAGCAATCAATTCTTTATTATCAAGCTCCTTGTTATGAATCACCTCTTTTAATGCATTAATAAGTTTTTGTTTTTCATGCGGAAAAATTGAGATGATAGAGCGGTTCAAGAGTTCGGAGTAAGACCTGTTTAATAATTTTATAACTAAAGGATTTACTTCCATAATTTTTGTATCAGAGTCAAGGATTATTACCCCGATCCCTATGCATTTAATAACCGATTTTTGGAAATGAAGCGAATCAATCAGATCAACAGATTCACGTCTTGGGAAAACGGTGCCTGATTCAATTATGCTGCTGATAAGATCAGGTAAGACGGAATTACTTTCGATCGTGTTCATAAAATCATTAAACATTGTTGCCATTTTTTCTATCGGGCCCTTTGCGATATAATAATCCGCACCTATTTTGTCCAGATTCCCGAGATGCTCGATTATTATTCCGGATACGGCGATAATGGGAAAACAATTCTCTTTATATTTCATGCGGACAAATTTTATTAGTTCAGGACCGTCAATTTTTGGCATGACAATATCTGCAAACAATAAATCGATATTCTCGGTTTCAATTTTTGAAATCCCATCTTTTCCGTCATAAGCCTTGATAACTTTATAGCCTCTTTTTTCCAGCAGTTCTCCTAAAAACTCCACGAAAAAAAAATCATTATCCACTACTAAAGCATTTTTTTGCATCTCTTCACCCTGGTTATTGATTTGCTTTTATAAAGCTAATTTATACAAACTCTCTTAACTTCGTTTATGTCTGTCAGACCTTCAAAAATCTTGGCAATTCCATCCTGCTTCAAGGTTTTCATTCCATCTTTGTAAGCCTGTTCAAAAAGTACTTCCGTATTTGCCGCTCTTTTAATTAATCCTTTCATAACGGGAGTGCCTTCCATGAGTTCGTGTATTCCCATTCGGCCTTTATATCCCGATCCTGAACAAACTTCGCATCCTGCGGAACGATAGAGAACAAGAGAAGAGGAATATACGATTCCTGTGGATTTGAATTGTTCTATGCCATATAAAGAAACAATTTCCTCGAATTCTTCCCTTGATGGATTGAACGTTTTTTTGCAGTTTGTGCATAACCTTCTTGTAAGTCTCTGGGCAAGAACTCCAAGGAAAGCATCGGAAAAATTGAGTGGATTAAGACCCATGTCAAGAAGCCTTGTCACAGTCTCAGGAGCACTGTTCGTGTGAAGCGTCGAAAAAACGAGATGTCCGGTAAGTGAAGCCTCGACACCTATAGAGGCTGTTTCTTTGTCACGCATTTCACCAATCATAATAACATCCGGGTCAAGACGCAGGAAGCCTCGCATGACTCTTGCAAAATCAAGTCCGATTCTTGGCTTAACCTCAACCTGGCGCAATCCGGACTGGGTAATTTCGATCGGATCCTCTGCAGTCCATATTTTTATATTGGGCTTATTTATATGTCCGAGCGCTGAATGAAGAGAAGTTGTTTTGCCTGAACCTGTCGGACCGACAACAAGTATGAGTCCATAAGGCTGAGATATGATTTCTTTCATGATTGTTAAATTTCGATCATTCAGTCCCATTTCATCAAGTCTCATGGCGCCTGCTTTGGCAAGAATTCTTAATACAGTATCTTCGAATCCGCCTGCAGTCGGCATGGTTGACATTCGCAGTTCAAATGATGGCACACCTTTACGTTTAATTTTTATTTTGCCGTCCTGCGGAAGCCGCCTTTCAGCTATGTCAAGATTGGCCATTATTTTCAGCCTGGAAAGAATTGCTGGAGCCATAGTGTTGGGGACCTGAAGGTATTCATGGCATACACCGTCCATTCTGAATCGTATTAAGGTCTTTTTAATTACAGGGGAAGGCTCAATATGTATGTCGGACACTTTTTTCCTGAATGCTGTTATAAGGATCTGATCAACCAGTTTAACAACCTGGCTTGATGATTCGTCTACGATATCCTTTTCAATTTCTGTATCTTCTTCGACCTCGAAAGAAACATCGGGTACGAAACTGTCAATATTATCAAGATTGTTTTCAAGTGATTCTGAAAATTTATCAGCTGAAAAAAAACGCTCTATATATTTAACAATGTCTTCTTTGACCCCGACTGAAAAATGCAATTTCTGATTTGCCATCAATGCTTTGATGTGGTCGGTTTTCCTGAGATCTCTGGGATCATCGACAAGAATCTCCAGATAATTTTTCCCCCAGCTTAAAGGAACCCATGTATAGTGAAGCAGAAATGATTTTTTTAATTTGCTGATAAGTTCCACCGGGGTAGGCATGTCGGGATCAAACTCTTTGAAAGGACAATCATAGAACATTGAGAGTGATTTGCCCAGATCCTGCTTCTTTATCTTAAAACTTTCAATCAGCACCATTTCAACGCTCTTGCCCGTTTTCCTTGAATTAGCAAGAGCTTGTTGAAGCTGGTCAGGGTTTACAATAGAAGAATTGATAAGGTAATCAAACTTCGAATTGTAAGAAAGACTTGAAACAACGGAATTAAGCAGATTTGATATTTCAATATTTTCAGAATCGAGATTCAGGGCGCTTTTGTACAATGAAACCGCAAGCTCTTTATGCCCTTTTTTATCCAGATGAGATCCTAACCATAATTTTATCTGTGAGGCATCTCGGTTTGAAAGCTTATATTCATTTATAATGTTTTCAGCTTTCGTGATTACATCTGCGTGGGGAGCAATGTTTAAGAGGTTTGAAAGGAGTTCGGTAACAATGCGAACCGGTGTATATCCGTCTTCCGAATAGTCAGCTTTCAGGAGTTTTTCATATTCGGTGGCAGCCTCCCTGATTAGTCCAAGCTCTTTAAGCGCAGCGGCATTATCTATTATATCTTTTATGCTTCCCCGGGTCGACATGGTCTTCTGTATCAAAGACAATGTCGCGTTTGTTAAATTTGCAGACTGTTTTGTCATGTTGTTCAATGACAGGTCTTTTTTAATCCGGCTGATCCTTTCCCCGATCTGGGCTAATTCATTTTGGTCCGCCATATTATTGCTGTTTGCAAGTATCTGCTCATATATATCCAGGGAATCACTGAGCATTCCCATGGAATAATATGTTTCGGCTTCCTTTATTTTATTTTTTATGTTTATTCCGCTAGAAGCGATGCCGCTCATACACATTAGCTCCTTCAATTGATTTATATCGCTTTGTTCTCATTAGATCTTTGAAGGCAAATATTTATTTTAACAATATATGAAAACCCTTTATGGTGCAACCTAAAATAATTAATAAGAGGATTCAAGGGTCCCAGGATTCAAGGATTCCAGCGACCGGAAAAGCAAGCGAATGCTTGACTTTTCTCCCAACCAATCCTCATGTCCGGAGCAGACATAACGAAGTATTATGTGTAAATATCCGAACAGATTGTTCCTACTGCAAAATTTCCGGCTATTCTGTCAATTCTTGCTTTGACTATCTTGCTTTTAATTCCGTCTTCACCGTGTAAAAGAACCGAAAGGTAATTTGAAGATGTTCCTTTTAAAAATTCATTTGAAGCATCTCGTTTATCTTCAACAAGCACATTGACCATTTTCCCAACAGCTTTTTGATAAAAAAAACTTTTTTTCAAATTGCCCAGCCTGCGCATTCTGGCACATCGCTTTTTGACAATTTCTGCCGGAATCCTTTCCGGAAAAGAGTTTGCGGGAGTTTTATTTCGTGGCGAGAAGGGAAATACATGCAGATAGCTTACAGGCAATTCTTCTATAAGTGAATAAGTGTTTTCAAAAGCTGAATCCGTTTCTCCGGGAAAACCAACAAGAATATCCGCGCCTATCGAGGCATCAGGTATTGATTCATTAATATTTTTTACAATGGTTTTAAAAAATTCGCGCGTATAGGGCCTTCGCATTCTACTTAACAGATAATCATCTCCGCTCTGAAGGGGTATATGGAAATGGTGGCAGATGCTGTCTGAATCTTCTGCAAGTTTAATGATCTCCGGAGACAGTTCATTAGGTTCAATGGAGCTTAAACGTATCCGCTCTATGATTTTCAAACCGTTTATTAAGCCAAGAATTGAGGAAATGCTTGTTCCAGGGGTAAGATCAATGCCGTATCGCCCGAGATGAATACCGCACAGAACAACTTCAAGGTATCCGGCTTCCCCGAGATTTTTTATGCTTTTAATTACTGTTTCAACCGGCATGCTGCGGCTTCTGCCTCTCGTGTATGGCACAATGCAATATGAACAAAAGGCATCGCAGCCATCCTGTATCTTCAGAAAGGCCCTGCTCCTGCTTCCGGAATGTACAGCGGGAGCCGGCATGAATCCGTTTTCGGAGATACCTTCTTTACAGACAAATGAACAGGGTGTTTCAAAATTCAACTCGTTCTTTATTATTTCAAATATTCTATGTTTTTCATTTTGCCCGATTATTCTATGTATTCCTTTAATCTTTTTTAATTCATCCGGTTCTGTTTCAGCATAACAACCTGTTACTATGATTTGAGCGGCCGGGTTCAAGCGCATGGCATGCCGTATAGCCTGCCTTGACTGCATGGAGGCTTTGTGAGTAACTGTGCACGTGTTGATAATACACAGATCAGCGCAATTGCCGTTCCGGGCGTGTGTCCACCCTGATAAGGCAAGACATTGTGCAATTGATTCCGATTCACACTGGTTTACTTTGCATCCAAGGGTTGCCGTGGTAAATTTAGGCATTATCTATGAACCCTCCTCCGAGGATTTCATTTTCAAGGTAAAAAACGGCACCCTGTCCGGGAGTCACAGCCGACTGCGGGGTATCAAATCTAATTGTTCCGGTATTATCAGCTCCCGGAAACAGTGTAGATGAAAATTCCTGACTCCGGTACCTGATCCTGGTGTGAACTTTAACCGGAGACAAATATTTCTCTGCCACCCAGTTAATGTTTATCAAATGACACTTACTGGTAAGGAGCTCTTTTTTTGATCCGGCAACAACGGTGTTTTTTCCAGCATCAATTCCAAGAATATAATAAGGTTCCGCCGCAGGGCAGTTAATGCCTCGTCGTTGTCCGATTGTAAAATTGTAAATACCCCTGTGGCTTCCGAGTATTTCACCATTTCTGTTGACGATAACTCCCGACCTGGACTTGAAAGCTGTTTCACGCTTAAGGAATTCAACATAATTTTTGTCCTTAACAAAACATATGTCCTGACTCTCTTTATTTATCAGTGGATTAAGTCCTTTTTTTTCTGCCAGTTTTATTACCTCTTTTTTTGTTAATTCAGAAAGGGGAAATATTGCGCGCGAAAGTTGTTCCTGGTTGAGAAAAGCAAGAAAATATGACTGGTCCTTTTCCGTATCCACACCTTTAATCAGGTGATACATGCCTTTATTATCAATTATATTCGCGGCATAGTGCCCTGTTGCAAGCAATGAAGCCCCCATTTTCCGCGCATAGCCAAGAACCGTTCCAAACTTGATCGAAGGATTGCAAACAAGGCATGGATTTGGAGTTTTTCCAGCCAGGTAGGTTTGTGAAAAATAATCAACTACTTTTGTCTTAAAGTCCTTGCTGCAATCCAATACTTCTATCTTTATATCAAGTTCCCGGGCAATTTTTGATATTTTTCCGATTGCATGTCCGGTAATTTCAGAAATAGAGTTTTCATGAGAGTCCGGACTAGTTACTGCCGAAGTACCGGGCATGCTTTCATAGCCTGTGATAAAATGTATTCCGAATACATCATGTCCTTTTTCTTTTAAAAGGTATGCGGCTACGAGTGAGTCAACCCCGCCGCTTATTGCAATGGCAGTTTTTTTCTTCATTCAAAAAAAGAATTGTTTATCGGACGTATTTTCATTGCGCGGGGAGGGCAGGCTGGGACGCACAATTCGCAGATGCTGCATCGGCTCTGATCAAAATTAACAATCATTTCAGGTCGTTTGATTGAGAGTGCGCCTGTCGGGCATACGGCTGTACAGGCTCCGCAATGAGTACATTTGTCATTATCCCGTTTTACTTCCTGAGAGGCATTTTGAACAACGACTCCCTGGTTTTTGAGATATTGTACGCCATCGCTGAAATTTTTTCGTGAGCCTGAAAGCTCAAGTACCATAACCCCCTCTTTACGGGGAAGAACGGTTGCGTTTAATATATTAAAAATCAGATCATAGTTCCTGGCAAGATTGCAGACTATTGGTTTTTGGACTTCGGATTGGGGAAAGCGAAGAATAAGTATTTTTGAATACACGATTAACCCTCCAGAAAAATTCTTTATTTTTTTTTCGATTGATATTAATCTGCATTCATATGAAATGTCAATAATGATGGTTTCAAAAAAGAAGCTCCGGGCTCTGAAGTTACGGGGCTTTCAGGAAGGGATACCAATGAACCCGTTTGCTTATAAACTGGCTGGGTTTGCAATAAAAACCCTTTCCAACATATCGAAAGCAAAGATATTTATTCATGAAAAAGAGAATATACCCGACGGCTCTATTATCTTCGTGATAAATCACTTTACGCGAATCGAGACATTGTTGCTCCCGTACCATATTCATAATCTCACAAACAACGTCCCGGTATGGTCTCTCGCCGACTATTCTCTTTTCAAAGGCGCTTTCGGCGATTTTCTTGAAAAGGTCGGAGTAGTTTCTACAAAAGATCCGCACCGTGACCGCCTTATAGTAAAAAGCCTTCTTACAGGTGAGGCTTCGTGGATAATTTATCCCGAAGGTCAGATGGTAAAAGACAAGAAGATTGTTGAAAAAGGCAAGTTCATGATTTCATACGCCGGGGGAAAACATCCGCCACACACGGGCGCAGCCACTCTTGCATTAAGAACCGAATTTTACAGGCAACGCTTAAGGAAGATGGTTGAGGTAATGCCAGACGAAGCAAGACGTATTGCCGGTTTGTTTAGGATAGAATCGATAGAACCTGTCCTTTCAAAAAAAACATTCATTGTTCCCGTAAACATAACTTATTATCCGGTCAGAGCCTATGAAAACAGTCTGAGCAGGCTGGCAGAAAATCTTGTTGGCGACATGCCTGATCGTTTTATGGAAGAGATAATGACTGAAGGCACTATGCTTGTATCCGGGGTCGATATTGATATCAGGTTTGGAAAGCATATTGATGTTAGTGAATATATGGATAATTATTTGATAAAGGAAGATATTTCAAATAAAAAACCGATAAATTTTGATGATGAGATACCTTCAAAGCGTATAATGAAAAGTTCTGCTCTGAAAATAATGCAAAGATACATGTCTTCTATTTACC
>JAABQB010000099.1 GCA_011391695.1 Desulfobacteraceae bacterium | reverse complement strand
TCACAAATTTCCTAAGAGACCGGAAAGAGACATCAGTAAGGGATCAGTTGATTCCCTGCCATTTTCCTCCCATCTATACAGCTATTTTCACACCATTAATCTTTACGACTTAGAAAAAGATGGTCACATGTTTCATCTTTTTTATTGAATATCACAGGCTATCCTTGGCATTTTGAAGACAGATAAACAGTTAAAAACTGGAGATTAGTAATGTATCAATATATATTAATCGGCATTCTCTTATTTTGTATGGGATATGCCATTTCCTATTGGGTAAAAGGTACAGTCACTTCCCGGAAAATCAAGGCAGCTGAAAATGAAGCTTCCAGAATAATAGAGGCTTCGAAAATAACGTCGGAAGCTGTTGTTAAAGAAGCTCAGGTTGAAGCCAAAGACAGACTTTTCAGAATGAAAAGCGAGTTTGATATTGAAACTAAAGAAACAAGAATTGAGCTGAAGAAACGGGAAAAGAGATTAATTCAAAAAGAGGAAAGTATAGATAACAAGCTTGAGCAGATTGAGAGGAGAGACCGCGAAATATCACGAAAAGAAGCAATACTCCAAAAAAGGGAAGAAAATATTGAACAAAGCGAAATTAAATATAATGAGCTGATCGAGGAGCAGAAAAAACAACTCGAAAGAATATCCGATCTTACCGCCGAACAGGCCAAGGATCTTCTGGTCAGGGCCATGGAGAATGAAGCAAGGCATGACGCTGCAAAACTGATTAAAAAGATCGAAAATGAAGCAAAAGAAGAGGCCGAAAAGAAAGCAAAAAACATTATGGCAACCGCTATACAGAGATATGCGGGAGATTATGTTGCCGAGCGGACCGTTTCTGTTGTTCAACTGCCTAATGATGAAATGAAAGGAAGAATTATAGGAAGAGAGGGGCGTAACATCCGGGCGCTTGAAGCCGCAACTGGGATCGATCTTATAATAGACGATACTCCTGAAGCAGTAATTTTATCGGGATTTAATCCTGTAAGAAGGGAAGTGGCACGCATATCACTGATGAGACTTATATCCGACGGCCGAATTCATCCGGCCAGAATAGAGGATATTGTGAAAAAAGTCGGACTTGAAGTAGATCAGGCAATTAAAGAGGCAGGAGAGCAGGCCGCCTTTGATTTGGGTGTACATGGAATTCATAACGAACTTATCAAGTACATAGGGAGATTGAAATTCAGAACAAGTTATGCGCAAAATGTCCTGCAGCATTCAATCGAAGTCGGTTTTTTGAGCGGAATAATGGCCTCAGAACTGGGTCTTAGCTCAAAGCTTGCGAGACGTATGGGCTTGTTGCATGATATCGGAAAAGCAATTGATCATGAAGTAGAAGGGCCGCATGCCGTCATCGGGGCAAACCTTGCAAAGAAATTTGGCGAAGCCCCCAAAGTTATTCATGCAGTTGCCGCACATCATGAAGATGTCCAGCCGGCATCGGTATATGCTTATCTTGTGCAGGCTGCTGACGGCCTCTCGGGAGCAAGGCCGGGAGCTAGGAAAGAATTGCTCGAAAATTATATTAAAAGACTGGAAGATTTGGAAAAAATAGCAAATTCGTTTAAAGGAGTTTCAAACACCTATGCTATCCAAGCAGGAAGGGAACTCAGGGTAATCGTGGAAAGCGGCATTATAACGGATGAAGATTCGGTGCTGTTAAGCAGGGATATCGCAAAGAAAATAGAAGAAACACTTGTCTTTCCAGGGCAGATAAAGGTGATAGTAATACGCGAAACGAGAGCAGTAGAGTTTGCAAACAAATGAGGGAGAAATGGCCAGCTTAACGGATGTTTTTGAAGAAAGAGGTTTTATTGAGAAAACCACTCATGACGAGGAACTCAGAGACTATATCCGGCATAATAAGGTGACTTGTTATATAGGTTTTGATCCTACCGCGTCGAGTCTGCATGTAGGAAGTCTTGTTCCGATCATGGCGCTTGCCCATATGCAGAATCATGGCCACAGACCTATAGCGCTTGTAGGAGGCGGAACAGGTCTTGTCGGTGATCCAAGCGGAAAAACTGAGATGAGGAAGCTGTTAACCCCTGAAATGGTCGAAGAGAATGCCAGGGGAATAAAAAAACAACTTTCCGGATTTATTGATTTTAGCGATGGGAAAGCGCTTATGGTTAACAATAACGACTGGCTTTCCGAACTGAAATACATTCCGTTTTTAAGGGATATTGGAAGGCATTTTTCAGTCAATAGAATGATAAAAGCTGAAAGTTACAAACTACGACTTGATTCTGAAGAAGGACTCAGCTTCATTGAATTTAATTACATGCTGTTGCAGGCATATGATTTCTTGGAACTATTCGATAAATACGGGTGCAGGCTCCAAATGGGAGGGAGCGATCAGTGGGGGAATATTGTCGCCGGAATAGAACTTATAAGAAAAGTCCGGAAAGATAATTCATTCGGAATTACATTCCCGTTGATAAAAACCAGCAACGGCGCCAAAATGGGGAAAACAGCAAAAGGTGCGGTTTGGCTGGATCCCGAAAGGACAACTCCTTATGATTACTACCAGTACTGGATAAATGCCGATGACAGGGATGTAGAGCGGTTTTTAGCACTTTTCACATTTTTGCCGATGAATGAAATAAAACAAACAGGCAATTTGCATGGATCTGATTTGAACAGCGCCAAAACTATACTTGCATTTGAAACAACATTACTTGCGCACGGACGTGATGAGGCTGTTAAGGCCTGGAGAGCGGCGGCAAGTGTTTTCGGTGAACGCTTTGTCCCGGATAATATTTTAAAGTCCAGTTCAGTACCAAGGGATAATTCGGTAATGGAAGAGGCCTCAGTTCCCTGTTCATACATGAATGCGGATATGTTTAATCCTGGAATACCGGCTTTTAAACTGTTTCATGATGTAAAACTGGCCTCATCAGGCGGAGCATCAAGAAGACTGATCGAACAAGGTGGCGCATATATAAACGACAGGCGTATTGAAAAGTTCGATGAATTGATTACTTTAAAGTATATCAATAAGATGGAAATCTTATTAAGATCGGGAAAAAAACGTTTCCATAAAATCAAAATAAACAGGTGAATATCGCTTGACATAGCCAGTCTCTGAGTATAAATAGCGCTTCTCTT
The DNA here is from genome assembly GCA_011391695.1 of Desulfobacteraceae bacterium. Lineage (GTDB taxonomy): Bacteria > Desulfobacterota > Desulfobacteria > Desulfobacterales > RPRI01 > RPRI01. Next base: position 633 of record JAABQB010000099.1, on the reverse strand, counting down.
TATTTGTTTTGTCCGATACTTTCTTCAGCAAATAAATAATAGTAGTTTATTTAAAAGAGTTTATTTTTTGTTGACAGACAACATGCACAAAGGTAAGAGAGAAGCTCTTTTTTTAATGCTTGGAACGCTTTAAATAAAAAGGTTCGGCGTATAAAAAATTGCTTGACAAAGCAGGAGGAAAAATAGTATTTAATAATTCTTTTCAAATCGATTGTGTCCTTTAAAAAGAAATAGTCTTATAAATAATAAAAATATTTCTTGACACAAAAGATGACTTAAGATATTAAACTTCTTTTGGTTAAAATACCGGCTGCTGTTTCAGCGGCTACTTGATCTTTGAAAACTAAATAGTGACAGCTTGTGAGTTAGGTCTCACGCATGCATATGCATGCAACAATTCGATAGTTTAATTGGAGAGTTTGATCCTGGCTCAGAATGAACGCTGGCGGCGTGCTTAACACATGCAAGTCGCACGAGAACTCTTTAGCTTGCTAAAGATAGTAAAGTGGCGCACGGGTGAGTAACGCGTGGGTAATCTTCCTTTAAATTTGGGATAACTCGCCGAAAGGCGGGCTAATACCGGATGATATCTTTGAAACCTCGGTTTAAAAGATCAAAGGTGGCCTCTATTTA
>JAABQB010000098.1:289-3761 GCA_011391695.1 Desulfobacteraceae bacterium | reverse complement strand
TTTGTTATAAGTTTGATTCTTCTCCCGATCTTTGTCGAGCTCCTTGAATTGGATCCGAAGATTGCAGCAGCTATTATCACACTTCTTCTAACGGTCGTCAGCTATATCAGCCATAATCAATTTTCGTTTCGCCAAAAAAAACTGTAGCGAAAACCTGAGGACAATAGAAAAGCATCAATCTATCAAAAATCAGATCGTTATTACTTCAAGAAATCCTTCTTTCAGCTTCTCAACCTGAAGCCTTATCTCGGCGAATGCCTCATCAAACCCTGGTTTTCCGCGGACCATATCGACAACCAATCTGTACTGAGATACCCGGTCCGTTTCGTTATAGAGAATCCTGCGGACGACTTCCGCCGTTTTGTGGTCTGCTATTTTCGCCATGTCGCGACCGAGCAAGCGGATGCCGGCGAGCCGGGTATCGAAACTCTCTGCCTGTAGCAAGTTCTGCTCCTGACCGTACAATCTCTCAAAGTTTCCAGCGTTTTCGTATGAATTCATGATCAACGACAAGTCTTCAGCATCCTTGGCGCGTTCAGGGTATCTCTCTTCCCACGAAATAATCTTCATCAAAGCCAGGCCAGGCAAGGTTGGCAATCTGATCTCAAGCTCTGGATCGGAACTTAACCTGACTGTGAGGGCATATTCGTAAGATTCCTCAAAAGCGAACAGGCTCATGAATATTTCATGTTCAGGCGGCCAACGGATTCTTTTGTGTTCGTCTGCGATGGCGCCAAACGGAATTATATCGATCAGAACGGTGTCGAAGCAGAATCTTTGCCGTTCCCGCATGGCGATGATTTTTCCGGTGGCAATCAAGGCGTCCGTTAATCGGTTATACTTTTCCCATCCGTCAACCCTGACTCCCAAATCGAGATCCCTGGTAGCTCGTGGATGATCTATCCCATAACAGTGTTTTAGAAGGATATCCCTTGCGGAGGCGCCCACGAGGAAGAAGGGGCAGAAAAAGTGCGTTTATGATCGGTTGATCAATTTTCCCTGACAAGTCGAACGATATGTTGCTCATAGATCATCCTTGCCGTCTCGATATTTCTCTGGTTCCCCGTAGCCAGAAGATCGGCGTAAATGAGGACCGGATGCACCCATTCATCATCAGGCTGTATTTTGTCCGGATTCCAGAATCGTTCAAGAAATTCGACATCTCCATCGGCATCTTTTCTGAGCCGGTTGTCTATCAACAATCGATTGAGTTCCGGAGCCGTTGTGTATATCGTGATAATCTGGGGATTCAGATAATCCGTCATCCTGGCCGCGGCAACCTCTCCACCCCACTGTGCTTTCATGGGATTCAGGTTTTTGCGCTGCCACCAGCCGTGATCGCCCCGGTAACGTCCGAGCGTCTGTGTGGGTTTCAACTGTTCCGGATAGGCTGCTACCCAGCGCTGCAATAAAACTTCCTTCCTGATAAGTTTATATCCTTCCTTCCCCATGGCCACGAGAAAACCCAGATCCTTAAGCTCTCGGATAATCCAGTCGACGGTTCCGAGGGCTACGCCTGCGGCTGCGGCAATATCTCGGAATGTCCGGTTTTCCAAACCGGGGTTGCACAGAAGGGCAAAAATCATCCGTAGTCCGGCGGGCTTGAAGACTCTTTTCGTCCGACCCTGCCTGAGGGGTTCCATCTGTCTGTTTCCCTTGATGAACACGTACAGAGGCGGCTGATTGAGAAATACATTGCCGGCGGCGTCAATGAATTCCATGCCGTCAGCCCTCAACTGCTCTGCCAACTGCGGATTGATATATTTTGTGACGATCAGAATCGGATGTGGAAGATGTTCCCTATCTAAGAGAAGTAGAAGCCGGTTTGCTTTCGTGACAGCGGTTTTGATTGCCGCATGATAAAGAAATTCTCTGCCTTGAGTGGTCATACACAATAACCGATTCGGCTGCAGCTCAGCCTCAGGGGGCTGTTCCGCCTCCAATGTTCCGATCGTGGCCTGCATGGGAGCGTTCTTCCGGAATGCCTCAACAGCTTTCCGGAGGGTTTCATCTTCGGTGTTTTTGTAGATTCGTCTAACCATATGTTCATCCTATTCATTTGTTCATTATTTATGAACATACACATTGCGCGAACATAGATCAAGCATTTTTTTATGAGGAGGTATTTAGGGGACTGCATCAATATATAAGTTGTTGGATAAATTGGGGACATTCGTGCAGAGCTTGCTTGGCTGAGTCTATAGAGCATTAACCTATTAAACTGCGGAAGGCATAGAAACGAATAGGAGGAATTCAGGGGCCTAAACATTTAAACTTATTCACTTTTGTCAGCGGTCGGATTAAAACCAGCCACGGGTGGACAGTTTATACCCAGCCGGTTTTGTCATGTTTTATCTAACCAATTCTCTAATTGTATTGCATCAATTCTTTCAAAATGATCAAGATTGTTTGTTACCAGAATACAATTATTGGCTATAGCGATACTGGCAATCAAAATATCAAAATCTTCAATCATGCATCCCGACGCTTTTAATTTCGCCTTTGTTTCCCCAAAAATTTCAGCCGAACCGCTGCTATCCGAATAAATACTTAAATTTCTCTTAAAAGCTGAAATGTTTCGCAAATTTTCTTTGATATGCTTTGAATTATAGGCGCCAAAATACAACTCAGCCAATGTCGCATTAGATATTCCAATTGAAAATATACCAATCTCCTTAACTTTATTTATCAGGAGGTTATTCCCATTAATGAGGTATATACAGATGTTTGTGTCGAGCAAATAGTTCAAAATAAATTTTCGGTCCTATCTGTAGATTTCCTGTGAGCAATAATATCACTAACCTGATCCTCGACCGGCCGATAGTCTTTCCATTTTCCGCATACAGATAAAAAATCATCCGTTGCTTTTAATTCATCAAGCCTGTCTTCAACCATCTCCTTTTTCAAAAAAAGCACTATTTTTGACAGCTTTTGTTGAAGATGTTCCGGTAATATACTCATTTCTTTGAGTATCTCCTCCTCGTATTTTGTTCTTGGATGCATGTTAATCACCTCCGTTCATATTTGTCGGAACAGGCAGCAACTTTTTACAACTATCTTAATATACCAAATATTCATTAATAACAACTCAATTTTTCAGAGGTGAATCGGACAGTCGGGTGGGGGTTGGGGTAAAGGATAGGGGACGTTCATCAAAATATAAGTACAGCTTTAACTCATTTGAATTATTGATATAGTCTTTTAATCAGAAAGTCTGATTTCGGTTTAAAATAATTGACTGACGAGGTAAAATTATCTGATTAAATGAGCTTCATGGAAGTGGAATTTTAAGGTCTATGCCGCCTTGAAAAATTATAGGGCCCATGAAATTATGCGTTTCTTTGCTGTTTAAGTTTTTGGGGGATTTTAGGGGACGTCCTAAACTTTTAAACTTGTTCATCTAACAGCAAATAATTATTCGCCTTTGCGAGTTTCTCTCCGCGTATTACAGCTTTAGCAACTGCGCTTACCT
>JAABQB010000098.1:0-280 GCA_011391695.1 Desulfobacteraceae bacterium | reverse complement strand
CAGGAGCATATAACAGATTCTAATCAGGCTGTAAAAAGAAAACATAGAAAGATTTATTTTCTTTAAGAGTCTCACGCGATCCATGAAATATTTTATGATAAGCTCATCATATCCGCAGGATGGGATCTTTTTTTTGAGGTGTCAAACAGGTTGACAAAAGATAGCAAATCTGCTAACATTTAAATCATGAAATACGCTATAGAGTATTTTCACTCACGCGTTAAAGACGAAATTGAATCCTGGCCCGACAGTATATTAGCTGATTACGCACGTATTCTTG
>JAABQB010000097.1 GCA_011391695.1 Desulfobacteraceae bacterium | reverse complement strand
AGGCATAGCAAGTATTTCATTCTGAACCGACTCGCTGTAGTAAGTAATCGTCCAATTCATGAAAGCCTTATAGCATATTTGCTATGATTAGTCAAGAAAATCTATTATGATTTGTTGTAGTCGAACAATTAATATACGTAATACGTAATTCTGCTATTTTTTAAACCGACCATTGAATTAACGATTTATTTACACCGATATTTGTCTAAAATCAAATAATTATAATTGAACTCTTATGCAAAAAGTGTTTATTATCAGTAAAAGCGTAATACGTATAAAGTGAATATGAGAAGGGGCTGTTGTTGGAATAATAGGATAAAAACAGGAAACAAATAAAATGAATTCAAAAGATATAGGTTTTAACCTGATTGCAGTCGATTCATGCGGCGCAAGGAGGGGTGAATTTACAACCGCTCACGGGAAAGTTCAAACACCTGCTTTTATGCCTGTCGGCACCGCGGGGTTTGTCAGATCAACAACGCCAAGAGATGTTGCTGAGACCGATTCGGAAGTTATTCTCGCAAATACTTACCATCTTTCCCTCGGAGAAAGGCTTGCCACGGTCAAACGGTTGGGCGGTCTTCACCGTTTCATGGGCTGGGATAAGACCATCCTCACCGACTCGGGAGGTTTCCAGGTGTTTTCCCTTCCCGGAAAAGAGATAAGCGATGAAGGGGTTTCATTTTCATACGAGGAGGACGGTGAAAGGGTTTTCCTTACGCCTGAAAAATCGATGGAGATTCAGCGGGATCTCGGCGCCGATATCGTTATGGCCTTTGATGAATGTGTTGAGCATACTGCATCGAGAGAGTACATAGAACAGTCTGTCGACCGGACAACCGCCTGGGCAAAGAGGTGCAGGGACGTTGAGTTGAAGGATTACCAGTTTATGTTTGGAATCATTCAGGGCGGTATTTTTCCGGAACTTCGTCAGAAAAGCGCCCTTGAAATTACCTCGATCCCCTTTAACGGTTATGCGATTGGCGGAGTCAGTGTGGGTGAAGGTTTTGAACTTATGAAAAGAGTGGTCGAAGTAACGGTCCATTTCTTACCCCAAAATAAGCCGAGATATTTAATGGGAGTCGGCCTGCCTGAAGATATACTCGCTGCAGTGCAAAGGGGCATGGACATGTTTGATTGCATAATTCCGACACGCTATGCCCGACAGGGAACCCTTTTTACACGTATGGGCAAGATCAGAATACTTGATAAAACCTACCGGAAGGATAAGTTCCCGCTCGATAAGAAGTGCAATTGTTATACATGCAGGACGTACCCCCGCATGGTCCTGCGTTATCTACTCTTTTCACGGGATCCTCTCGCTGAAACGCTCCTTACCATCCATAATTTAACCTTCTACCAGGACCTCATGAAAGAGATCAGGGGCGCGATAGAGAAGAACCGGTTTGATGAATTCCACGATGAATGGCTCAGTGTTTACAACAAGAAAAGGAAATGACCGCCTCAGCCGCTCGAAGTCCGTCAACAGCCGAACTTACAATACCTCCTGCATAACCGGCTCCTTCACCTGACGGGAAGAGGCCGGATACGTTCACAGACTCACCGTTTTCCTTGCGGGAAATACGAACAGGGCTTGAGCTTCTTGTTTCAGGGGCATAAAGAAGCGCTTCTTCGGGTGAAACTCCTTCAAGGAGACGAAGCATTTTCGGGATGGCAACAGAAAGTGTATCGCAGACAAAACCGGGGAGAACAAGATGCAAATCTGCAGGCCGGGATCTGGGCCATGAACGTTTTTCAGGAAGAATATCAGGATGCCTATTTTTTAAAAAATCTGAAAGGGGTGCTGCAGGAAGAGAAAAATCGCTTCCACCTGCAACATATGCAAGGTTTTCGATTCTGCCCTGAAATTCTATTCCGGAAAGAATGCGATGTATTCCATTTGCCTCCGGATATTCTGCCGGATAATCAGACGGATCAACCGGAACAAGAAAAGCCGCATTTCCGAATGGTCCCGACCGGGCTGAAAGGCTCATCCCATTAGTGGTTAAATATCCTTCGGATGATGCGCAGGGAATTACTGTGCCGCCGGGACACATGCAGAAAGTATAACAGGCGCGCCTGTTTCCGTCATTTTTGAGTGTAAGACGGAATCCCGCAGCTCCCAGGCGGGGGTGTCCGGCAAAGCTTCCCCATTGGGCCTGGTCTATACGTTTCTGGGGTATTTCAAGACGAAGACCTACGGCAAATGCTTTCTGTTCCAGCATTACGCCTGATTCGGCAAGTATTTTATATACATCACGGGCGCTGTGACCGGTTGCAAGTATGCAGCTTTCTGTTTCTATCTCCCTTCCGTTTATAATAATTCCGCGAAGCCGGTTTTTATCGACATGAATCCCCTCGAATCTGGAATGAAACCGCACCTCACCGCCGTTTATTTCAATGAGGTTCCGGAAGGCCGGGACGATTTTTTTTAAAAGATCGCTTCCGAGATGCGGTTCGGCATCGATGAGAATATCTTCAGGAGCCCCACATTTTACAAGCGTCTCGAGGAATCGGCGGACTCTGAGCCTGTCCTTGCTTCGCGTGGTCAGTTTGCCGTCGGAAAAAAGTCCGGCTCCTCCTTCTCCGAAAAGAACGTTGCCTTCCTGATTCAGCTCGCCTTTCTTCCAGAAAGAAGAAACCTCGGGAGTCCGTTTATTAACCGGAGAGCCACGTTCAATCAGAAGGGGAGAGAGGCCGGCCTCCGCGAGGATAAGAGCTGCCATGAGGCCGGAAGGACCGGCGCCAATAACGACAGGTCGGCTTATTTCTTTCCCGGATATGTTCGGGATCTGTATTTCCGGAAATATCTGTTCCCCGGAAATTATCTGGATATCTTTGTCATCCGTCAGCTTTAAACCGGCTGATTCCGATATTTCAATTTCAACATGCATTGAAAAAAAAGGCGCCTCACTGCGTTTCCTTGCGTCTATTGAACGGCGGATAACTTTCAGGCCTGAGATAAGGCTTTCACTGCATTTTACTTTTGCGGCTGCAGCTTTCAGTATATCTTTCTCTTCGTAATCGAGAGGAAGAAGAATCTGGTGTATTTTAATGCGCATACGTGTTCGTATCCTTTGTTTAATTCCCTATATTCGGATCGCACGGCTCAAGGTCTGAAGATATGCTTCTTTTACAGCATTTAGAGGTTTGAATATCCCAAAGTATTTAGCGCTGATGCTTCACTTTGTGTCACTTTGACCTTGGAATCCTTGACCCCTAAAATCCTCATTAAATCATCAACTCTTTTGGAGATGATCCATAATTTTAAGGATGGTGAATCGGGCTCTTCTCTCTTATTCCTGATAACACTGCATATTACCAAAAGAAAGCAAATTTATTAAATATCTCGCCTTGCTTTATTATGATGCAATGGCTATATGGACTCGTTATAAACTTATAGCATCACTAAAAATAAATGCCAACAGCTTGACATAATATTGGCATAATATGAGATGTTTGAGATATGGTAAAAGGCAAACCTGAATCGTTAAATAACGGGTCGGATATGATTGATAAAAAACTTGCAGTCAGTATCATATTCGCAACAATCTGCCGGATTCTGCTTAATACCGCGAGGCGTTTTCCCTATCCTTTTGCACCTGCTATCAGCCGTGGGCTGGGAGTTCATGTCACTGCTGTAACCTCAATGATTGCGGGTAACCAGGCGGCAGCTATTTTCGGGATGTTTCTCGGCCCGGTAGCCGACAGAATCGGGTACAGAACCATGATGCTTTCAGGACTAGCAATGCTTGCAGCCGGGATGCTTGCTGTGGGTTTTTTCCCCAATTACTGGATAGTAATGTCCGCCCTTGTTCTTTCCGGTCTCGCCAAAAGCACTTTTGACCCTGCTTTTCTGGCTTATGTCG
>JAABQB010000096.1 GCA_011391695.1 Desulfobacteraceae bacterium | reverse complement strand
CCTGCGGCAGGCGGAAGGCGTGTGGGCGGAAAGGAAAAAGGAGTCGAGGATTCAAGGTAGCAAGTGGAAATGCTTATAGACTTTCAGCGTTTTGCGCGATTTTAAATCAAATTAAATTTATCTTGCTTATAACCATATATGGTAATATTATTACTGCATGCAATTTGAGGTCAAAATCAAAAAGAAAGCCCTCCGTGGACTGGAAAAGCTTCCATCAAATGTTCGGAAGCTACTGTTTTTGTTGATTGAAGACCTGAAAGCAGATGGCCCGATATAAAAAGATTGGCACAATTTTTCACCCTTGGGTAAGGATAAATACCACTGCCATTTAAATTATAAGTATGTGGCATGCTGGACTTATAAACAAGGGGAAATCATAATTGAGGTGTATTATGTTGGCACTCGTGAAAAAGCCCCGTATTGAGATATCCCTTCAAGGTGAGCAGGTTGATGAACTCATTGAATGGATTAATAAAAAATTCGAAGTGAGTATTCTGACATCCGATATGTCTGAAAGTATAGCTATTGAAGAAACTGATTTTTGGAAAGAAATGCAGTCTAACAGGATTGGCAACCTTCTTTCCGCTGCCCGGCTCAAAGCCAACCTGTCACAATCGCAACTCGCCGATAAGCTCGGCGTCCGCCAAAATATGATCAGTGACTACGAAAGAGGTAAGCGCAGGCTCTCACCTGCAATGGCAAAACGGATAGCTGAAATTCTTCACCTCAAAGTTGAAAGACTTTCGTAGCGCGAACCATATACATACTGTTGATTTTTTTGGGGGATATCTGGAGGGGGGCGATATTGTATGAATTGAATCGGAACAGGGACGACCGCTGGATATCTTTATCAGGATAGGCTGTTCCATTCATCAAGAACAATGATTCGTCCTAAAATGCCTTCAACTTCATTTATCATCATACGCAACTGAGGGACTGAATATTCAGTATTCGATGGGATTGTTAAACGGTATTCCTTATAAGCCATAAATTGATGGCGTGTTCCTGTATAGGGCCCTTCAAAACCAAGTTGTCGCAATCGTTTGATGAACTCACGACGCTTACATGGCTGCCAGCGACTCATTGATCGGTTCCTTATTCAAATCAAATCCAGCTAAAACAGGAATAGGATGTCCTAACTTCAAGCCAACCAGTACCCAATCTTCAAGCGTTGAGCGTAATTCATCTTCACATTCCCGTAATGTTTTACCGAAAGCGATAACTCCCTTGCAGGCCGGAATACGTCCGGAAAATGTTCCATCTTCAAGTTTGTCATATTCTGCCTGAAATAAAGCATTTTCTATGTAACCTGTTAAAATAAATCGTAGCATTTATCGTTTCTCCCGGTTATATTAATGGTATGAAACTTAAGCAGTCAGACTTTACACTTATTTTTGATAACACTCAAGAAGTAATTCTATCCGTGCAGGGCTGAGGCAAAACCTTAAGAGAGGGGGTACATAGGGACATGCATCCCGGCTTGTTTTCCGGGTCTTCTTTTGAAATGCGTGAAGCACGAAAACCGTATACGTAAGCGTTGAGACATAGATTATTGCCATTCGCCCAAAACATGAATACATATTAAAAGATTGTCAGAGCCAAAGCCGTTTTGCTTGCTTCAGACGGTTTCCAAGCGAAAGAGACTTCATATTTCGCATATCTAAAAAAAGAGGCATATTCACGCTTCCTCTGTATTGCGAAACAGGCTTTTTACGACTCCATCAATATTCCCATATAATAATTTTAAATTATCCATCAGAACCCAATAAGGCCGTAATGTTTGCCTTGACAAAGATAAGTTCAGAATCTATATTCTCAATAAGGAATATATAGGAAGCGTATGAAAGATTTTATTAAAGTAGCCAAAGCCATTTCGGACCCGAACAGGGTAAAGATGTTAAAGATGCTTCAGCATAAGAAGATGTGTGTATGCGAAATCCGGGCACTTCTTCAGATGGCTCAGCCGAGCGTCTCAAAACATCTTAAAATTCTTGAGAATGCCGGTCTTGTCGGCTCTGAAAAAGACGGGCTGTGGGTCAACTATCATCTTGCGGACGGGAGCAGTTCTCCATATGCGGCAAGCCTTCTGGGCAACCTGAGACACTGGCTTTCGGATGATCCTGAAATTTCACAACTGATTGCTATACTTCCTGAAGTACGCAGGGAAGATATCTGCAAAGTATGACGGCTTTGTAAAAAGTCATTCTGCTGTGTTGCGCTTCATCTTTCGTCATTGCAGCGTACCAATTAGTACGCTTCATTCCTCAAGATTCGAGCGCCTTGCATAATGAGCTTTTTACTTTGCCGTCTGACTTAAAAAAAGAATAGGGGTTCTGAATGAAAATCATCAACAACACACAATGCTGCAATACGGTATCAAATAATCCCGATGCTGGAAATGCCGCTGAAAAAAATAATGGAATGAGGCGGTATATACTTTATGCTATACCAGTTCTTGTGATCTGGTGGCTTATATATCAGCGGCTATCTGAATTTTCACACGCAGTTACATACAGATTGCTGAATCTGCCTGAAGGAAATCACCTTAGCAGCGCGATTGAGTTTTTTCTGTATGAAACACCGAAAGTGCTCATGCTGCTTGTCCTTGTGGTTTTCGGGGTCGGTATCATCCGGTCTTTCTTTACGCCTGAAAAAACACGCAGAATTCTTGCCGGCAAAAAGGAATCGTTGGGGAATATCCTTGCCGCACTTCTCGGCATTGTAACGCCGTTTTGCTCCTGCTCCGCCGTCCCGCTTTTTATTGGTTTTGTGACCACCGGCGTCCCTTTGGGAGTCACTTTTTCTTTTCTAATATCGGCTCCCATGGTGAATGAAATCGCACTTGTGCTTCTCTACGGGCTGTTCGGCTGGAAAATCGCAGCCATCTATCTTGGCACCGGCCTTCTGATTGCCATGATTGCCGGATGGGTTATCGGAAGGCTCCGCATGGAACGTCACCTTGAAGATTGGGTCTTACAGATTCAAGCGGGTGGAAATGGAATGGTTGAGGAACATCTGAACTGGGAGGACCGGATTCGATATGGTTTTGACGCGGTTAAGGAGATTGTCGGGAAAGTCTGGATTTATGTGGTTCTGGGCATTGCAGTGGGTGCGGGCATTCACGGATATGTCCCCGAAGGATTCATGGCATCCATCATGGGAAAAGGCGCTTGGTGGTCTGTTCCGATAGCAGTTTTAATCGGCATCCCGATGTATTCCAATGCAGCCGGTATCATCCCAGTGGTTCATGCCCTGATTGAAAAAGGTGCGGCTCTCGGGACTGTCCTGGCCTTTATGATGTCTGTGATTGCGCTCTCCCTGCCTGAAATGGTCATTCTGCGCAAGGTGTTAAAACCCGCGCTGATCGCAACATTTGCCGGTGTTGTCGGTTTTGGAATTCTGATCGTAGGATACCTTTTTAATATTCTTATATGATGAAGGAGGATTAATTAATGGAAATTAAAGTACTTGGGCCCGGCTGCGCCAAATGCAAACAGACCGAGGAGATTGTCCGGCAGGTTGTTGCCGAAGAAGGAATTGCGGCAGATATTGAAAAAGTGACCGATATCATGAAAATTGCCGGATACGGAATTTTTGGAACACCGGCCGTAATTGTTGACGGCGAGGTCAAGTGTGTCGGCAAGATTCCCAAAAAAGAAGAAATAAAAACGTGGATAAAAAAATGACGAGATTATTAAGCCGGATATATATAAAGAAAATCATCTGTGTCTCATTTTTAGCGCTTGCTGTTGCATTATTTATTCTCTCAACGACCGCTTTTGCAGAAAAAAATGATAATATTCCTGCAAAAGGCACCGTCACTATGGTAGATCTTGGAGCCAAATCATGCGTTCCCTGCAAGATGATGGCACCTATTATGGAAAAGATGGAAAAGAAATATACAGGAAAAGCGGTTATCCATTTTTATGATGTCTGGGAAGACCGTGAACCGGCTGTAAGGTTTGGAGTCCGTGTTATTCCAACACAGATTTTTTTCAGCAGTGAAGCAAAGGAAGTCTATCGGCATGAGGGATTTATGAGTGAAGCCGATATTGTGAGTCAACTTTCCAAGATGGGAGTAAAATAAAGAATTTATTACAGGACAGATTATGATAGAGACCTTTTTCCTGACGGTCAACCAATGTATGACAGGCGGCGCAGGTATTGCTCTTCTCGGATGTTTCATATGGGGCAT
>JAABQB010000095.1 GCA_011391695.1 Desulfobacteraceae bacterium | reverse complement strand
GCATTATGGAAGGCACGGGAAAGCCGGAGTACGGCAAGTGTGTTGACATCGTGACCAAGGGTGCTATTCAGCAGATGATGGTTCCTGCGCTTATCCCGGTTGTTGTTCCTGTTGTAGTAGGTTTTCTGCTTGGCAGAGAGGCACTTGGAGGCGTTCTTATGGGAAGTATCCTGACCGGTCTCTTCCAGGCTATTGCCATGACAAGCGGTGGCGGTGCATGGGACAACGCCAAAAAATCCTTTGAAGACGGCGTTACTGATTCCGCAGGGAAAGTTCATAAGAAGGGCAGCGATGGACACAAGGCCTCCGTCACGGGCGATACAGTCGGCGATCCGTACAAGGATACAGCCGGTCCTGCAATCAACCCGATGATCAAGGTCATCAACATTGTCGCGCTTCTGATGGTTCCATTGCTGTAGAAGCGGTATTGTTATAATTTAAAGGCCGTCCTCTTAACAGGGGGCGGCCTTTTTTTATTCAAATATCTCATCCATTAGATCAAGAACAAAACCGTCAACAGCCTTCCTGTCCGGGAGCGATGCCGCCATGCCGTACATTGCGGCTGTGCCTTCTGCCGATGCTTTCGGATTTGTAATTACCTCTTCGACGGATTCCCTCAAATCGGATATAAACGGTTCCGCAACTTTTTCATGGGCGGCAGTCACCATCATATGAAGAGAAGAGGGAAACTGCTGCCGGTCAAGGTGCCAACCCCGCCTGTCCATCGCGTCTCCGAGCGCAAATATGTCGAATGTGTCTGAGGCAAATGAGAAAACGGACATATCCGGTTTTCCGAGAATATAAAGCCCTTTTATACCGCCGATTCCTTCCATGACGGCCTTTGCGGTTTTCATGGCCGATTCCGCAAGGCGCATATAGCCCTCTTCTCCGATCGAATTTAAAGCAGCCCAGGCCGCCGCAATCGATCCTCCGGCCCTTGTTCCCGTCATGGAAGGAGATGCGTATATTCCACCCGGCCAGTCAGAATAGACAAAGAACTGGTGGCGGCGCAATTCTTTGCTCCGATAAAGCACAACGGATGCCCCCTTTGCGGCGTAACCGTATTTGTGTACGTCTGCTGATATGGAAGTAACACCGGGAACTGAGAAATCAAAAGGTGTTATCGGATATCCGAGTTTATTGAGCCACGGAAGCATGAATCCGCCGAGGCATGAATCGACATGAAAGCCGATTTCCTTTTGTTTTGCAATGGCGGCAAGTTCGGTAATCGGGTCAATAACGCCGTGTGGATATGCGGGAGCAGATCCTACCATGACAATTGTGTTGTCTGATACAAGTTCTCTGGTTGCGTTGACATCGGCTTTAAAGTCATTCCCGACCGGTGAGTGGACTGTTTTCAAATCGAAATAGTGGGCGGCTTTTTCAAATGCGGGATGAGCGGTTACAGGAAGGAGAACTTCCGGCTCTTTTACGGAAGGCATGGTTTTTCTTGCCCACTGCCTGTAAGCCTTCATCGCCATGAGAATGCTTTCTGTGCCTCCGGAGGTCATTGTACCAAAGACATTTTCATCTCCTCCCAGCATCCCTGACGTCATGGCGATTACTTCATTCTCAAAGGTTTTTAAACTCGGAAAAGCCAACGGGCTTAAACCATTTTCAGAGAAAAACATATTGTGCGCTTTTTTCAAAAAGCCGGTATGATCTTCCCCGGCATAATATACGAGGCTCCATGTTTTCCCGGACCGCCAATCGGCATCCATATTTCTCATTGACTCCATTCGGGATAATAACTCGTCCTTCGGGATTCCTTTGCCGGGGATTGATGTTTTTACAGACATTGAGCTACCTTGTAATATAAAGGGTTCAAGGATTCAAGGATTCGAGGGTTCCCGCCATACCGCTTGGCGGGCCTTCGGCAGGGTTCAAAGAATAGTCGTCGGTTATCAGTTGTCAGGGTTTAGTTATTCACTGATCCAGGGCCTCTTCCCCCTGCTCACGATCCACGATTTTCTGTCTCCTGTCTCCTGACTTCTGTCTCCTGATATTCGATGTCCGATATTCGAAGTACGATATACTATTTGTTAAAATATCTTACAACAGCCGGTTTCCTTCCTGCGAGGCCGAAATATTTTTCATCAGGCCAGCCGAGGGCTATTACCGCATATACTTTTTCATCGGCAGGGACACCCACGGTCAGCTTTATTTTAGGGTCTCTTTTTATGGCCGATACTGCAAATCCGATAAGGCAGGAGCCGAGTCCGATGCTGTGCGCTCCGAGAAGAATATTCTGGGTTGCAAGAAGGGCGTCTTCGGCGGGGCATGTTGCGCCAGGTTTGGAGCCAACTATTATTACTGATGGCGCACCATGAAAAAGGCGGTCCCGACCTTTATTTTCCCAATCCGAAAGTGTTTCTTTAACCGTTTCGTAATAATTTTTATAGTAAATATCGAGCTCCTTGTTGCCCGTTAATTTCATAAGGAGGCGGAGGTGGCCTTTTTCAGCCATGCTGTTCAGTTTCTTGAAATATCGCGCTATCTGGTTTGCAAGAACAAGCACAGCACCACGTGTGGGCAGAATAGTAAAAGTCCATCCCTGTGAATTTGTCCCGGAAGGGGCTGTTATTCCGATCTTTACGAGATCCTCAAGAATATTTCTGTCGACCTGTTTTTCCTTGTAATTGCGGCAGGAGCGTCTTGAACGCATGAGCCGTACAAGTTGCGGTGTGTCGAAATCGCCGTGCTTGAGCCATTTTTTATCTTCTTTGAAGGTGCTGTAAGATAAAATGGATTTATCTATCGAGTTAACCCTGATGGCGCCTTCCGGGCAGACAGCGGCGCAATGGCCGCAGGAAAGAGATTCTTTGCCTGTGACAACCGCCTTTCCATTCTGCATGGAGATAGTATCCATAGGGCATACTTTGACGCATAAACCGCATCCTATGCAAAGTTCTTTATCTATTACTGTTGTTATGCTTCTTTCAATCATGGTTTTTCCTATGTCTATTTAGTACATCGAGAAAAACAAAGGATTCAAGGATTCGAGGGGTCAAGGGTTCAAGTGAAATACCCTACCGCTTCCTAACTCCTGACCACTGTTCCCCGATTACTGATTACTGGTTACTGGTCTCCGGTTTTTTTATTTTAACCAGGAACCAGGAACTATAAACCAGGAACCAGTTTTTTATAGCTTTCCCTTGCAATCATCAGCTCTTCATTTGCCGGGATTACAAGAATCTTTGTTTTGTTTGTTTCCGCATTGATGAATCCCGTTTTTGCTCCCTTTATTGAGCGGTTTGCATTTTTATCTATTGCAAGGCCGAGCGGCGCAAGATTCTCAAATACCGCCTCTCTTACTTCAGGTGAATTCTCCCCGATTCCGCCGGTAAATATTATTGCATCGGCTCCCCCAAGAGCAAAAAAATATGCGCCGATATATTTTCTCAGGGTATGAACAAACATGTCGAAAGCAAGCCGGGCACGGGTATTGCCCTCCCGTGAAGCGTCAATTATGCTGCGCATATCACGGCCAATTCCGCTAATTGCAGTCATGCCGCTTTCATTGTTGAGCTTTGCTATGATTTCTTCAAGGCTGAAACCTGTCTTTGAAATAAGATATGGAATAATTGCAGGGTCAAAATAACCGGCACGTGTACCCATCATGAGTCCCTCAAGGGGAGTAAATCCCATGCTCGTGTCGAGAACCCGTCCCTGCGAGAAAGCTGTAATGCTTGCGCCGTTCCCAAGGTGGGTTGAAATGAGCTTGAGTTCATCAAGGGGTTTTTTAAGGAGGACAGAGGCCATGCTGTTCACGAACTGGTAAGAGATGCCGTGAAAACCATATCTTCGAACCGAATATTTTTCATACCAGTCATAAGGAGCAGGATAAAGATACGAGAACTCAGGCATTCCGGCGTAATAGCTTGTATCGAAATGCGCTACCTGTAAAACTCCGGGAAGAATTTTAATGCATTCTTCAATGCAGGCGATATTGACAGGCATATGCAGTGGCGCAAGGTCTGTGAGCTTTTTCATTTCGGCAAGAGACTCATCCGATACAACTGCCGGTTCCACAAAAATATCCTTGCCGTGGACAACTCGATGCCCGATAGCTGATATTTCCTTAAGACTTTTGAGCGGCCCGCCTGATTTTGCAACTATTGCATCAAAGACAAGCCCGACAGCATGGCGGTGATTTTTACAGTCCGTTTCAGTTCCGATTTTTTCCTTCGAAAGATTTTTGCGAGAAAACACCGCTTTTTTTTGTTTATCACCGATGTTTTCAATAAGACCT
>JAABQB010000094.1 GCA_011391695.1 Desulfobacteraceae bacterium | reverse complement strand
AGGGTGGAACCGCTTGAATTTACTTCAAGCGGCGGGAGAGGGGAACCCCTTTCCCGCCAAGTAAAAAGTCATTTTTTGACTTTTTACGAGGGTGTCAAGTTTGATGCTCTC
This sequence comes from Desulfobacteraceae bacterium, assembly GCA_011391695.1. GTDB lineage: Bacteria > Desulfobacterota > Desulfobacteria > Desulfobacterales > RPRI01 > RPRI01. Next base: position 4,212 of record JAABQB010000094.1, on the reverse strand, counting down.
GTAAAAAGTTAAAATCCCGTCACTCCCGTGAAAACGGGAGTCCAGAACTATTTGAAAAGACTGGATAGCGCTGGTGCTTCACTACGTGCCCCGCTTTCGCGGGAATGACATAAAAAAAACTCCGACTTACAACGAGAGCATCAAGTTCCCGGATTGACACATTTACAAGTCTGTCGTCCTTGACAAAATAAAAAAGAATTCCACCTGCTATAAAGAGAATCAGGATAGAAGCGATGCTTATCCGCGAAGCAATCCGTCCGATATATTCCGCTTCATGGGCCGACGGGAAAGGAGGCATTAACAATTTTTTTGCAAAAAGGCCTGCAGATCCCATCAGGGCCGGACCGATAATAACAGCAAATTTACCTGCCATATTATAAAACCCGAAATACTCTGCGGCTTTATCTGCAGGAATAAGACGCAAATAATATGAACGGCTGAGCGCCTGTATTCCGCCCTGAGAAAGGCCGATAATTACGGCAAGAATATAAAATTCTGTTTTTGTCGTCATCATGCTTCCCCAGATAGTAATAAATATATAGATGCCGATAGAAAGAAATATAGCCCGCCTGGCTCCCCAGGCCTGGCCAAGTTTTCCGAAACAGATAGCAGCAGGAAAGCCTATAAACTGAACAACAAGAAGAGAGACTATCAAGTCTTTTGAATCAAATCCCAGTGACATTCCATAATCAACGGCCATACGGATAATTGTGTCAACTCCATCGATGTAAAGCCAGTAAGCAAACAAAAAGAGATAAACGGTTTTCAATGAGCGGATTTTCTTGAATGTTTCAATAAACTGACTGAACCCTTCCCTGATAAAATTCAGTTTCATATCATTGGATAAAAAGGCCTTTCGTTCCGGAACCAGTAAAATGATAAAGATTGTAAAAAAACCCCACCATATTGAAACGGAAATAAAAGAAAATCTTACTGCAGACGAGGAATCGGCAAAACCGAATTTTTCCGGCATCAGGGTCATCAGAACATTTAACAAAAACAGAAGACCCCCGCCAAGATATCCAAGGCCATATCCCAGGCCGGAAACATAATCCGCTTCATCCCTGTCCGCCACGTCCGGCAGGAGGGAATCGTAAAAAATGTTTGCTCCTGAAAAACCTATGACTGCGATTGAATAAAAAATGACGGCGAGAATCCAGTCCCCTTTTTGAACAAGATAAAGAGATGCGGTCATTATAATGCCAAGGTAGGCAAAAAAGACGAGAAACTTCTTCTTTATTGATCCCCTGTCTGCAATTGCCCCAATTAACGGCGCAATTAAAGCAATAAAGAGGCTTGCAATAGAATTTCCGAAACCCAGCCTTGCGGTACTGAGGTTTACATCAGCTCCAAAGCTCCAGTATTGCTTGAAAAATAAAGGGAAAAAGCCTGCCATAACTGTAGTGGCAAATGCTGAGTTTGCAAAGTCATACAAAGCCCAGCCGACAATAGCTTTTCTGTTTTTTTGCATGATTAAAACCTTCGCACCATACTTTTATTTCATGTGAATATTCCTCATCTCCGAGCCCGGTACTATGATGCGTGAGGCTTCCTGGCGACGCATTTCATTAGCCTTTTCAATGAGATTTTCCACAGCTTCATTAACTGCTGCAGGAAATTTTTCTACCGCATCATTAAGAGTTTCAGCTTCAAGCTCACATTGTATAGGTAAAAGCCCCATCTGTGTCATGAGCTGGGTATGGGCCATAAAAAGTGTTTTGCGGCTTTTGTCCTCCGAACCATCAGCCGCTACAGGGGTAAGCCTCCTTATGGAACCTGCCTTTAAATCGGTAAAAGACTCTTCCAGATAAAGATTATCCTTGTCAACTTCGACATTAATTTTAAAACTCTGTTCGTTGTTCGGCATTTACATTCTCCTCCTTATTGATAAACTCGTAAAAACTATATTTTCTTACAAAGACACTAAGAACACGAAGAAAAAATCATTTAATATTAATATGTTAACTTTGTGATCTTTGTGGCTTGGTGTGAGATCCTGACTTTTTCAAAGTCATCTTATATCCAAGGAAGGCAAATAAAACAAACCGTTTTTAATCGGATGCCGGAAAAGGCACTTATCTTGACACGGAAAGCGGGGCATTATATTCAGGAATCACGGTATAACATCTGATTAAATGATCTGGCAGAGGTAGTGTGGACTGCCTAATATCGAATATCGCACATCGAATTTCGAAGTACGATGTTCGATGTACGAACGACGTAAAAAATTGGAGGATCAAAACATGGCAAACAGAAAAAGGCTGCTTATTGTCGGCGGTGTAGCGGGCGGCGCATCATGTGCGGCAAGGGCGCGAAGACTTTCAGAAGATGCCGAAATCGTGATATTTGAACGGGGTCCTTATGTCTCTTTCGCAAATTGCGGGCTTCCTTATTACATTGGGAATGTTATTACCAGCGAAGACGACCTCATTATTGCATCTCCGGAACTTTTTCTTGAATGGTTCGAAGTTGATGTAAGAAATCAGAGCAATGTTCTTTCGGTCAACAGAAAAAAGAAGGAGATTGAGGTAAAAGATCTCAAAACGGGAAAGGTTTACAGTGAAAAATATGATGCCCTTCTTCTTTCCCCTGGATCAGCGCCTTTAAAGCCGAAACTTGAAGGAATCGATCTTCCGGGAATATTCACACTCCGCAATATCCCGGATACAAGGGAAATCATTAAATGGATTAAAGAAAAAAAAGTTAAAAGAGCGGCAATTGTCGGCGGAGGATTTATCGGGCTTGAAATGACGGAAAACTTGAGAAGACTCGGCATTCATGTCACCATAATTGAAATGCAGCAGCACGTTATGCCTGCAATAGACCCTGAAATAGCGGCATTCATACATAAACATCTCGAGGCAAACGGAGTATCCTTAATGCTCGGTTCCGCCGTTTCAGGATTCAGCAAAGAAAACGACGACTCAATATCCGTAAAGCTGCAATCGGAAAACGCGGTTCCTGCCGACATGGTTATACTCTCCATAGGCGTTCGGCCTGAAATTCAGATCGCAAAGGATGCCGGGCTTTCGATAGGCGCTCTTGGAGGGATCGTCGTAGATGAATTCATGCGGACAAGCGACGAAAACATCTGGGCGGTCGGCGATGCCGTAGAAGTAAAAGACTTCCTGACGGGTGGACAGAGCCTGATCCCTCTCGCCGGACCGGCAAACAGGCAGGGCCGGATTGCGGCGGAATCCATATTCGGAACGTCCGATAAAATAAAATCATTCAGAGGCATACAGGCTACCGCCGTATGCGGTATAATGGGCATGACGATAGCTTCAACCGGTCTTACGGAAAAGGCCATAAAAAGGCATGAAAAAAACGGCACTCACATACCGTATGAAAAGATATATCTCCATCCCGATCATCATGCCATCTACTATCCGGACGCAAAAACTATAACCATGAAACTCATATTCTCCAGGGATAACGGGCGGGTTCTTGGCGCACAGGCTGTAGGCTTTGAAGGAGTTGAAAAGAGAATCGATGTCATCGCGGCAACCATACAGAAAAACGGGACTGTATTTGACCTTGAAGAAGCCGAACTCTGCTATGCTCCCCAGTATGGTTCCGCAAAAGATCCCGTCAACATGGCAGGCATGATAGCTGCAAACGTGCTCAAGGGTTATTCTTTTATAAAGCACTGGGAAGATCTTCCCGGTTCGGATCCCTATATAATAGATGTGCGAGACCCGGCTGAATTTGTGCGGGGACATCATAAAAGCGCGGTCAATATTCCTTTGAACAGCATAAGATTAAGGCTTGATGAAATTCCTAAAAACCGGGATATCTGGCTGTACTGTCTTGTGGGTAAAAGGTCTTATTTTGCTTCAAGAATATTAAGACAAAAGGGTTTTAATGCATGGAACGTTTCAGGAGGATATATAATGTATAAGGCAGTCAAAAACATCTTCGGTTTATCCTGATTTTATGCCGAGCACGGTAATGTAAACGCAGACCCGGGATTAAACCCTATTTGCAATTTAATTCAAGCTGACTCATTCTGGTTGCTGACTTCAACCCATAATGCGAATGCAAGACAAAGAAAAATATCAAAGGTGCCGGGTATCGGCTCCACCTACTTATCAACGATTTTTGGTTCGAAATTAAAGTGATGATAACCACTCGCTATACGTAACAAAATGGTAATTGACAGTTTATAGGCAACTGGTCATTATCTATCTGTTTTTCCTATTGATTTAGGAA
>JAABQB010000093.1 GCA_011391695.1 Desulfobacteraceae bacterium | reverse complement strand
TTCATACTCACGCTTATTAAGCAATTCAGCAAAACCCGTTATATGCTGCAAGGGTGACTTGAGGTCATGCGATACTGTATAACTGAACGATTCAAGCTCATTATTGGCGCTTTCAAGCTGGGCGGTACGCTCTATAACACGCTGCTCCAACTCGGTGTTGAGTTTGCGTATTTCTTCCTCAGCCTGTTTTCGCTCTGTGATGTCAAGGACAAATGCGATGCCGTTAAAGCCTTCCTCATCCAGCGTTGCCGCGGCCAGGATGATTGGAATCCGGGACCCGTCTTTGCGGATGTATTGTTTCTCAAAAGGCGTTTTGTTGACACCTGTGGCCTTGAGTTCCTTAATACCATTTTCATCGAGATGTCGAAATTCAGGCGGAGTCATATTGACCCAGTCGATCCGGCCTGCAGCAAGCTCATCCCTTGTGTAGCCGACCATTTCAAGGAACCTGTCATTGGCATCAATAATTTGGCCGTTCATGTTCCAGTAAATCACGCCGATCAGGCCGGATTCGTAAAATCGACGCAGTTTTTTTTCGCTTTCCAGCAGCGCTTTCTCCGCAAGTCTGCGCTCTGTTATATCCTGGATTATTTCAAGTTTACACGTTGTACCGTCTGTATCAATAAAAGGTGTCGCAACGATGTCGTATATCTTACCTATGGCTGTGGTTGGCTGGTAATACACAAGCTTTTTCTCTTGTACCACTTCATCCAGTCTGCAGTAGCTACAGGGTGAGCTGGCCTTACCCAAGCCTTCGTAACAGATTTGCCCCGTCTGATCGCCAAACACCTCAATAAGCTGCTGGTTCATGAAACGCACCCGAAAGCCGGCATCCACCAGAAACAGACCTATATTGCTCTGTCCAATCGCATCTATCAGGCAATGATTGCGTTCTTCCTCCTCCCTTAATTTTTTCTCCGACTGCTTTTTCTCTGTAATATCGTTGAATATTCCGAGTATTCCCGTAATATTCTCCTGCGCATCCCGGATGGGTGTCTTGATTGTATTCACCCATAAAACCTGCCCTCCCTGCATGTATTGCTCTTCAATCTCTTCTATTTTCCCTGACTCCATAATCCGTTTATCATCGGCCCTGTACTTATCGGCCAATTCCCTGGGGAAAAAAACATAATCGTTCTTCCCTTCAAATTCCTCAGGAGTTATGCCTAAATCGCGGGCAAAGTTCTCGTTGCAAGATACATAAACCGAGTTTCTGTCTTTTGTGAATATTTTTTGCGGGATATTTTCAACCAGCGTCCTGTATTTTTTCTCTGCGTTCTTAAGCTTGCTGTTGGCAATCTCCAGATCCACTATTTTCTTTTCAAGTTTTTTGAAAAGAACTTCATTGTGCTGTCTGAAAAACTCCATTTCTTCACCGAGAGGCTGAGTCTCCATTTGCTTAACAGCATAGTTTTCTTCCAATGCATCTTTTATTATATTCATGAATATATCCGGTTCCTGGGGTTTGATGATGAATAGCTCCGCCCCGAGGCTCAAAGCAAAAGCCTCATCTTTAGGGTCGGTATATGTGGCGGTGTAAAACACAAAGGGTATATGTTTAAGCCGATCATCTGATTTGCATTCGCGGCATAATGTATACCCATCCATCACCGGCATCAGAATATCTGAAACAATAAGGTCAGGAGGACTCAGCCTGGCTTTTTCAAGGGCATCTTTACCGTTTTCTGCCGAAGTCACTTCCATGCCGTGCCCTTTAAGCAGGCTTTCCAGCATATAAAGGTTGGCGCTGTTATCATCGACAATTAAAACTCGTGTTATCATCGTTATTCACCTTTCGAGACCTCTCAGTGTTACCGGCACTTGAAAAACCGAATATCGAACATCGGACTTCGTACATCGTTGATCGTTGATCGTGATTCGTACTTCGCTTTTCGATATTCGGCTTTCCTGATCACTGATTACTGGTCACTGATCCCCGGCCACTGATCCCTGCTCCCTGACCTCTGCCTTTCCTGATCACTGATCCCTGGCCACTGATCTCTGCTCCCTGACCACTGCCTTTCCTGATCACTGATCCCTGGCCACTGATCTCTGCTCCCTGACCACTGATCCCCGACCACTGATCACTGTTCACGATCCACGATCTGCGATTCACGATCTACGGCTTCTTTACGCTTTCAGCGTAAAGAAGAACGTGGCTCCTTCCCCCACTTTCCCTTCCGCCCACACTTTGCCTCCATGACGATTTGTAATCCGCTTAACTATTGCAAGCCCGATGCCGGTGCCTTCAAACTCCTCCGTGCTATGGAGCCGTTCAAAGATGCCGAACAGTTTGTGCATATATTTCGGATCAAAACCGACACCAGTATCCTTTATGTAATAGACATTCTCACCCTCTTTAATATTGCATCCTATAACTATTCTGCGATCCTCTTTGGGTAATGCATATTTTATTGCATTTGAAATCAGATTCATCCACAACTGCCTCATCATAGCCGAATCGCCAAATGCATCAGGCAATGGCCCGGCAGAAAAGATAAATTTATTTCTGACTTCAGATGAAGCCGCCTCGAGATAAACTGAATTTACCATCCCTGTCATATCAATGCTGACTAAATTCATTTTATCAAGGCTTACATGTAAAAGCTCAAGCATATCTGAAATAAGCTGATTTATGTCGCGGGCGCCGGCGACAATGACATTTAAGAAGCGATTGCCATCGGAATCAAGTTTGTCCGCGAATTTTTTCCGGAGAATGTGGGCAAAGCCGTCAAGAGTCCGCAGGGGCGCACGCATGGTATGGGCTACTGAGTAAACAAAGGCTTCAAGTTCTCTGTTTGCAGCTTCCAGCTTGGCAGTTCTTTCGGCAACCCGCTGTTCGAGTTCGGTATTCAGCCTCCGTATTTCGTTCTCCATCTGTTTCCGCTCGGTAATATCGCGTGTTACGCTGATAATATGAGGAATCCCCTGCAGGGTGATTATTTTAGCGGACATGATCCCTGTAATTCTACTCCCGTCTTTATGCTGAAAAACGGCTTCAAAGTTATCGCAAAATCCTTTATCTCTGAGTTCTGCCACCACTTTGTCTCTTTCGGCGGGATCTTCCCAGATATCTATATCAAGTGTAGATTTGCCGGCTATTTCGCCGCGCGTATAGCCTGATAGCGCCAAAAATCCATCGTTAATGTTTACAATCAGACCGTCATGCGGGCGTGATATCAGTGCCGCGTCGGGGCTGGTGCTGAAAATCATTTCAAAGTGCTCTTTCGCCTCCCTCATTTCCGCGTTCAATCGCTGGTTAAGCATTATAATAAAACCATACGTCCATAAAAGACTGACGATAAGCGCGTCCAGAAACGGGATATAATTAAAAAACGTCGGCCTGAAAAAGTCGTCAATGGGCGCACCGGATAGAAAAATCACAGTGCGGTATATGAAAACACCGCCATGCATGAGAAAAACCGCAGCATTAAAATTAGCGGTATAAATAATAGACGGAATCTTGTGAACAAAAAGGGCATACGCGGTCAATAACGAAATTCCTGCTAATGCGGCGTTAATAATTACGGAACGCATAAATATACTATCATTAACATAGATAAAATAAACCATAGAGATGATGTATAATAATGCGACGGAAAAAATGATCTTCAGATTTACATTCTTGTCAAGAAATCGCATTATGCCGATATAAATAAAAATCGTCCCCAGAAAGATCCCGGAATTCTGGATGATTATTGCAATCAAATGAATTGAGGGAATGCTTCGAAGGAGTATGCCTGCAAACCCCACAACCTCAGCAATACTCCACATCAACCACCACCCTAACCCTTGATAATTTTTGTTCACCTTGTATTGCTGATAGAATACCGCAACCTGCATCAGGTGTGTAATACCCAGTACAAACACTAAGGTGCGAATATCAATGTTCATAAAAAAACTCCTACATCGTACTTCGTACAAGGATTCAAGGGGCCAAGGATTCGAGGGTTCAAGTGAAAGGGAATAGACTGAAGGGGTTCAGACTGAAGACTTTTAGTAGCTTCAGCCTTTTTTCATGCCTCTTTTATCTTTCGCCTCATGCCTTTCCTGATCACTGATTACTGATCACTGTCTTCCGCCTCACGACTCTCGCCTAGTGCCTTTCGCCTCATGCCTTTCCCGACCCCTGCTCCCTGACCACTGTTCCCTGCTCCCTGATCCCTGCCCCCTGATCCCCGATTCACGCTTCACGCTTTCTCTGCTTCTCGTCATACATCAATTTATCCGCACGTGTAATGAGATCGTCAATGGAACAGGGATTTTCAGGATCATAATAAGAGCGGCCTATACTGATTGACAGCGTATATTTCCTGTTTTCCTGATTGTTCCGAATGTCTATTATTTGCTGCAGCCTGGCGGTAAATTTTCTGGAATTAACTTCGTCTGTATCGATTGCAAGGACGGCAAATTCATCCCCGCCCAGCCGGGCGATTATATCGGAAGTTCTAAAGGTCTCTCTTAGTACATTAGCTGCTTCAATGAGCGCTTT
>JAABQB010000092.1 GCA_011391695.1 Desulfobacteraceae bacterium | reverse complement strand
CATCCCCGCCGTCATTCTGAAGCATGGGTCTGATTTTTTTTATCGCCTCTTCAACAAGTTCTTTCATGATGCCTCCTGCTTTTGGTTTCTGGTTTATGCCGAAGGCCCGCCTTCTTTGTGGCGGGGTTTCTGGTTCCTGGTTTATGGTCTCTGGTTAGAATATCGAATATCGTTGATCGTCGTTCGTGGTTCGTTGTACGTCGTTCGCCTCACGCCTTTCAATCTTTCTACAACAGACAAATTATCGTTGACAAACCTTCTTTTCTTACATATTGTCAGAAGTAAGAAAAAAATGAGGAGGTTAGATTTATGCTGTCAACAGTTACCACAAAGGGTCAGGTAACGATTCCCAAGCCGATCCGGGACGCAATGGGAATCGGTCCCAACGACCGGGTCGCGTTCATCCGGGAAGGCGAAAGAGTGCTTCTCCAACCCCTCCGGACGCTGAAAGCTTTTCGGGGCGCGGTGAAGACGAAAAGTCCCATCTCTTTCACCGAAGAGAGAGCCCGGGCAAAGGCCGCCGTCGCCGCAATGGTCAAAGGGGAAAGCGAATGAAGGCCTGCTTCGTTGATACAAATCTCTTTGTCCGCTACCTCACCGATGATGACGCAGAAAAGGCCGACCGCGTCGAGGCGCTTCTCGTTGAAGCGTCCGAAGGCAGGGTGCGGCTCGTCACGGCCGATCTCGTGCTCGTGGAGCTGATCTGGGTATTGGAATCGTCATACGATATGAAACCCGGAGAAATCACGCCGATGATCCGGTCCATTCTGGCGACGCCGGGTGTGGAGGTGATTAACGGCGCGCTAATGGCCAGGGCTCTGGATCATTATGAAGGCAAGAACATAGACATCGTGGATGGTTATATTGCCGCCTCTATGGAAAAGCTGAACATCACCGACGTCTATTCCTTCGACCGGAAACACTTCTCGCGCATCGCTAGCCTGAAGAGGATCGAGCCGTGAGACTATGCTGATCGTGGTACGTTGCTCGTCGTTCGTGATTCGTCGTTCGCCTCATTCCTTCCGCCTTTAGCCTTCCGCTTCACACATTTCCCGATTTTCGATGTGCGATGTACGATATTCTGTTCCCTAACCCATCGGCTTTTTTCAGCGGGGGTGACGATAGAGGTCGTCATGGTCGAGAAGGCGCAGGAGTCGGAGCGGCGCCGACCAGTCCGGATTTCCCGCCAGCATCATTTTCTCCGGATCAAGGGAGAGGCGGTATCGCTGGTCCACTCGGACTGCCCATGCCGTCGGATCATTGATGATGCGCTCCATGTGCAGGCCTGGATGGAGTGGATTTTCTTCGAGAAGGCGCAGGGTCTTTGCGATTTTCTTCATGATTGCCGGTTGACGGCGAAAGCGCTCCGCATCCTCGATAAACTTCTCAGTCGGTATCAGTTTCGACATTGGTCATCTCATCCGTCAGCCAGGACGGCATTTCCGCCGCGCCGCTTTCTCTCGCTTCCTTCAGTTTCGCAAGTCCCTGTTCATTAAGATGTACGGCCGGATAAACGGCCACGGGCTGCAGGATAAAGGCCCCCCCATCAGCGATAGACAGGTCCAGGCAAGCGCCAGCAACGAGCCCTAACTGCCTTCGAAGTGAAGCTGGAAGATTGATGCTTCCTCTTTTGTCTACAGTTATCAGCATGTTTTCTCCTCCTTTTTAAATCCCGCGAGGTTGATTTTCTGCGTTTTACCGCTAAATAGTGTCCATCCGGACTTGACTTGGTTTCATACCATTGATTGCCCTATACCGCATATACGTCATTATGTCAATATGTCAAAATGGAGCAAATGCCTTGCCCACACTTCGTCGTTCGTGGTTCGTGGTTCGTTGATCGTGGTACGTCGTTCGCCTCTCGCCTTCCGCCTTCAGCCTCCCGCCTTCAGCCTCTCACCTCATTTTTCTTGACAAATCTTTGCCATGCACATAAACTAAACCCGCTGAACTAAGCTCATTATGCTGCATTCAATGAGACCTTTGAAGAACATCCAATTTTGCTCAAGTTCAAGGAAGAGGCGTGCCATGCAAACCATAAACATTCATGAAGCGAAGACGCACCTTTCACGCCTGGTTGAAGAGGCCGCGAAAGGAAACGTTTTTATTATTGCCAAGGCAGGAAAGCCGATGGTCAAGGTTTCGCCGTTATCCGAGGATGAATTGATCGAGGCCGGAAGATTGGGTTTCATGTCAGGTGAGATTTTAGTGCCGGACGACTTTAATTCTCTTGAGGCAGAGGAGATAACACGGCTTTTTGAAGGAAAATCCCTGTGAAACTGCTGCTTGATACGTGTATCGTCCTGTGGGCTGCCGGGCAGCATGAAAAGCTCTCGGACTCAGCCCGCAATCTTTTAATGGCGCCCGAGAATCTTCTGTTTTTCAGCGCGGCCAGCATCTGGGAAATTGTAATAAAAAAAGGGCTGGGACGGGATGATTTCCGGGTTGATCCTCACCGATTGCGGAAAATGCTCATAGTGCATGGATATACGGAATTGCCGGTAACCGCAGAACATGCCCTGGCGGTCGAGAAGTTGCCATTGCTCCATAGAGACCCTTTTGACCGCCTGTTGATTGCTCAGGCCATTACGGAAGGGATGAGACTGGTCACAGCTGATCATCACGTTTCCCAATATCAACAACCTGTTTTGGCGGTTTAAACTTTATACTCTCACACCAGCCTCTTCCGCCTTCAACCTCACACGGAGCCACAAAGACACAGAGATTTTATTCATAATCCTTTGCGCCTTCGCGCCTTTGTGTGATCATTTTTAACCCTGTTTCCTGTTCCCCGATCTCTGACCCCTGACCCCTGACCCCTGCTCCCTGCCTTTCCTCTTCCGCCTGAGAAGTATGTTGCAAAATATTTATGATTCCTCTATGATGTTTTTAAATAGATAACAGCCTCCCGGTCGTGCTTTATTAAAAAGTTTCGACGGCATTTCAGTATTACGGTTATACGCTTTCTATGTTTATCAACGTTTTTATCGAGAGGTCGTCATGAATTTAGAAATTGAAAATGTTGCTAAAAAAGCTCTTAATCTTTCGCCCTCTGCAAGAGCTTATTTGGCAAAAATATTACTGGAGAGTATAGATTTTGAGGAAGATTTTACAATTTCAAAAGAATGGATTGATGAAATACACAGGCGATGCAAAGAGCTTGATAACGGCGAAGTTGAATTAATAGACGGGGAAGAAGCTTTAAGCGCACTGCGTAAAAAATATGAAACCATATAAATTCCACCCGGAAGCTCTCGAAGAAATTAATGATTCAATATCTTTCTATGAAGATAAGCAAGCCGGATTAGGCGGTCGTTTTCTGGAATCATTAGATGATGCGATTTCAAGAATACGAAGAAATCCATTATTATACCGGAAAATTGATGATGAAATAAGAAAGTGTCATTTACTTCGGTTTCCGTATGGGATAATTTTCCGGATTAAAAATGGGATAATTGAAATTCTGGCTGTAATGCATTTAAAAAGAAGTCCGGGGTATTGGAAAAACCGCACATAACAAAAAAGCAACTCTCGCCTCATGCCTCATTCTCTCGCCTTGGAAGTATGTTGCAATAAACTCAAGATTGCTTTATGATAATTTACAATCAGAGGAGGACCAATGGGACAAACAATCGAAGTTTCTATCGATAATCAAGGAGGTATTCTGTTGCCACAGGAACTGAAGAACCGCCTCGGCCTTTCGCCGGGAATGACGATGCTCGTTGAAGAAGACGACCAGGAGAGAGTTTGCCTGCGAGTGCGGACAGGGTCTCCTGAACTGGTTGACAAACAAGGCATCATCGTAGTCAGGGCAGAAGCCTCGGACGATTTAACAAACATTATCAAGCGCGAACGAGACCATCGATTATCGGATCTTCTGCATAGGACCGACCAATGAAGATTCTTCTGGACACATCCGTTCTCGTACATTAAACACCTTTCAGAAAATGAAATTGCCGGCGGCGTCATATATGATGCTGTAATACTATATGCCGCTATTAAGGGAAAAGCAGATCGTGTAGTAACGCTTAATGAAAGAGATTTTTGTCGGATCTATCCTCAAATGGCAAAACAGATCATTGCACCGTGACAATGAAGCTGTCCCCTGTTTTTCGATATTCGATGTACGGCTTTTAATTTTCTGCTTACGATGTACGCCAAAGGCCCGCCAATCTGTGTGGCGGGATGTACGATATTCGATGTACGGCTTTTTAATTTGTGCCTTTTTCGCTCTCAGAATTGTATATATAAATTGAAAAGGGTGTTTAGACTGAAGGTTTTTAGACAGGATTTGATGGATCAACTGCTTTTCGCTTGAACCCTTGAATCCTCGAATCCTTGAACCCTTTTTCTTAACCGGTATACCCCGTCGCTTTTCTGGTAGGTTCATTTAATGGGTTGTTGATATAAGGAGTTTCATCTTTTGTCGGAAAAAGGGAAGATTGTATTTCGCACTCATGCGATTCAACGGATGTTTCAGCGTCGCGTTGATGAAAAGGATGTTCGGTCTGTTCTGGAAACAGGAGAAATCATTGAAATATACCCGGATGATACACCATATCCAAGCCGTCTCATTCTGGGATGGCTGAAAAGGCGACCGCTGCAT
>JAABQB010000091.1 GCA_011391695.1 Desulfobacteraceae bacterium | reverse complement strand
TTTTAAGTGAAAACCGCATGCTTCAGAAAGAGAGGCAAAACACGCAGGATTTTCAGGATCTTGTCGGCAAGAGCGCAGTAATGGAGAGGGTGTATGAAACCGTCCGGATGGTTGCCAAAACCGATCTTACAGTCCTGATTACCGGTGAATCAGGAACCGGAAAGGATCTTGCCTCAAGAGCCATTCATGCTTTAAGTAACCGCAGCAAGGGCCCATTTGTGGCAGTTAACTGCCCGACCGTTCCCGAAAATATTCTTGAAAGCGAACTATTTGGATACAAAAAAGGCGCGTTTACACACGCAACCCAGAACAAAACAGGCCTTTTCCAGGAAGCTCACAAAGGGTCGATATTTCTGGATGAAATAGGCGATATAAGTCCGACCATCCAGACAAAATTGCTCAGAGTTCTTCAGGAAAAGGAGATCAAACCGCTCGGGGACACAAAAATGATCTCAGTTGATGTCCGCATAATCGCATCCACAAATCGGGATCTGGAAGAGAAAATAAAAAAAGCCGAATACAGGGAAGATTTTTTCTATCGTCTGAATGTTCTACCCCTCAAGATGCCTTCCTTGAGGGAACATCGGGAGGATATTCCCGTTATAGCAAGTCATCTCATTAAAAAACATTGCGTAAAACTCAACAAGCCGGCCAAATCAATATCTCCGGATCTTATGAAGAACTTTATGGAAAGGACATGGGAAGGAAACGTCAGGGAGATGGAGAATGTGATATTGCGCGGTATTCTCTATTGTTCAACCGATGTCATTACGCCTGATGATGCCGGGATCACCGGAGATATAACCAAGGAATGCCTTGTGGAGTTATCTTCGCAGGACTTGCCGTACAAGGAAGCAAAAGAACAGACTCTCAATCTGTTTAATAAAAACTATATCAGCAATATTCTTTCCGTCAACAGGGGGAATGTCACCCAGGCTGCAAAAATCTGCGGACTCGAACGACAGGCCCTTCAGCAAATTATGAGGAGATACGGAATCAAGGCGGAAGATTTCAGGCAGGAACAGGGATCAGTAATCAGTGACCAGTAAACAGTGATCAGTCATCAGTAAAAGGAAGACCTTCCAACCAGAAACCAGGAACCAGAGACCTATTTATTTCCGCATACCGGGCAGCCCTGCATGCGCAGGGGCTTTTCGAGGTGACTTTCCGCCAAAAGTTCCTGGTTCATGAATATTTCAGCCGTTGGTCCGTCTGACATGACCTGCCCTTTATGAATAACGATTGTCCGCTCGCAGAGATCCATAACCATATCAAGATCGTGAGTCGCTATTATCTTTGTATGTTTAAATGTTTTGAGAAGTTCTATCAGTTTACGTCTTGCCCTTGGATCAAGGTTTGATGTCGGTTCATCCATGACAAGAATGTCGGGCGACATGGCAAGAACCGTCGCAATGGATACCGATCTTTTCTCGCCTCCTGAAAGCCTGTAAGGCGGGCGGGATTTTAAATGCAATGCTCCAACCGTAAAAAGTGCGTTTTCAACCCTTGAATCTACTTCTTCCGGCGGAAGTGAAAGGTTCAGGGGACCGAAGGCCACATCATCGTAGACAGTCGGCATGAAAAGCTGGTCGTCCGGGTCCTGGAAAACCATTCCCACCGTTCGTCTTATCTCTTTCACCGTCTCTTTTGTCAGGGGATAATCGCCTATCCGGATAATCCCGTTTCCGGACATAAGATAGCCGTTAAGATGAAGGAGAAGTGTTGATTTTCCTGCTCCGTTTTCTCCCACAACGGCTACCGATTCGCCATGCGTGATTCTGAAAGAGATATCCTTAAGAGCACAGGTGCCGTCAGGATAAGTATATTTCAGGTTTTTAACTTCCACAATATGATGACTCATAATATAAGCTCCGTAATGAAACTTCCTGCAATCAGAGGAATATTGTAAACCCGCATGGCAATAAAAAAAGCCGACCACGCAACCGTAAAAATCACTTCTCTCATTCCGGCTTCAAGGTGGCGGTTAACCCTTATTTCCCCGTCAAAACCCCGGCAGAGCATGGCAAGATATATACGCTGCGCCCTGTCGATAGTTCTTAACAGAAGGTGTCCGAGCAGATAGCCGAACACCTTCATTCCCTTTCCTTTTCCGTCAAAAGAACGGAGAGCTCTTGCGTTTGCCATGCGCGATGCTTCGACAATCAAAACAAAAATATAACGGTATAGAAAGAGAAGTTGAACCGCAAATATGCGTGGAGCGCCCATTTTCTCAAGAGCCATGCAGACTGAATTAAAACCTGTGCAGGCAATGAGAACAAGAACGCTCCCTGCGGTAAGTATAAATTTTACCATTATCGAACAAAAAGAGATCCAGCCTCCTGAGATGGAAAACAGACCGATGCGCATCAGGATTTCACGGTCAATCAGTGGATTGAATATTCCTATCATGAAGGCAAAAGGTATGACTATAAGAATCTTCCGGAAAAGATAATAAAACGGCAGTTCTCCGAGGCTCATCATTACTGCTGGGAAAATAAAAAAAGGGATGATAGCTGAAATTTCATATTTTCCAAATGAAACAACGGTGATTATGAATATCAATGTGGTTAAGAGTTTTGCTCTCGGATCTAAGCGGTGTACAGGAGTATCCTTTCCTGAAAGGGTATCCATTAAGCCTAAATCGAGAAATGCCGTTTGTATTCTGCTCATAGGCGCCTATCCGGTTCAGCTCCTCTTCTTCAGGGCAAACCCTATAAAGGCTGCGAGAACCAGAACAAGCGCTCCTCCCACAAGCCCGGATACAGATGTTCCGGCACTGACAGTAGGCCATTTTCCATCTTCACCTGAGTTGGCTGCTGGTTCACCTTCGCCTGTTTTGGCGTGCCCCTCCTTTTCTTCCGGGTTTTTGAAGCTGTAATCAGGCAAAAAGGCGGTTTTCTCTTGAATGGCTCCGAGCATTGAATGGAGTCCCTTTTCGGGGGATTCAAGCTCTTCCTTCCCGGAAACGTGAAACATTGCCCACTCCAATCCATCCGGATTTGCCGATGCAAACCATGAGAGTGCGCCTCCGGTAATGGCCGCAAACACAAGTAGCCCCGCAATAACATTCCTTAGGCTGAGATGCCTCACCGGCTTGGCTGTGGCAGCCATTTCCAGTATCTCGGGGCGCGCCTTCCAGACGAAAGTCACCACGGCGGCTGTGACAAGCCCCTCAATGATCCCTATGGCTAGATGGATCGGCTGCATCAAAAGCACGAAAGTTCTAAAGTGAAGTTCCGAGATACCCGAAAACAGGGTCTCCAGAACGACTCCGAAGGCTCCCATTTGCAATCCCAAAATCGACGCCGCCAGGGCTCCCGCCATGATACGCTGTTGGGTGGGTTGCTCGCCGGCAATCTTTTTGTAGATGAATGGGTAAGCGATGAAACAAGGAAAGAAACCGAGATTGAATATGTTACACCCTAAAGCAAGAAGACCGCCATCGGCAAAAAATAAAGCCTGAACAGTTAGTACTGACGCCATGGTGAGAAAGGCGGCATAGGGCCCCAGCAATATGGCGAGGATCATTCCACCCCCGAGGTGTCCGCTTGATCCTGTTCCCGGAATAGTGAAATTAATCATCTGGGATGCAAATATGAAAGCTCCGACAACGCCCATGAGAGGGATTTTAATGTCGTCAACATCATCTCTTACTTTTTTTGAGCAATAGGCGATCAAGCCGGCTGAAGCCGCCCACATAGTTCCTCCCACAGCGGGAGATATCAAGGCATCTGCCATGTGCATGGTAAATTCTCCTTTCAATCAATATATATATGTATATGATGAACTACAAATAATATTTTGCCGTATATAAAGATGTCGGATTAAAATCTCATTGTGAGGCCCGTCAGCAAAGCGGCATCGGTCTCTGTTCCGGAGAGTCCGGCTTTGAAACCTAAATCAACATCCAGATCAGGGGTAATGGAATAAATCAGACCGATAAGGGCAAAGGATGGATCCGTACCGGATTCCTTATCCGGATTTCTCTCAACGCCTATATTGGCAACCACCTGTAAGTTATCGGAAACTTCATAAAGGCCTGCCAGCGAAATATGCCATATATTTTTTTCATTGCTGTCTTCATCTTCTTCAAGTTTATATTCATTATGAGCATAGCCTAAATTTATATGGAAGGTAAAAGGGGCAATCTCTTTTGTGGCTATAAAAGTGGCTCCATAGCCTACCCTTCCTGTTCCCAGTCCTTTGTCTTCATCACCTGAAGGGATTGTAATGCTTGGCTTAAGCGCGAAACTCAGGCCGTTTTGCTCAAAAAAACGCCATTTCAATTCCAGGCTGGCATCGGATATTCCATTCTCATCAGAGACAGTCGTTCCATCCTCTTCTGCCTTGTTCCATTGGTAGGGAATGGCGCATATTATGTCCAGCGTATCAAGAAGTCCGGCTGAAACAGCAATTCCTGCCTCGTAGCCCTTTTCCTTAACGGTAATTCCGTCAGATTTTTCTTTTTCATAGGCAAATTCGCCGGTCAGCTCTACCTGAAACTTTCCTTTTCCGTTTGTACCGGTATCATCGGTTATCAGTGGGTGAGCGCCGAAGGCTGTGCCTGTCATAAAAACCATTATTACGATTGCTTTTGCCAGATTCGAAATCATCTTTTCACCTCATTTTATTTTATTGAGTTAACATTCATGATTTCTTACCCCATAAAACAAAAAAACCACGGGAGGTAAGTACCTTAACACTACTTAACCTTCGTGGTTTTGATTTTATTATACTATTTTTATGTAACTTTAGAGAGCTTCTGCCCGCCTTTTGATACAATTCCTATCCGTTAATCAATTATCTGTCAAGAATAAATCTTTCATTTTCCGTTTCAGATCTTTTAAAAATCCATGAACCTTCTTTAATCACTGCGCCTGGTGTAGTTGCGCGTTTCTTCATCATAATATTGCTATAAGATAAAAAAACTTGTCAAGAACACCATGGTAGAATATAAGGAGATACAATATCTTATAGGATATGAGTGCCGTGATTGACATCTCGGCAAGGATTTAATGCCTTATCAATAACAACGAGTTAGGAACAGCGAAACAATGGCGCTTTCCCTCAACAAACCCAAACTCGACAATCTCGCAGGGGATATCTGGAAATCAGCCGGGCGGCTACGCGGCAAGTTCAAGGCTTATGAATACCAGGGA
>JAABQB010000090.1 GCA_011391695.1 Desulfobacteraceae bacterium | reverse complement strand
TTTACGCTATAGCAAGCTTCAACATATTCGATGCAGAAGGGAAACAGACCAAATATGTACAAGCCTCAACAAAGCCGAGACCCTCAGCCGTTAAAGGGCTGTCTGCATCAGCAGGAGCGGATCATATACTTGTTGGCTGGGAAAAAAATCCCGAAACCGATATCAAGTCGAATACTATGTACAGAAGCATATCTGGCAGCAGTGCCTTTTCTTCATTATCAGAAGGGTCATGGTCCAAATTAACAGAACTATCCGTGGGTCAGGCAGATTATAAAGATTTCGACTTAAAGCCCGAATCAAGCTACAGTTACAGAATCATTTCAGAAGACAATGACGGCCTGAAGAGCGATCCGGCAGACAGTAATAAAGTCGTAAGCCCCATTGTAAAACAGGAAAAATCAAAATAAAAACTATGGAAATCTAAATTTCATCGGCGCATAACAGCCATATAACAAAATAGTGGCTGTTTTTTATTTTAAACCAGTCTAAATTTATTTTTATGATATATTTTGGGTAATATTTCACAAAGTAACAGGCTTGACATTTTTTACAACGAACTGTATTAATGAACAAAACATTATCTTATGGTATGCAGTCGTTACAGATAATACTGACAGCGTTTTAGATCAAAAATTAAATGAGTTACACAGGTGCGCTTTATGAAAAACAGATTTCTTCTTCCCGCAGTTCTCATTGCGACTCTTCTTTTAACGGGTAATGTCCTTGGAGGAAACACAACACGTACAGGAACACTTACTTTTTCTGCTCCGGTTTATGAAATTGAGGACCTTGTAGCTGAACTGCTGGAAGATGGTAATAATGTACTTGTTTCCGGAAAGGTTAAGAATTTAGGCTACTCCCCGGTAAAAGGGTATGTAATTGTATATTTTAAAAACGGGAAGGGTGCAGTGGTTCATTCAGTTGAAACCGAGGTAAATAAAAACAGTCCTTTTACCCATGGGAAAACAGGCTCATTTGAAATATCGGCAAATATTGAGAGCACCCCTGATATCCAGAATGTTGTGATAGAATTTGTAAACAAGTAAATTTGAACATAACGACTGGGCTTTATGAAACCAGAGACCAGGGTGTAGAGAAATCCTTGAACGTATGACTTGATTTAGATAATAAACAAGAAATTAAACGATCTTATTTTTTTATAATATCACCTGCACCTGAAATATTTTTAGATACCTCTTTAGGATTTCCGTAGTAACTTATATCTCCGGCTCCGTTTATTTCCGCTTTAAGATTCCTGGAAGCGGATACAATTGCATTGCCGGCTCCGTTAACAGATACCTCAACATTTTCAGCTTTGAGCTCTTTTGCTTTCACATCTCCGGCTCCGGACACGTTAATCTTGAAATTCTTTGTTTTCCCGGCTGCTTTGATATCACCTGCGCCATCCACCTCGATATCGAGATTATTGTTATCTACCCCTGAAATTGAAAGGTCAACAGCACCGGAGGCTATCGCCTTTTCTACATTATCTGCGGATATCCTGACCTCAAGGAGTGTTTTCGGGCATATGGTTTTGCTGGTTGTAATCTGGAGAGTATTCCCCTTCACCCTTGTAATGACATGGGGAAGAATATTGCTGTCACCGCTCAATTCAAGGTTTTGTTTTTTTCTGCATTCTATATAAACATTAAATGCTCCGTCGACTTCAACAGAACTGAAAACATCAACTCTTCTGTTTTCTTTCTTTGCGATACCATTCCCCTCAATGCCACCGCCGCATCCACTGCCACCGGAGCGTGCCGTCCCTCCATCGATCGATACATCTCCGACACTTCCGCCCCCTATGTTTATTGTAATTCCACCGGCAACACTTTGCGTGCCGCCAAGAATTATCATACATACAACTAATTGAAACAATAACCACATATATTTTATTTGATTCATACAACCTCCATTTTTAATCTTCCCCCGCAAGTTGCTGGGAATTTGCTCGCTGTTCGGTTCAAATAAATAATCGTTGAAGCCGATGCCTTCATGAAACCGAAGAAGATCATCCAACTAATCTATTGCAACAAACGGTTTCTTCAGATCATTTTTGATAAGCTTTCCTTCATCAGGAGCTCCGTATATCCTGCTGTACACTGTTTTCGTCTCACCCGTAATGGTGTCAACAACAAAAGCTCCGACTCCTCCCGAGTTATTTCCAAATGAAGTTGCCCAAGATGATATTTGAAACCTCCCATAGTTTGGAGGAGGAGGACTCAATGTATCGGCGCCGGCCAAAAACAAAAAACCTGTTACAAAAGCTATTCCTAACAGAAAAAACTTGGCTCTTTCAGTCCAAAGCTGCTTAACTTTCATTGCATAATCTCCTTTCCGGCAAATAATAAGTTAAAAAAAATCCCCTTCTCTGCACCTCTGTATAATGAGGGAAATGAAGGGGATAAATATTTAAAAGATACAGATTGACAGAAAATATATTGCTTGAATCAGGTTAAGGTTTTTTGGTTGCAGCCTTAGTTTTCTTGAAATCATCCTGGATAGCGCCCAGACCTTCCACCTCAACAACATCACCGGCGCCGACAACAGCCTCACCAAGCATTGCCGCTACTTCGTCAACCTTTAAAATCATCTTGACGTATGCATCACCGGAATTATCCCATCCAAAATCGACTATTTCAGAAAGAGCAAGAGATGCCTGCACTTTTGTCTGTATAAGATCCGACTTAAGCATGTAGTTTTCAACAGAAGTCTGGCTTTCGAGGGTAAAACCGGCAATTTGCTGAGCCATTTGCTTGTATGCATCAACCTGTGCTGCCCGCAGCGCCTTCAGGGGGGCAGAATTCTCGGAAGAGCTTGTTCCAAAGCCGACATGTTTAAAGACCTTTCCGTTTAAAGCCACATTTGAGCCATCTATATTCACTATTTCTCTGGCTGTCATAGTTGCTGTGGCCCTGGCAATATCTTTCTGAGGATCATAAATGACGTCGATAATCTTAATTCCCGACAAAGTGGCAGATGTCTTTGAATCAGTCTTACCTACATAACTGTCAGCTGTCATATTTTTCACTTCTTCTGAAGAGCGGACTTTCAGTCCATATACCTGCTCGGTAAGTCCTCTCATAGCGTCATTTTTTGCCGCCATGATAGCCATCATTTTCTTATTGCCGGCCCATACGCTTGTCACAAATAAAGTCACACAAATAATTAAAACAAGGAAAATCTTTATGCGTTTCGATATCATATAACCGCCTCCTCCTTCATTGGAGCATCTCCTGGCCATTTATCACCTCTTGCTTCCATTATTGGCAGAATAGTATTCCAGCCTGTATATGTTCTATTTGGATTTATATACAGATGGTTCATTTTTTTTAGTGGAATCATGAAGTAACACTTCTCTGATTTCTGTTTCCTGCCTTCCCTCGCCGAAATTCAAACTTCCTTCCTTCACATCTGTTTTTACATGATAAATATCAAAAATTATTTTACCACTCTCATTAGTAATTCTTGCTTTTGCATCGACTCGTCCGTCTTTTGGCAGGTCCGGGATTTGACCGACCATCTGCTTGTTGAGGTTATCCATTTCCAGAGTTCGCTCTTCCACCATTTCCATATTTCCTGCTATTGATGATAAAAGAGGAAAAATAAGAAGCAGGCAGATTATTATAATTAACCCTGAGCAATTTTTTCGCTTATTATTCATGAATCATCATCTTACCATTCATCATCCGTAAGTATTCTTCCTATAGAACCCTTTTTCTTCACACTGCTCACAGCGGCTGCCTTTGGAGCAGGAGCTGCCTGCTGTTGCTTTGCCACAGCGGCGGGGGGAGCAGCAGAAGGAGCGGCCTGCTGCTGCTTAGCCACAGCAGCGGCGGGAGGAGCAGAAGGAGCAGCCTGGGCTTGTGCTTGAGGAGCTGCCTGAGGCTGAGGTGCAGTGCTGGTCTGTGCCGCAGCTGGTTCCTGCCCCATAAGCCTTGTAAGATACTGTCTTCTCCCCAGAGTGTTTTCTTTGATCGGAATCGAGACATATATTTTCAGGAACAGGTTTTCATCAATTTGACTTCCGGGCTTATAGCTGCCGTCAAGTTTTTGTAACGCGGCTATAGTTGCCTGATCCATAACCCCATTCATCAGAACTTCATGCCCGTGAAGATACAACCACTCCTGCGTTTTAAATATTCTCTCAGGATCAGATAATCTATAATAAAATTTTTTAATGGCGCTTTCGACATCCCTATCAGGTTCAGCATCCTCACCGAGCAACCTCCAGTAGGGAAGACCATTATATTTTCCGATAACCTGGATCATGCTTAATTCAACAAGAAGCCTTACAGCCGCATGTCTTCCCTGGACTTTTTTAACGGAGCCTTTTCTTCCGAATGTCTGCCCGAAAAGACTTATTCCAAGCTCTTTTTCGCCCATTGCTTTTGATACCTTCATACTGTTGACGGTATTCATCCTTGGAATACCGGCCATTGTTCTGAAATTAAGAAGGTTAAAATCAAGAGTAATGCTTGCAAGCCCGGTTTTTTCTGTGTCGCCATATCTCAGCTTAACCTCTTTTGATGGAAGATAGGCTGGCAGACCCGTAAACTCAGCACCGGCGCTGACATCTGTACCCTCGCCTCTTGTTTCCAATCCTCTGTCAAACTCGGTAATGCCACCGCTTATTACAACATCAGGAATAAGTTTTTCATCAAAACTAGAATAGCCTGTCACCATCTGGTTTTGAATAAATGAAGGATCGTAAGGAATGAAGATTACATTCCCGCCTATGGAATTAAGGGAACTCTTTATCATCTCTGTGATGTCCCTGGGTATTTCTCCCCCTGTGGATCCTGACGTTCCGGTATTATCCCCAATGGGATTGCTCTGAATTTTTACAACGTCAACATTGTATATTTCTGTCATTAATCCGAGATCTGCCAGTGCCTGTGTAAATGTGGTTATCTGTGAAGTTGGTGGGGCTGTTTTAAGCTCAACATTAATATTTGCCGGATCAACCGATGCGCAGGAAACCAGAAGCAAGGAAAAGGATATTATCATCAAAACAATTTGCATCTTCTGGCACGTCTGTTTATTCCAAAATATTTGTTTCATTTTTCCCCTCTATTAACAACATGTTAGGAAATTTCAGATTTCAATTAATTCACGGTATGTATTAATCCGACACGCATTATTTCATAACCTGAATATTATATATATTTCCAGTCTGAGCTCCAGCACCGACTACAACACTGTTCTCATTCTTATCTCCCGTTATGTCACCGGTTTTAGTTTTAGCAGCCTTATCA
>JAABQB010000008.1 GCA_011391695.1 Desulfobacteraceae bacterium | reverse complement strand
TGGCAAATCCTGTTCCGGCAACTAGACCGACATATCCGGTTCCAACAATAGTCAGATTCATTTGATCACCTTCATTTGATCACCTTTCTTTGTTTATATTGATTGCAATTGGGGACAGTTTTTTTTCCCACTCCCAGGCCGTCCGGATGATAAAATCGAGGTCGTCGTGGTGCGGCGACCAGCCGGTCTTTTGTCTTAGACGGGCGCTGTCGGCTGTCAGCGCCGGGGTATCTCCGGCCCGGCGATCAGTTTCCAGAACGGGGAAGTTGATTCCGGTGACGCGTTTGGCCGCTGCTACCACCTCCCTGACGGAGAAGCCATGGCCGTAGCCGCAGTTCATGACGTCGGAGTCGTTTCCGTCCATAAGATACTCCAGAGCCAGGACATGGGCGTCCGCGAGATCATCCACGTGGATGTAGTCACGGATGCATGTGCCGTCGGGCGTGGAGTAGTCGGTGCCGTATATGGAGAGTTTTTCGTATTCTCCTCTGGCCGTTTTGAGGGCGCGGGTGATGAGGTGTGTTGCTTCGGCGTAGGCCTGGCCTATGCGGCTTTTTGGATCGGCCCCGGCGACGTTGAAGTATCTAAGAGCGATATAGTTAAAGGGCCGGGCTTTCGCCAGATCCCGCAGGATGCCCTCTACCATGACCTTGGAGGCTCCGTAGGGATTTATGGGACACAAGGGGGCCGTCTCGGAAACAGGGATTGTCCCGGGGATGCCATAAACGGCGGCGGTGGAGGAGTAGATCAAGTTCCTGATACCGTGTCTGATCATAGCCTCAAGAAGATTTACTGTGTTGACGACGTTGTTTGCGTAGTAGTTCAGCGGCTCGCGAATCGATTCCTCAACCTGAATGGAGGCGGCAAAATGGATGACAGCATCGGGCCGGAATGCGGACAAAACATTGTTCAAGAGGGTTGTATCGGCCAGATCGCCTTTGACGAGGCGGCCATAAAGTACGGCCCACTCATGGCCAGTGGAGAGATTGTCATAGACAAGCAACTCATGACCAGCCTCGCCCAAAGTCTTTACGACGTGGCTGCCGATGTAGCCGGCGCCTCCCGTGATGAATATCCTCGAAAGCTTTGCGCTACTCCCTGAAAATTTTGTTTTGCCAGTCACTTTTTTACTTTTCAAATCCATAATCCTTTCAGCCTTGCTGAAGAGTCTCAGAGACCTTTGCATAATACCCCCTTTTGCCCTATTACTGCGTCAGGCTCAAATTTCAATTCTCGAAATACTTCAATGTATTCCTGTGGTTGAAATTATCGCCTTCCTTGTACTTGAACAAAGTTGGGCATTTTTCAAAGGTCTCTCTCAATGCATATACAGCTCCGCTCTTTAAATTACACGAAATAAATAATGTAATAAAATGAAATATCAGATAGTTATGTAATAATACGGGATCAGTTATTTCTCTGTTTTTTCCCATATCAGAATGCGTGGGCGGTTCTTTAGCTTCGGGAAAAAATCATTAAACTCTTCACTGCCTACTACCATAGTTCTTATTTTTCTTTTAATGTAACGTTCAGTTTTTCTGCTCAGATCATTCAGATGAAACTGGTCAATATTACCTACAAGCAGAAGGTCTATTATTCCGCTGTCCTTCCCTTCGGCATAATCATCTATTAGATATGCGCAATCGATATCTCCAAGCCTTCCGACAATGCCGTCAATTACCTGATCGATTCCCATAACCTTACTTACCATCGATTTAAGTTCAGGAAATATCGGATGATTCTTGTTTGCCATATAATGAACCTGGCGTCCGTTTTTTTCAGATTTTAGTAGATTAGTTCTGGTAAGCTGATTTAATTCTTCGCGGATTGAATTGGTGGAAACATCAAATTCCTTCGCGAGTTCTCTTAAGTATGACCTGGTCTCAGGATTGAAGAAAAAGCGGATCAGAAGCTTTATTCGTGTTTTGGATGATATTATGCCGGAAAAGATATTATCCACTTTCAACTCCTTTATGAGCAGTTATTCTACTCATAACAATCTTTAAAAAAGGTGTCAAGAATTATTTCAACTGATTAGGTGGTGAGGCTGAAGGCTGAAGGGGTGATGGGTCGAGGGTTCAGGAAGTGAAAAGTGAACAGTGAATGGTAAGAAGTCAGAATACGGAAGCAATGAATAGAAGCCATGGATCAGGCTGGCAACTGGTAACCGGCAACTGACAACTGAATTATTTGAGCATTCGGGCTATTGCCTCAAGAGCCATATAATATCCATGGTGACCGAAACCGCCTAGAGTGGCGGTTGCAACTCCCGCAACCATGGATTTGTGCCTGAAAGGCTCCCTTCTATATATATTTGAAAGATGAACCTCGATAACAGGTCCTTTTAGCAGTAAAAGGGAATCAATTATCGCGATGCTCGTATGGGTATAAGCGGCAGGATTTATAATAAGACCATCATATTTTTGAGATGCTTCCTGGATCTTGTCGATAATTGCCCCTTCATGGTTGGACTGGAAAGTGTCAACCGTCAGGCCGACTTTTTTCCCAAGTTCGGCGAGTCTTTTGTTGATATCGTCAAGGCGTGTTGTCCCATATATTTCAGGCTCTCTTTTCCCGAGCATGTTAAGATTGGGGCCGTGTATGACAAGTACTTTCTTGGATGCCATTATTTTCTCCATGTATTTTAGATAAAAGGTTCAAGTGTAATTTTTTAAAATCCGTATTGTTTCCTTATAATTTTCGCTTCCGAAAATTGCTGATCCGGCAACGAAAACATTGGCCCCTGCAATGGAAATGTCTTTTATGGTATCCTTGTTGACTCCTCCGTCAACCTCAATAAGAGTTGAAATGCCTTTTTTATTTATTATTTCTGAAAGGTCTTTAATTTTATCGATGCTGTTTCTGATAAAGGCCTGCCCGCTGAAGCCTGGATTGACGCTCATGATAAGGACAAAGTCAATATGTTCGAGCACCCATTCGATCGCTGAAAGGGGAGTGGCCGGGTTAAGCGCTACACCGGGTTTTACGCCAAGCTCCTTAATAAGCTGTATCGTTCTGTTCAGATGAGTGCACGCTTCAACCTGCACCGAGATAAACGAAGCTCCCGCTCTGGCAAAATCAGGTATGAAACGGTCCGCGTTTTCTATCATAAGATGCACATCGATCGGAAGTGAAGAAACCCGCCTGGCGGCTTCAACAACAAGGGGCCCCATGGTTATGTTCGGAACGAAATGCCCGTCCATCACATCAACATGGATCCAGTCGGCTCCTGCTTTTTCAACCGATTCGATCTCTTCTCCAAGCCGTGAGAAGTCGGCGGATAATATTGAAGGCGCTATCAGTTTCATGTTCTATCTCCAAGTGTAAGCATTTCGGTTATTTTATAAAATTCGTTATAATTTGTCAGCCTTTTGTTTGAACCCTCGAATCCTCGACCCCTTGAATCCAGGATCACCAACTTTTTTGGAGGTGATCCTTCCTTTATAATCACTTCAGCCGTACCAGGCGGACTGAAAAAAAACCGTCCATGTTATTAATATGTGGGTACGTTTTAATAAACCCGCTGCTGTTCAATAACGCGCCGAAACTATAAGGCAGATAAAGCGCTTTATTATCAATACCAAAATCAGGGCGCTTTATCAAAAATTCTTTTATGACCTCTTCGTTTTCTTCCGGTTCGTTGCTGCATACGGCATATACCATTATCCCCGACGGTTTCAACAGGTTTGCGAGGTTATCAAGAAAAAGAAGCTGCCTTTTCCCGTATGGAATAAGATTTTTCTCCTGCAGCTTCCATTTTACGTCAGGGTTCCTGCGAAGGACACCCATGTTCGAGCAGGGGGCATCGAGGAGAATCCGGTCGAAATGTCCGAAATAGTTTTTTAATAAGAGAGGATTACCTATATCGTCTCTAACTGTTTTAACATTTGTGATGCCAAGCCTTTCCATTTCACTGTTCAGCTTGTCCAGTCTGCCCTTATCGATATCGAGGGCTGTTATCTTTCCGCTGTTTTTCATCAACTGACCGATATGTCCTGTTTTACCGCCAAGCCCGGCACATGCATCGAGAACCGAATCTCCGGGGCCTGGATCAAGGAGCATGGTAACAAGCTGAGCGGCTTCATCCTGAACCTGGAACCAGCCTTTTTTAAAGGCTTCCATTTCATGAATGCTCTTTACCGGATTTGAAAAAGAGACTCCGAACGCAGAATGAACAGTCGGCCTGATATTCCGTACATCCGATTCCATGCAGATGATTAATTCCCGACGGTTTGTTTTAAGAGTGTTAGCTCTTATAGTAATCGGGGGAATTTCATTAATGGCATCACACATCTCAATTGTCCGGCTTTTTCCTAAAAGCTTGATCCATCTTTTTATCATCCACCCAGGAAATGATTTGCTGACGGACAGGACATGTTCAGGTTTTTTCACATTATCCGGAAAAAGAAAGGTTTCGTACTCCCTTGATGCTTTCCGTAATATGGCGTTAACATATCCTGCACCGCGTTCTCCTGCCGAATGTTTTGCCATTTCAACAGAAGTGTTTACTGCCGCAGAAACAGGTATCCTGTTTAAATAAATTATCTGGAAAAGACCGATGCGCAGAATATTTAAAACTTCAGGCTTAGTTTTATTGATGCGCAGCTTGGAAAGATGACTTATTATCCAGTCGAGCCTGTTTCTCCACCTTAAAACACCATATATAATAGCGTTAAATAGAGCCCTTTCTCTTTTCGGAAGAAGAAGATCCTTCTGAAACTCGTCCAGAATGATGTCAAGAGTCTTATCGCTCTTATCGAGCGTGTTTAAGATATGAAGGGCAAGGCCTCGGGCATCATTCATATTAAGGTTCTTCTCCCAATCAGTTGAAGAAAAGGGTTCAAGGGTTCGGGGATTCCCGCTATAAAGATTGGCGGGCCTTCGGCAGGGTTCAAGTGTTTGTTTTCTAATAATTTTATCATGGATTTTATTATACTTTCAACTTCCCCGATTTTGACTGGCATAACTTATTGAAGTACTTAAGATTTAAGCACTCTAAAGGATTAACCGAGGATTATTCCGGTGGAAATAATGCTCCCGCGCAGATAATCTTTTATGGAAAGCCGTTTCCCTGATTCTTCCTGTATTTCTTTAATTGATAAAAGATATTTTCCTGTTGCAATCCACAATTTATCCCGTGCTTCTCCGGTAACCGTTCCTGGATCTTCTTTTGAATCGATATAGACCACATCGGAAGCAAATAATTTTAACCTTCTGCTTCCGACAAACGTGAATGCGCCGGGCCACGGTGTCATACCGCGTATGAATGCTTCTATCTCTTCGGCAGGTTTTGACCAGTCTATAAGCCCGTCTTTTTTCTTGAGCATCGGGGCATATGTGGCAAGAGAATTATCCTGCGGTACGGGTTTTATGCTGTTTGTGCCGATACCTGATAAAGTCATTATCAGCAGGTCTCCCGCTATCCGGGAGAGGCGATCATGCAGCGAAGACGAGGTTTCCTTCGAGGAGATTTTGGTTTTGGTGGACAACAGGATATCGCCGGTATCGAGTCCTTCGTTCATCAGCATGGCAGTTACGCCGGTCTCTTTATCCATATTTATTATTGCTCTCTGAATCGGCGCAGGACCCCGGTATTTAGGAAGAAGGGAAGCATGAAGATTGATTGCTCCCTTTTGAGGAATTGAAAGAACTGTTTTCGGCAGGATATGTCCGAAAGCAACGACAACAAATATATCAGAAGAAAGAGCGGCCGCTCTTTTATAAAATTCGGGAGTTCTGACTGATAATGGCTGGAGAATATCATATCCGAGCTCAAGAGCGGCCTCTTTTATCGGAGAAAAATGTACCTTCTGACCTCTTCCTCGCGGACGGTCGGGCTGTGTTACGACAAGGGCAACCTCATAGCCGGAATTATACAGGGCTTTTAATGACGGTACCGCAAATTCAGGAGTGCCCATGAATATGACTTTTTGCCTAGTTATCATCCTGCTTCAACTGTTTTTTGATGTGTCTTTTATAAAGTTCACGTTTCAAAGTGCTTACCCTGTTAATAAACAATATTCCATTCAGATGATCAATTTCATGCTGCAGAACAATCGCGTGATGTTCTTCAGCTTCTATCTTTAAAGGTTTTCCTTCTCTGTCAAGAGCTTCAACGATAACGGATGCCGACCTTTTTACATCAGACCTGAAATCCGGCACACTCAGGCACCCCTCATTTTCTGAAACGATTTCTCCGCTTGTTTCAATGATTTTAGGATTCAGAAAAACCTGGGGAGAACGTTCATTTTCACCGTAACGCAGGTCATATACAATAATGCTCTTATCACATCCTATCTGGATTGACGCAAGACCGATTCCGGGCGCATCGTACATGGTCTCAACCATGTCATCTATAATTTTCTGAAGAGCGCCGTCTATATTTGTAACAGTTTTTGCTTTTTTTGCCAGGAATTTATCCGGATATGCAAGTATGTTAAGTAGCGCCATAGTTAAACTCCGTCATTTATTGACGGCTTATTAAAAAGTCATTCTGCTGTGTTGCGCTTCACCTTTCGTCATTGCAGCGTACCAAAATGTACGCTTCATTCCTCAAGATTCGCGCGCTTTGCATAATGAGCTTTTTACTTTGCCGTCTGATTATGGAATTTTATGAGTCCATCTTTATTGTTTTGTCTGATTTATTGAAATATCGTATATTTACCCCCGTTATTATTGCTGAAACAAGACCGATTATGATTACCGGAACCATTTGTATTACGTGATTTGTCAGAGTAAAGCCAGCCGCTTCCTTTGCTGAAATCCCAAAAAGAGACATTGCAAAAATACCGCCTGCTTCCCAGAGACCCCAGTAACCGGGTGCGGAAGGAAGAGCTATGAAAAAACAGACTATAATCATGACAGCGGTAAGTTCCATGAATGAGAGATTGATTCCCGGGCAGCCGAGTGCCATCAGGTAATACGAAAGGGCGGTAAGAATCCAGATTGCGAGAGTGTAGCAGGAAGATATCAATATTGTCCGGGGGTGTTTTATCAGCAAAAAACCGTTTGAAAAATTTTCAAGGATTTGAAGAGCTGGAAGAGAGATTTTATTTTCTATCTTCTTTTTGAAAGCTGAGCCTGCAAGGAAGAAAACAGCAGGTAATTTCATGATGATAAAACCTATGTATTTTCTGGATTTACCTGAAAAAATAAAAATAATGCCCGCAACAATTATCGCGCCTGTTACGGCGAGATTTTTACCTGCAGTAATCAGATCCGCGTTATTCAGCCGGTATCCTCCGAAATCAACAGTAAGTTCAGGATCAATTCTTATGCCAGCCATTATGGCCGTGAAAAGAATAAATAAAAAAAGAATATCGAATATCCGGTCAACAGCGACCGTTGCCACCCCTGTCGAAAAAGGCACATTTTCGTTTTTCATCAGGATGGCAGGCCTTGCCGCCTCTCCTATTCTTCCCGGAAGTATGCAGTTTAACATAAAGCCTGTCATGAGGGGATGAAATGCCTTTATAAAGCTTATTTTCCGGACAGGTTCAAGTATTGACTGCCATCTTAATGCCCTTATGATAAAAGTTGAAAGGCTTACCGCAACAGCCGGGATTATCCAGAAATAGTTTATGGAAGAAAGGTATATGAACAGATCATCAAGGGGAATATTCCTGAAGGCAAAGTATAATGCTGCAACAGAGATTGCAGTTCCAATGAAAAGGGAGATGGCTGTGTTTCTGTTCATTATATTATTTACGGCTACAGAGACAATATCCTTCGCGCCTTATCTATATCTTTCCTTATCTGTTCGGAAAGCTGATCAATACCGGCAAATTTCAATTCATCCCTGATCCTGCTGATGAAATTTACCCTGATATGACATCCGTATAAGTTTTCGTTGAAATCGAGAATATGAACTTCAACAGTAAAAATATTATCCTCAAATGTCGGGCTGTACCCTATATTCGCCACACCCTTATACTTGGATTCCATGTATTCGACGGTTACGGCATAAACTCCTGTTTTGGGACAAAGCTCATCCTGCAGTTTTATGTTTGCCGTAGGAAATCCGAGAAGTCTCCCGCCCCTGTTCCGTCCGGTCATGACAGTTCCTCTTACCTGATAATAACGGCCAAGAAGATGCTGGGCTTCGGCAACTTTTCCGTCTGTCACCAGTTCACGTATTTTTGTGCTGCTGATACGCCCCTGCAGGTTGTTTGAAATCGGTATCCAGTTGGTTACTATTACTTCAAAGTCATGTTCCTTTGCGTATCTCTTTAAAAATTCGAGATTTCCTTCACGGTTTTTCCCGAAAGTGTAGTCTTTCCCGACAACAATTGCCTTCATCCCAATTCGTTTAACAAGAAGATCCCTTACAAAATCCTCTGCCGATATTGATGCAAAATCAAAAGTAAAAGGAATGCAGATCAAAACGTCGATACCTGTCTTTTCGATAAGTTCTGTCTTTTGTTCGTGAACAGTGATAAGCGGGGGATGTCCGTTCTGTTTTAAGACTCTCACAGGATGAGGGTTAAATGTCATGGCTATTGAAGTTCCGTTTATGGCATCCGCCTTTTCAATAACTTCATGGAAAAGAGCCTGGTGTCCTAAATGAACACCATCAAAATTACCTATCGTTATCACAGCGTTGTCAAACGGTTTTGTAATCGAGTTAATATCATCAATAAGTATCATTACATAGTTTCCAGATTCAAATAAATAGACTTCCAACAATAGACTTGACAAATTATCAGAAAAAAATTAACTATCCCACTCTCGATTTTAAATCAATATTTTATTTGTTTTTATGCCGAAGTGGCGGAACTGGTAGACGCGCTAGGTTCAGGGTCTAGTGGAGAGTTCTCCATCGGGGTTCAAGTCCCCGCTTCGGCACCATAATAAAAACAGAGGGTTAGCCAGTTCATCGGTTAATCCTCTTTCGCTTTTAAGGGCACTTGGTCAACGGTTTGGTCACTATTTCCGGAAAAATTGATATTATTCGATCAGGGGTTCCGATAATATTCCGTTTCTGTCAACGCAACTTAATAATTATGCTTGGCTTTCTTCTCCTTTAAACCGGCAACCTACACCTGTAACGAGTACCGTTTAACCGTCCAATCGAATACCGAATATTCAGTTTCTCAGTTACGTATATCGCCTATCCCCCGATTTCCAAATATCCTTTAACAAAATCCGGTTAAAATGCAAATAAAATACAAACTGTTGCGCATGATATGAATTTTATTATGTGAACAGGTCTGTTCCTGCCGGACCGGATAAGTTCTGGGCAGGCGGGTGTTCCGCCATGCACGCTCAGCACGAACGTTAGCTTACCAACGGTCTTTCTTGACAATGGCTATAAAAATGGCTATTATCCTCAAAAATACATAAAAAGCATCTTGTGCGGCAAAGGGAGGTATAAATCATGGAAGAGCAGTATACGATAGTCGATGCCAAAAACAAGCTGACATCGCTCATTCATTCCGTGGAAACAGGACAAGCTGTCAAGCTGACCCGGCATGGCAGGCCCGTAGCTGTTTTGTTGTCCATTAAAGATTACCAAAGGCTGAACCGGAAAAGAGAAGGATACTGGAGTGCATTGAATTCCTGGCGGAAAAACGTGGAAAAAGAAGGTGTGGTTGTTACCGGAGAAGAATTTGAAAGCATTAGAGATGATTTCTCAGGCCGGGAGGTCGACTTTTCATGATAAAATACCTGCTTGACACAAACGTTTTATCTGAAGCTGTGAAAGTGAACCCCGACCGGTATGTGATAGCAATGCTCGAAAAACATCAAGACGAAATTGCGACGGCTGCTCCGGTATGGCATGAACTACTGTACGGCTGCCTTCGGCTTCCTGTTTCCCGTAAGCGTGAGATGCTTAAAGCATATTTAGAGGATGTCGTACTGAGGAACGTGGATATTCTTCCATATGATGAACGGGCGGCAGAATGGCATGCGGAACAGAGGTCAAAGCTATCCATGCAGGGGAAGATGCCGTCTTTTGTGGACGGTCAGATCGCGGCAATCACGAGAGTTAATGATCTAATTCTGATCACGCGGAACACTCACGATTTCAAATTGTTCGAGAACTTCAAAGTCTTAAATTGGCATAAAACAGAATAACAGCTTTTATCCTTGAGCCGAAACAGCGAGCGTATTCCCCCCAATGATGGATGTTAATGTTTCAATTGTTTTTTGCTTTACGGTTTACTGCCGTTTAGAAAAGAGGGTAGGGTATCGAGGAGAAGACGGATAATTTGTATAATGATGAGGAAGACAGGAGTTGGCGGGGTTCAGGTAAGCGAGACAAACATCGAGCAGCGGGTAGAGACTATTTT
The DNA here is from genome assembly GCA_011391695.1 of Desulfobacteraceae bacterium. GTDB lineage: Bacteria > Desulfobacterota > Desulfobacteria > Desulfobacterales > RPRI01 > RPRI01. The sequence continues at coordinate 59,153 of JAABQB010000008.1, read as the reverse complement.
CGGATAACCCGGCAATGAAATCTATTTTATTTATTGACCAGGTTCAGAAACCGTTCGACGAGATATGGATTGAAATTGGTACCGCTTCCACTTATGAAGATCTGGATAATCTGGTCCATCGGCACAGGATCATGTCGGTACGGCCGCGTCGTCCGCAGTGCATCGTACACGTCCGCGATAGAGATCATCTGGCTTACGATATTCTGTTCCCAATCGCCCTTGATGCGGGGATAACCGGTGCCGTCATATTTCATGTGATGTTCGAAAGCAACAAGAACGGCAATATTGGGTATATTTGCCTGTTCCATCAGGTTGAAAGCGCCCTTGATCGCATGCGTTTCCATCTCCTCCCGCTCGTCGAATGTAAGAGGCCCCGGTTTTGAAAGGACCTTGTCGGGAGTCGTGACCTTACCTGTATCATGGAGAATGGCTGCCACTCCGATATTGTTGAGGTAAGATCCTTTAAATCCGAGATATTCGGCGAAAAACAGCGTCAGGATGCCGACATTTGCCGTGTGGGTGAACGTGTATTCGTCGTTCGATTTTGTTTTGGCGAGAAGCTGAAGAGGATTTGACTCCCTGTGGAGATTGTCCATAAAAAGACTGATAATCTCGCTTGTGTCTTCCAGGTTGATTTTCCCCCCACCGAGGACTTCCCGGTAGATATTTTTAATTCTCTCGTCCGTGGTCTTTGTTTCCATGTCGTGAATCGTGTCGATCTCAGCTGCGTGCGAATCGTCATGATCCTTGTACCGATCCTCACGCTCCTTGATCTCGAGTTTTCCGAACTTGATATATCGTATTGAAGGCATGTCCGAAACACTTGCCGAAGACAGGTTCCGGATAAATTCCTTAAGCTGGAGAAGGGTAAGACCTTTGATGAAGGTTACACGCTCTATCTCATTATTTCTAAAGATCTGGGCAAAGGCCGTCTCACAGGAGCCGGTAATGGTCAGTGGTCGATTATCTGACATGAGGCTGTCACCAATGAGAAGGAGGGTTATTTTTTCTTTTACTTCAAACAGCTCCTCCATTACGTGATAGGTCTCCTGGATATAGGAAAGGGACTGCGGATGGTTGTCCGGATAGATCCCTGCATTCTGAACGGCCGCAGTGAACTGGGGGACCATCCTGCTCATCGTTTTTTGAAACTCTGCGGAACTCATTTTTTATCCCTCGCTTTCAAAATTTTTCCCGAGATCGTCCTGATCTCCTCATTCCGGGATTTCTTCCCTTTTTGCAGAAGCTCCTTTATCTGATTTTTCGGAAAATGGTGGAGATACCTGTAGAGTGTGACTTTCATCCTGGAAAGATATTTCGGGGAGATGGTGAACCATGTCGCTGCAATTCTCTCCAAATGAGGAATAACCGACGGATGTCCTGTTTTCATAAGTTCACTGACAATCCATTCATTAAGTATTGCATCCTCCTCGCGAATGACAAAGGTCTTGAGCATGGATGTCAGATCATTCAGCATATCACCGACCCGGTAGCTGCAGGACAGGCCGATGGCCTCCAAAACCTCGTTATGATCTCTGGCCTTAAGGCTTCTTTGTAAAAGTTCGATGACAGCAGGATCGTTAAACTGAATGAGTGTCTTGATAATTTCTCTCCTCACCGGCCAATCGTCGTGATTGAAGAGATTCCTCAGTGATGACGAAACAGATCTGTCGTCCGCTTCGCGTATAAACGTAAGCAGACGTGTTATTGTTTCTGAATCCTGATCAGGCAGTCGTTTTGCAGCCTCCTCGGTCGCGCTTTTTCCAAAGCCTTTCATGATTTCGATAATCGTTGCCGACAAGGGCACCTTCGGATCAAGGTAAAGATCGAAAAGCCAGGATATGTTCTGCACACTGCTTGAGATCAGAAATTGAGTCAGCACAGCGGGTTCCTCTGTTCCTTTGAGGATAAACGGTGCAACATACCTGGCTATGGTTTCCTTTTCCGAGAGTGAACCCAAAAGGGACAGCGCTTTCTGGCGAATAATTTCGACGGGCTTTTCAATTGCATGACGGCGCAGGGTCTCCATGACGGTTATCAGAAATGAGAATCGACCCGCTTTGAGAAGTTCGGGTATGGATCTTTTCAGCTTCTCGGAACTTGATAGGTAGTCTTCTTTCGATACCTCGTCGATTATGAAATGGATCAATTGACAGATCTGGAAATCGACATGTTCATGGGTAAGGGTTTTCAGATAATTGCGGAGAGGGAATTGAGATTCATCGATATCTTTGCCGGAAGAGGAGGTTCCCGCCGCCTTTTTCAATAACCTTTCGTAGTCTTCAGATACATAATTCTCATATTGTTCGCGTTTGAAAAGGGTTTCCATATCCTCGGATGAAAAATCCTTTCCCTTTGGCTCGTCTGTTGGAACGGTTGCTTCATGGATGCCGGCCATTTTTTTGAGGAGATTGACGAGAGCAGGAGAGATCTGAGCCCCTCTTTCATTTGTCCGACGGATAATATCCATGAATACGGCATCGGGAAAGCACTTCAAATTCTCCTCAATGAGCGCTGTATCGGAGTGAAGATTGAACTGTTGCTCCACGACATCGATAAGTTGGTTTTTTAATTCTGGATTTAGATCATTGACAAGGGCGTTGACGCCGATCAGTGTTGCATACTTTTCAGTGCTTATAGGTTTTCTTTTTGGTATTTCAGAAAAATATTCATTAAGCATCTTCTCATAGCTGGTGACGGCCGAAGGCCAATTTTCCCGCTGCTGGTTGAGAAGACTGATGGCCTCAACCGTGTCCGGTTTTCCCTGATCCGTCGGGATGCCGTCGCTTGGACTCCTTTTTAACTCCTCTGGCTTCTGACGGACAAAGAATTCCTGCCAGAAAAGATCATCTTTTGCCTTCTGATCGACCTTGGTCTGGATGATCTCCTTCTTCTCCTCCGGACGAAAGGAATCCGCATCGATGACCTTTACCTTGATTCCTTTGATGCCGGAACGGGAAAATACCGATTCGATTTTACCCATGGCCCAGATATCGGCCGGTTTGGAAGTCAAAATTCGATTGAACTCCAGCAGGTCTTTCTTATTCAAGTCATGGTGCATGGTGAAAGAGACAATACGGAGATTGTTCAGGCAGTGAGCATAATCCCTGAAAACGGAATTATTCTTTTCTTTATCCGGTGCGGTTTCACCGAACGTTATTGTGTCTCCGGCAAAACCAATAAACAATTCGACCTTCCACTGAAGGATCTTCTGTATCAAATCAAATGCATAATCAACGCTTTCTGTAATTCGGGAGTGGCCGGGCGGGTACATCCCAAGATTCATCCTGATCAGGTTCAGGGCAGTAATGATATGCAATAACTGCATTGACCCAACCGATGAAGGGTTTAGGCCCGTTTTCCCTTTGAAATCATTCATCGATGGATATTGTGAAGTTTTTTAATTGAAAATCAGTTGGTTTTGCTGTTTTTAGCGGTTGGAGTGTAACGGGGAGACGCTTGCCTGTCAAGGAAATTAGAACAGGAAATTAGAACTTCTTCATTCTGTTCAGTATGTGGGAGCACATATTGGTCTATCTTCCTGCTGCTGTGTCGCCGGCAGAAAAAATGGCTGCCCCAGCGTAATCGGCAGAAGCAGCCATTTTTATGAACTCATTCCCAGTTGGTAATACTACTTTTTCGGTGCGGCCTGCTTTGCCTCCTTTACTTCGACGGTCGTCGCCTTCATGGTATATTCGATTGTCACTTTGGAACCCACCTTCAAATCACCGGTTACCTTGGTGGAGGCATCACGGGTGATTTCCCATTTGTCTTTTCCCTTTTCGACAACTATCACATCTCCCTTAACTTCAAGAACCGGCCCGGTCACCTGATAAGTCTTAGGTCCTGCCGCGAAAGCGATCGCGGCAACAAAGAAAACCGCACATGTCAAAATAAGAATTCTCTTCATAAATCCCTCCCTGTCAGATATGAATGATTTAGTCATGGCCATCGGGCTGTTTACATTCCTGCACCAACTCCTATTTGGGTCATTCGCTTGTGTATCGTCTGCGCCTGACCGATCATCTCTTCGATGATATCCCGTACTGGCATGATTTTTTTGGGAATGCCTATTCCCTGTGATATGGAAATGGTTCCCGCGTTCAAATCGCCGGTCTGGTACATCTTCCTCGCCGCTTCGCCGGAAACGTAGGGGAGTATCTCCTCAAGCGAACCCCCTCTTTTTTCGATTTCAAGGGTCTTTTTCGCCGGCTCATTCATCCATACGCGATGCGTGAAACCGACCGAGAACATGATCAGGTCGGTGCTTAGTTCGTCGGCTTCGCAAAGCGCCTGCTTCAGATGTGGATGCACCGGGCATTCGTCGGAAAGTACGAAGCGCGAGCCTACTATGGCTGCTTCCGCACCGAGCGAGAGAACGGCGTAGAGTCCGCGTCCGTCAGCAACGCCACCGCCGCCGATGACCGGAATCTGAACCGCATCGACCGTCGACGGCACCAGCACCAGCGTGGTGATGTTCAATATCCCCGTTGCCCCGCCATTTTCATATCCCACAACCGTTACGGCGTCTGCGCCGAGCGAAGCCACTTTCCTGGCGTAACGCACCCCGACGCATTTGTGAATCCAGGTCATGCCGTATTCCTTGAAGAGTGTCACCAGATCTACCGGAGCCTGATAGCCCGATGTCTCGACTATTCTTACCCCCTCGGCGGAGAGCACATCGAGAAACGCGCGGTTATCGGGCGGCATCAACTGGGGGAAGAGATTGATATTTACGGCGAACGGTTTATCGGTCAATTCCCTGGTTTTCCTGATTTCCAGACGAAGCTTCTCCGGGTCTTTGAAGATTGCCGAGGCGATAATGCCCAGCGCGCCAGCATTGGAAATTGCAGCCACGAATGGGGCCAGCGAAATATCCATCATGGTCCCGCCGATAATCGGATATTGAATTCCCAGCAACTCGGTTATTCTGGTCCTGAACATGGCACCTCCTGTAAATAAAGGGGCTTAACCGTAAACGGCTAACCCCTTGATATTTTTGGTAGGCGGTACTGGGTTTGAACCAGTGACTTCTACCGTGTGAAGGTAGCACTCTCCCGCTGAGTTAACCGCCCTTATTGTGAGACCTTTGCATAACACTCCCTTTTGCCCGATTTCTTCGTCAGGCTCAAATTTTAATCCTCGAAATACTAAATGTATTCCTGTGGTTAAAATTACCGCCTTCCTTGAACTTGAGCAAAATTGAGCCGAAACAGCGAGCGCATTCCTCGCTGCTTGCAGCGGGGTTAGCGAGCGAATTAAAAATAGACGCTATTCCCTACGGTCGAAGATTCCCCGTAGCTTGCTGCGGGGAGCTTCAATGTTCTGCGAAGCTCTCATTGCGAGACTTCATATAAAAGAAACTGGATTCCCGTTTTCACGGGAATGACATATAGAAAGCACCAAAACAACCTGATTCCCTTTTTCACGGGAATTGCGATCTTGTTGAATAAAATAACGGCTTTCCGAGTTTCAAGTCAAGTTAATTTTTTCATTCTCGTTTATGAGAGTATCTTTTGGAACGCTCTCAGGATCTTCAGTGACTATAAGGGGAAGCTGATCCGGATGTTGACTTTCAGAAATCGGGGGATTCACAAGACCTTTGATTTCTTCAGGGGTCGGGAGGTCTTTTAAATCCCTTAACCCGAATATCTCAAGAAAACGTTTTGTTGTCGAATAGATAAGAGGGCGGCCCGGTATTTCTTTTCTTCCAAGAACACGTATCAGCTTGAGTTCGAGCAGCATCCTGAGAATGCCCCCGCTGTCGACACCTCTTATGTGCTCTATTTCGCTCCGGATAATAGGCTGCTTGTATGCAATAATTGTGAGGGTTTCGAGGGCGGCTTTGCTCATCCGCAGAGGGTTTGGCTGAACCAGTTTTTTTATCCATTCGGCATATTCGGGTCTGGTTCGAATCTGGTATCCTCCCGCTACTTCAAAAAGTAAAAATCCACCCTTTCTCTCCTCATATTCCCTGGCAAGCAAGAAAAGGACATCTTTAATTTCCTTAGTGTCAGCCGGAACTATACTTTTAATCCGGTCGGTTGAAAGGGGAGTGTCTGCCACAAAGAGCAGTGTCTCTATGATGTTTTTCAGATCTTGTTCGGCTGGAATATGCATAGTATCCTGAAGTTGAGATAAAGGAGTCAAGGGTTCAAGGATCATAAATAAAAAAGCCTGATTACACCTGTCTGAACATTCTGAATGATTCCTATCAGAGCGAGTTTCACCATTTCGAGTATTGCAAGAAAAGTTACAACAAGCTCACTTTTTGTGGCATTTTCATCAAAAAGCTGATCGAATGTAACGCTTCCTTTTTTTTCGAATATGTCCACAAGCTGGTTAATCTTTTCTTTTACGGAAATTTTATCGGTTGTAAAATCAATTCCCCTGGAAGCTGGAATCTTTTCAAGCAATTTCTGGAAAGCATCCATCAGTTCAAAGAGGCCGACTTTAATGACCCTGTCTTCATTATCTATCGGGAGATCTTTCCTGTCAAGAATCCTGCTGAAAGTCTTATCTCCCAGAATATCCCTTTCAGAAAGTCTTGCCGCGGCCGATTTCATCTGGAGATATTCAAGAAGGGGTCTTGTAATTTCCATGCGCGGGTCATCTTCATCTTCAGCTCCGTTTTCATCTATAGGAAGAAGCATTTTCGATTTAATATGAGTCAGGGTCGCTGCCATAAGAAGAAAATCGCCGGCTATGTCGATGTTCATAGACTTCATCCAGTCGATGTACTGAAGATATTGATCGGTTATAAGGGCGATCGGGATATCATAAATATCCACCTCGTTTTTTTTGATAAGATGAATGAGAAGATCCATCGGACCTTCAAATACGTCTTTTAAATGAACTTCATAAATTTCTTCTGATTCTTCGGACATGGCGGCTTTTCTTTGCTATATTTTTACTGAAGCCCTGACTTCTTCCATTGTTCTTTCGGCTACTTTTCTTGCTTTCAATATGCCGTCCGCTATAATTTCATCAACGAGGGCAGGATGTGCTTCGTAATATTCTCTTTTTTCCCTGATCGGTTCAAGAGCCTTCGAGAGATTTCTTGCCATTATTTTTTTGCATTCAACACATCCTATTTCAGCTTTTCGGCATTTGGGAGAGATGTCATTTCTTGTCTCTTGATCCGTGTATATTTTGTGAAATTCAAAAACGTTGCATACGTCCGGATCTCCAGGGTCGGTCTTTCTTGCTCGCTGCGGATCTGTAATCATTATGGAAACTTTTGATGATATAACATCCGGTTTATCGGAAAGAAATATCGCGTTGTTGTAGCTCTTGCTCATCTTGCGTCGGTCAAGGCCCAGGATTTTGGGTGTTTTGGTTAATATCGCTTCTGGTTCGGGAAAGACTTCCCCGTAAAGATAGTTAAATCTTCTGGCTATTTCCCTTGTAATTTCCACGTGCGGAACCTGATCCATGCCGACCGGCACTCCGGATGGTTTATACATTATGATATCTGCCGCCTGAAGGACCGGGTATCCGAGAAATCCAAAGGTTGAAAGATCCTTGTTGCTGAGCTGGACAATCTGATCTTTGTATGTCGGATTCCGTTCAAGCCATGGCACGGGAGTGATCATGGAAAGGATCAGGAAAAGCTCGGAATGTTCCTTGATGCGGGACTGGATAAACATTGTGCTTTTATCTGGTGAAAGACCGGCGCTGAGCCAGTCAATAATCATCTCTCTGGTGTATTCCGAAATCATGCTTGTATTCTCATAGTCGCTTGTTAACGCGTGCCAGTCGGCAATGAAATAGAAACAGTCGTATTCATCCTGCATACTGATCCAGTTTAAAAGCGCCCCGTGCAGGTTTCCCAGATGAAGTGGGCCGGTAGGACGCATTCCGCTCAATATCCGTTTTTTGTCAGTCATTTAACAACTCCTGTGTGCTTTTGAAATGTATTGTGCGTGTCAGCTTCCAATAAGAAAGCCGACCAGAGGTACCGTGAAGTATCTTATGATTTTTTGAATAAGGCCTGTCACCAGAAAGAAAATAATAATTGCCATTCCAAAACGCTCCATGCGGGCGTATTTAATCCTCATTGCCTCTGGCAGAAACATTCCCAGAATTCTGCTGCCGTCAAGGGGCGGAATTGGTATAAGATTGAAAATGGCAAGTACACAATTAATAATTACGCTGTAATAAAGCATATAATTTATGTCTGAAATCATGGAGGCGGTTCGCGGATTATAAAACGTATTTCCATCCTGCGTGAGAAACTGAAAAAGAGCGCCTGATATGATCGCAACAGCAAGGTTGGAGAGTACACCGGCAGATGAAACCAGTATCGTTCCCATACGGTAATTTCTAAGGTTAGCAAAGTTTACAGGTACCGGCTTCGCATAACCGAAAATAATTGGAGAACCCATAAACTTGAGAATGGCCGGCAATAAAAAAGAGCCTACAAAATCAAGGTGCTTCAGAGGATTTAAAGTCAACCTGCCGGCAAGCTTTGCAGTATTGTCCCCCAGTCTATACGCAACATAACCGTGCGCAACTTCGTGAACTGTTACGGAAAAAATTAGGGGAATCAACATTAGAAAGAGTTTGTATAAATTAAGATCTTGGAGCATAATCCCGCACAAAATTCAGTTCGTCGTTTTTTGTTTTAAGCTGCCCGTTTAGTTTTGCGTCGAGAACAGCTTGTAAAATTATCCTGTAAAGAGGTCCCGGTTCAAGCCGCATCTCTTTCAAGTCTTTTCCTGATACCGATATTTTTATCTGCCTGAGTTGCGTGACAAAAAAGGAAATCGCCTTTTTTGCCCTTTCATTTCTGGCAACAGCCATCATATACAGGATTAGTTCAATCCTGAATGCAGAAAGCTCTTTATAAAGCTCTTCATTTTTGATTTTATGATCAATTTCAAGTCTGTAAAGACATCTTTCGGCCTCAAAACGCTCTTTGCAGAATATCTCCTGATATTTCGGAGCTATTTCAAACTGGTCACATATTTCCTTTGATACATCAATTTCGCAATGTCTGAAAAGGACCATAAAATAAACGGCCCACTTCATATAAGATTCCTCGAGAAAAAGCAAATCATGCCATGACAGAACCTGTTTAACAGAGTTAAGTGATGATATCAGATCCTTGTTTAGTGTTAATGAAGGGTGAATAACTTTCAGAAGGCCATAATCATTCAGCCGGACTATCGACGGCGTGGGATTTTCCTCACCAAGGATCTGTTTGAGTTCAGAAAAAACCCTCCTGCCGCTTAGACGTTTGAAAAAATCCATTTTAACAGCATTTTCTATCAACCCGGAAGTCAGTTTGCCTATAGTAAATCCGAACCGCTGTTCGAATCTTATTGCCCGGAAGACACGTGTCGGATCTTCAACCAAACTCAAATTATGCAGGACTTTAATCGCTTTTTCCTTTATGTCTTTTTGTGCAGCGAAGAAATCGATCAGGGTGCCGAATCTCTCAGGGTTTAACTGAATTGCAAGTGTGTTTATGGTAAAATCCCTCCTGAAGAGATCAAGCTTTATGGAACTCATTTCAACTGTAGGAAGCGCGGCCGGGAATTTATAATATTCCATTCTTGCTGATGCAACGTCTATTTTGAAGCCATCCGGGAAAATTACAACTGCCGTGCCGAATTTTCCATATATGTGAACACGTGCTCCTACGAGCTGGGCAAATTTTTTTGCAAAAGCAATGCCGTCTCCTTCAATCACAATGTCAACGTCTTCATTATTTCTGTAAAGAAGAAGGTCGCGGACGAATCCGCCGATTACATATGCTCCGCAGCCGATCTCATTCGCAACCCTTCCTATTTTCCGTAACAGATCTATGCGATGTTTCGAAAGACGCTCTTCAATAAACTTGACAATTTTTCTTGTCCTTGCATTAACCTGTTCTCTCGGCTGATCTGAAAGTTCGGAGTAATTCTGCTGCGACTGCCTTACAAGAATGTTTAAAAGATCTGTCCGCGTTACAACTCCAAGTATAGTGCTTTTATCTATAACAGGAAGAATGCGCTGTTTGTTTTCTATAATTTTGTTCTGGATTTCCAGAAGTTCGGCATCCGGTCCTACCGATTCAATTTCAGTGGTCATATATTCCCCGACAGAGACATGATCCAGTTTATGGTAAAGTGCTTTTTCGATAACCTGCCGGGTGATATAACCGATAAGGTTGACTTTATCATCTGTCTTATCAGTTACAAGCAGAGCGTTTATATTGTAACGCGTCAGAATATCACTTGCCTCTTTGCATGATATGTCACGGCCTATCATAATGGGTGGAGAAGACATCAGCTGTCTTGCCATTCTTCTCGCCTTGATTTTATCATAAAGAACTTCGATCAGCTTCTGTTCAATCTGCGCGAGTGTTTTGCCTTTTATCGTGGCAGAAGCTGCAAATGTGTGCCCTCCGCCGCCTAAGGGCGTGACAATAGTTCCGACATCAACTTCCGATATCCTGCTTCTTGCCACCAGGTATATTTTGTTTTCCATCTGGGCAATGGCAAATATGGCGTCAAGATTTTCCATCCTGGCCATCTTGTGAACAAGAAAGGCGAAATCATGAATATAGGTGTCCGAGGATATGGTAGTAACAACAATTTCAATACCATTTATGTTATATTTCATGGAGGCCTGTATCATGTCATTTAACAGCGAAATCTGCTTTGGATTTATTTCTCTGGAAATAAGATTTGAGATTACGTTCAAATTTGCACCCCTTGAAAGCAGAAAGGCCGCCGCTTTGAAATCATCTTCGGTAGTGGAGGGAAATGTAAAAGAACCGGTGTCTTCATAGATGCCAAGACACATTATTGTTGCTTCATCAGGTGTAATATTTATGTCTTTTTCCTGTAAAATTCCGGCAAGTATTGTGACTGTTGAGCCAGTCTGACGATATACTTCATAGTGACCTTTTATGTCATTAGCTGCGGGCGGGTGGTGATCGTATATATGAATATCAAGATCATCGCGTTCAAGAACGGATGACAGCTTTCCGATTCTGCCTGCCTGTCGTGTATCAACCAGAACAAGCCTTTTGATGTTTGAAAAATCTATCTTTTTTAAATCTGCCATGTTAAAAAGATAGACCATTGAATCTATAAAAAAATTTCTCAGGCTTTTTTCCTGTGAGCCGGGGAAAATAACCAGAGAACCGGCATAAAGTTTCTGTGCCGCAAGCATGGAAGCTATTGCGTCAAAGTCGGCATTCGTATGGGTTGTTATGATTGTGATACCCTTGTTTTCAGGATTTTGTATTGCTTCCATCATAATTCCCTTTTAGTGATATAAGGCAGCTAACCCTGTTTGATGATTTGTCCAAATATGAAATTTTATCATATACATATATGAGGAAGTTTATCAAGCTCAAGATATTATTTAAAACTATTGTTGTTTTGTTGCAATTATGTTATAAATACAAAGATTCTGATACATTAGTACATAAATGGATAATAAACTGAATTCAGGATACAGGTATCTTTTCGGTCCCGTACCGTCAAGGCGGCTTGGGATTTCTCTGGGCGTGGATCTTTTGCCCTCAAAGACCTGTACACTTGACTGCATATACTGTGAATGCGGCAGGACAGAGAATCTCACTCTTGATATAAAAGAGTATGTCCCTGTCGAAAAGGTCAAATCCGAGTTGAAGGATTTTTTATCACTGGGGCCAAGGATTGATTTTGTTACCTTTTCCGGCTCGGGTGAACCAACTCTCCACAAACAAATTGGCGACCTGATCCGGTTTTTGAAATGCGAATATCCGGATTATCTTGTGGCTGTACTGACTAATGGAACCCTCTTGTATGATCCTGAGGTCAGAACACGGGTTCTTGATGCGGATGTCGTAAAGGTTTCGCTCGATGCCGGATCTGTTGAAAATTTTATTCGTATCAACAGGCCGCATAAAGATCTTGAAATATCCAAAATAATTGACGGGCTGATCGGTTTTAGAAAAATTTATTCAAATCAATTATGGGTTGAAGTCTTTATCGTCAAAGGGTTGAACGATAACGATATAGAACTTAAAAAGATAAAAGATATACTGAAGCTTGTCAGGCCTGACAGAGTCCATTTGAATACTATTGACAGGCCGGGGACAGAAACATGGATTGAACCTGTTGAAGAGTCTTTTCTGACAAGTGTTGCAGGATATCTTCATAACGCCCAGGTTGTTCATAGGCCGGATGCAGCCGGAAAGATATCAGGCAAAGATTTAAGAGAATACATCATATCAACAGTTAAAAGAAGACCATGTACCGCGGAGGATATTTCCCGCGTATTGAATATTAATGAAAACGATACAAAAAGACATCTTGATAAACTTTGTGAAAATGGAGAAATAACAAAAATCAGCATGCCAAGAGGGGTCTTTTATTTTGTAAAGAGTGAAAAAGAATAGGTTCTCATTCTTACTTTTGATTTTATACCAGACATTTTGCAGTTTTGTTCCGATTAATTTGGTTTCCGTATTTTTTCCTACAGCAAGGAGGGTCTATCATGCCCATTTATAAGTGGACAGGAAAGAACAAAAAAGGCAAGATCCTAAAAGGGGAGATGGAGCTATCTAGCGAAGAAGCTGTAAAGAGCAGGCTTAATGCCCAGAAAATCACCCCGATAAAAGTAAAGTTGAAACCCAAGGATCTTTTCGAAAACATTGCTTTTCTTCAACCCAGCGTTAAGGAAGGGGACATTATTCTTTTTGCCAGACAATTTTCCACCATGATCGATGCAGGCCTTCCTATTATTCAGTGTCTCGATATTCTTTATTCCCAGCAGGAAAACAAGACTTTTAAAGTTATGCTGAAAAAGATTAAAGAAACAGTTGAAAGCGGATCAACTCTTGCCGAAGCCCTGAAGAAATATCCGAATCATTTTGACGATCTCTTTGTGAATATGATAGCCGCGGGTGAGGCCGGCGGCATACTGGATGTGATTTTACAGCGGCTTGCCGCATTTATGGAAAAAGCGGCAAAATTAAAAGGCAAGGTAAAGGGGGCCATGGTGTACCCTATAGTTACGTTAATTATTGCCGCTCTCGTACTTATGGTAATTCTTGTTTTCGTTATTCCTGTATTTCAGGATATGTTTGCTGATTTTGGCGGCGAGCTTCCGGTTCCAACACAGATATTAGTCAAAGCAAGCGAGTTTGTTAAATCAAAGATAGTTTATCTTATCGTGGCTGTTATCCTCTTTATATTTGCGTACAGAAGATTCTACAAAACTGAAAGAGGACGCATTATTATGGATGATATATTCCTCAGGCTCCCTGTTTTTGGAATTCTTTTACGTAAAGTAGCTGTTGCCAAGTTTACCCGTACTATGGGAACCATGCTTTCAAGCGGAGTTGCCATATTGGAGGCGCTTGATATTGTAGCGAAGACCGCCGGAAACAAGTCAATAGAAAGGGCCGTATATGATGTACGATCAGGTATTACGGAAGGCAGGACCATGGCCGATCCTCTTTTGGAAAGCGGCGTTTTCCCTTCGATGGTATGCCAGATGATCGCAGTGGGAGAGTCAACCGGCGCCCTTGATGCAATGCTTGGAAAGATTGCGGATTTCTACGACGACGAGGTTGATCAGGCTGTTGAAAACCTGACTGCGCTGATTGAGCCTTTCATGCTTGTTTTTCTTGGTGTAACCATCGGGGGTATGGTTATAGCACTGTACCTTCCAATATTCAAGATGGCCGGAGCAATTGGCGGGTAATGAAATATCGGTGTCCCTTATGAGTAAACAGCCAGACCTGAGAGCAAAGATCGGTAGTATAACGCTCAAGAACCCGGTAATTACAGCTTCAGGCACATTCGGATACGGTGAAGAGTTCAGGTCTTTGGTTGATTTAAACCGGATAGGAGCTATAATAGTCAAAGGCCTGTCTCTCGAACCCTCCAAGGGAAACAAGCCGCCCCGCATTGTCGAAACGCCATGCGGAATGCTGAATGCAATAGGTCTTGAAAATGTAGGTATTGATATATTTATCAATAAAAAGCTTCCTTTTCTTAAAACTCTCTCCACCCCGATCATTGTAAATATTTATGGGGAAAGCATAGATGAATATGCAAGGCTTGCTGAAATTATTGAGGATACCGAAGACATCACGGCAATCGAGGTTAATATCTCCTGTCCAAATGTAAAAAAGGGCGGAATTGCCTTTGGAATAAAAGCAAAATCGGCTTATAACGTAACTAAAGCGGTCAGGGAAAAAACGACCAAAACTCTTATTGTCAAGCTTTCTCCCAATGTAACGGATATTACAGAAATAGCAGAGAGTTCGGTTGAGGCCGGCGCCGATTCGCTGTCTCTGATAAATACCATAACGGGCATGGCAATAGATATTAATACAAGGAGACCGAGACTTGCTAATATCACGGGAGGGCTTTCAGGGCCTGCGATCAAGCCAATTGCATTGCGAATGGTCTGGCAGGTCGCTCAGAAAGTGAAAGTTCCGGTCATAGGCGTTGGAGGAATATTTTCCGCTGAAGATGCCATCGAGTTTTTTATTGCAGGAGCAACGGCCGTTCAAATCGGAACTGCAAATTTTGTTAACCCGAGGGCAACTATTGATATAATAGAAGGGATAGAAAAATATCTGGCTGAGAGAAACATTTCATCTCTTTCTGAAATTACGGGCACACTTGATACGAAGAATTGAACATTAACTATGAAGAAGGAGGTTTTTTTAATGAAAAGATTTTTATTTTTGCTGATAGCGTTTGTTTTTCTTGCCGGAGGCGCCGCATTTGCTGATGAACTAAAGATCGGGGCAAAAGCTTCGGACTGGTCTTTTAAGGATGCAGATGACAAGGTATTTACCATGGAATCCTGGGCGGGAAAGGTTCTGCTCGTGACTTATGCTGACCCAGATGAAAAGGATTTGAACGAACATTTTACTGATGCCATGAAAAAGGCAAAAGATGACGGTCTTCTTAAGGATGAAACTTACAAGGGAATAGGCTTTGCCGATTGTGCTGCCACATGGAAGCCGAATGCGCTTATCCGGGCGATTGCAGACATGAAAGCAAAAAAATATAATACAGTAATTCTTTTCGATTATGATGCGTCGTTAAGGAATGCCTGGGGTCTTGGAAAAGATACTTCAAATGTTATTCTTCTGGATAAAAACCGCGTTTGCAAGTATATTTTCCGCGGACGGGTTCCGAATGAAAAGGTTGCTGAAGTTGTAAAACTGGCTATAGATCTTCAAAAAGAATAGGAGACTATAAGGGTTCGAGGGGCCGAGGATTCAGGGGGTCAAGTGTTTGCTTGCTGAAGTTTTTATCAAGGCATTATGCTCATCATTTCACTTGAATCCCCGAACCCTTGCCCCCTTGAACCCTTTTCACTTCTATAATGCTTCCGGTGTTCTTGTTGGATGGTTTTTCAGATACTCAAGCCTGTTTAAGCCATTTATATAAGCCTTGGCGCTTGCTGTAATAATGTCCGGATCTGCACCCCTCCCAAGAGCGATGAGTCCGTTTTCTTCTAAACGCACTGTAACTTCACCCTGGGCATCAGTTCCGCCCGTGATTGCGCTTACTGAAAATCTTAATAACTCAGAGTTTGTTCCGGTAAGGGCTGCTATAGTTTTGAAAGCCGAATCTATGGGACCGTTTCCATAGTCTGCTCCCTTTACTGAACGGCCGTTGATTGAAAGCTTGACGCTTGCCATCGGTAAAACTGTGGTTCCGCTTGTTACATGAAGATATTCCAGCCTGAAGGTGTCAGTCGTGCGGAGAATCCCCTCTGTTACGAGAACCTCCAGATCTTCATCAACAACATTTTTCTTCTTGTCCGCCAGCTCCTTGAACTTGGAGAATATGATTTTAAGCTCGTCGTCGGAAAGGTCATATCCAAGCTCTTTTAACTGTGTGCGGAGAGCATGCCTTCCGGAATGTTTTCCGAGGACAAGCCTGCTTTTACTGAGCCCTATTGTTTCAGGTTTCATTATTTCATACGTCATCGGGTTTTTGAGCATACCATCCTGATGAATTCCTGCTTCATGAAGGAATGCGTTGGCGCCGACAATCGCCTTGTTCGGCTGAACCGTTATACCTGTTATCATGCTTACGAGTCTGCTTGTAGGATAAATAAATTCCGTTTTTATGTTCGAAGAGAATAAGAGATAATTGGGTCTTGTGTGAAGAGTCATCACCAGCTCTTCAAGAGAGGCATTTCCCGCCCTTTCGCCTATTCCGTTTATAGTGACTTCTGCCTGTCTTGCTCCTGCTGAAATTGCTTCAATGGTGTTGGCTGTTGCAAGCCCGAGATCATTATGACAGTGAACGCTTAATATTGCTTTTGAAATATTCGGGGTGTGATTAATTACATATTTTACGAGGTTGCCGAACTCGGATGGTATGGCATAACCAACAGTGTCAGGAAGATTTACGGTTTTTGCACCGGCTTCAATAACAGCTTCAAAAACTTTGCATAAATAATCACGGTCGCTCCTCGAACCGTCTTCCGCCGAAAATTCAACATTATCCGTATAAGACCTTGCATATCGGACCGCTTCAACCGCTTTCCGTATGACCTCGTCTCTGCTCATATTCAGCTTGTATTTCATATGAATATCTGAAGTCGCGATAAATGTGTGTATTCTCGGTTTTGCGGCTCCTTTAAGTGCTTCCCAAGCCCGGTCGATATCGGATCGGGATGTGCGAGCTAAAGCGGCTACCTCTGTATTTTTTAATTTTTCCGCTATTTTTGAAACAGATTCAAAATCACCATCTGACGCTGCCGGAAAGCCGGCTTCAAGAACATCAACGCCAAGTTTTTCAAGCTGCAATGCGATTCTCAATTTTTCTGCTGTATTCATGCTTGCGCCCGGCGATTGTTCACCGTCTCTTAAGGTGGTGTCGAAAATATATATGCGTTCACTCATTGCATTTTCCCCTTTTTTGCCAATTTATACTGAAAACTGTCCGCGAGTGCATGCCAGCTTGCTTCGATAATATCTTCAGAAACACCCATGGTGCTCCAGATGTCATCCTTGTCTCGTGATTCAATGAGAACTCTTACTCTTGCGGCAGTACCTTCGCGGCCGTCAATTACTCTTACCTTGAAGTCAACAAGGCGCATTGATTCAAGATCAGGATAGAAATTTCCAAGAGCCTTGCGCAGGGCGTTATCCAAAGCTCCAACCGGGCCGTGTCCTTCCGCGGCAGTTATTTCGTTTTTATCTCCAACAGAAATTTTGATTGTTGCATGCGCAGAACATGGCTTATCCCTGTCTTTTTCAACTGTAACCCTGAATGATTCGAGATCGAAAAGGGGTTTGAACTGATCGGTAAACTTTTCGACCAGTATTTTGAAGGAACCATCGGCCACATCAAACTGATACCCTTCCTGTTCAAGGCGCTTTATTTCAGAAACAATTTTGCGGCTGTTAAATCCATTGCCTCCAAGCTCTAAGCCAAGCTCCCTTGCTTTGTATTCCACATTGCTTTTTCCTGAAAGGTCGGACACAAGAACACGGCGGGTGTTTCCAACAATTTCGGGATACATATGCTCGTAAGCCCTCGGCTCTTTCATGATAGCGCTGACATGAATTCCTCCTTTGTGCGCAAAAGCGCTTTTTCCGACGAAGGGTCTGCTGCTCAACGGAATCATGTTGGCCATTTCACTCACAGCACGCGACAATTTTGTCAATTTTGAAAGACTTTCCTTTGGTAAACATTTCCTCTCCATTTTTGCGCATAATATGGGTATGAGAGACGTCATGTCAGCATTACCGCATCTTTCTCCGTATCCGTTCACAGTTCCATGGACCATTACGGCACCGGTATTTACGGCAATAATCGAATTTGCCACAGCCAGTCCGCAATCATTGTGTGTATGAATTCCTATTCTGATATTGCCGCCCTGATTTCTTTTACGGTATTTTTTGCCAAGAGCTTTTTGAACATCGGCTATTGCTGATTCAATTTCAAAGGGGAGACTCCCTCCATTTGTGTCGCAAAGAACAATGAAATCAGTCCCGCCTTCTATTGCCGCATCAAGGGTTTTCAGGGCATAGTCTCGGTTTTCCCTGTATCCGTCGAAAAAATGTTCGGCATCATATATAACCTCGCGGTCATTGTTCTTCAGGAATTCTACGGAGTCTCTTATCATTACAAGATTTTCCTCAAGGGTGTTTTCCATTATCTGCTCTATGTGAAGTTCCCACGTTTTGCCGAAAACCGCAACGGCCGGGGTTCCGCTGTTAATGAGAGCTATAAGGTTTTGATCATCATCAGGAGAGATGCCGGGCCGGCGGGTTGAGCCGAAAGCAGTAAGACGTGAATTAATAAACTCTGTTCGCTTTGCGAGGTCGAAGAATTGCTTATCTCTGGGGTTAGAACCGGGCCATCCTCCTTCAATGTAATGTATGCCTATATCGTCAAGCATTCTTGCAATAACTATTTTTTCATCAGCGGTAAAACTGATGTTTTCTCCCTGAGTTCCATCTCTTAATGTCGTATCGTATAAAAGGACAGGTTCCATTGCACTCTCCCAAAATGTTCCTCATTTTATTTCCTGTTTTCAGGCCTTAATGATCTTACAGCGGCTCCTGCTTTCCACATTTCGGAATTACGGATTTCATCCAGTTCCTTTTGCAGCTTATCCCTGTAGTCGGAAGTGCTGTTCGCATCAAGAACCCTTTTTGTCTCTTTTCCTGATATAACGCTCTGATAAAGATTGTCAAATACCGGGGTTACTGCGTCGCGGAACTTGGGCGCCCAGTCAAGTGCGCCTCTTTGCGCTGTCGTGCTGCAGTTGGAAAACATCCAGTCCATACCGTTTTCGGCTACAAGACGTATCAGGCTCTGCGTCAGTTCTTCAACAGTTTCATTAAATGCCTCGCTGGGGCTGTGCCCGTGATTTCTCAAAAGATTGTACTGTGCCTCCATTACGCCGGCCAGACATCCCATTAAAACTCCCCGTTCACCGGTCAGGTCGCTGTAAACCTCTCTTTCAAAGGTGGTGTGAAAAAGATAGCCGGAGCCGATAGCAATGCCAAGGGCAAGAATTCTTTCCTTTGCTCTTCCTGTGTAATCCTGATGTATCGCAAAACTCGCGTTTATTCCGCTTCCGTTCAGAAAGTTTGTGCGGACTGTTCGTCCTGATCCTTTCGGTGCTGCAAGTATAACATCAACATCTTCAGGGGGAATGATGCCTGTCTGATCCTTATATACAATAGAAAATCCGTGGGAGAAACAGAGCGCATTTCCCCGGTTAAGACACTTCTTTATTTGAGGCCATGCCTTAACCTGACCGGCATCCGATAGTAAAAATTGAATAACCGTGCCTCTTTTTGCTGCCTCTTCCAGCGGGAACAGGGTCCTGCCGGGAATGAAGCCATCGGCTTTTGCGCGTTCCCATGAATTACTCTCTTCACGCTGGCCGACAATAACATTGATGCCGTTATCTCTTAGATTTAAGGCCTGTCCCGGTCCCTGTACGCCATATCCCAGCACGGCAACAGTTTCATCCTTCAGTATGCTTTTAGCTTTCCCGAGAGAAAATTCCTCGGATGTTATTACTTCTTCCAAAACTCCTCCAAAATCTATCAGTGCCATCGGTTTCTCCTTGTTTTACGTGTATTAAAGCCTGTTAACTCCACAGGTGTTTAGGCTGAAGGCTGTTAGTCGTTGTGCAAGATAGAATCTTTGTATGGTCCTGCATGGAGTGTTGCTACAGTCTAAAAGCCTACAGTCTATACGCCTGAATCTTTATAAATCATCTGAACAGGGCGATGATGCCAGTTCTGGATATTTTCTTAATTCCCATTGGTTTGAGAAGATTTATTATTGCTGATATTTTCTCTTCATCTCCGGTTACTTCGATAACAAAATGGTCTGTACCGACATCAATTATCTTCCCCCTGAATATATCAACAATTCTCAATATTTCAGCGCGCTGGCCATTTTTTGCCATCACATATATCAGTGCCATTTCTCTTTGAACCGATTTCGGCCCGGAAACCTTCCTGAGCTTGATTACATTTATGAGCTTGTTCAACTGTTTTTCAATTTGCTCTATTCCCGATTCGGTTGCCTTTGTTACAACCGTGATTCTTGATATAAGCGGGTCAATAGTTTCAGCTACGCAGAGGCTTTCAATATTAAATCCTCTTCCGCTGAAAAGACCGACAACTCTTGAAAGAACCCCGGGTTTGTTGTCTACAAGCATTGTCAGCACATGCTTTTCTTCTGGCATAAAAATCAGTTCCTTTTTTGTTCATTAATATTTTGAGAGAAAGGGTTCCAGGATTCAAGGGTTCAAGGGTTCGAGTGTTTGTTTTCTGATTATTATATCAACTTCTTGCGTACCCTTTTCAATCTATCTTATATCTCTGACTAAATTCTAACAGGCTTCCCTTTCACTTGAATTCTAGAATCCTTGAACCCTTGATTCCTAATATAATCTCTAACTCTTTTGGAGGTGATCCATACATTACAAATCAAACCAGGAGCATTTCAGTTAAAGGCGCTCCGGCAGGAACCATAGGGTATACGTTTTCTTCTCTTTCAACATGAAAATCCATTATGACTGTTTTATCCGAGTTAAGACCCTTCTTAAGGACAGGCACGACCTCTTCCGGTTTTGTTGCTCTTAAACCAACAGCACCGTAAGCTTCGGCAAGCTTAACAAAATCCGGAGAATGATCCATGCATGTATAAGAGTAGCGTTTATCGTAGAACAGCTCCTGCCATTGCCTTACCATACCAAGATATCTGTTGTTTAATATGACCACCTTGACCGGAAGGGAATACTGAACAGCGGTTGCCAGTTCCTGTATATTCATCTGTATGCTTCCGTCACCTGCAATATCCACAACAAGTTCTCCGGGACATGCTACCTGTGCCCCTATAGCAGCAGGAAGTCCAAACCCCATGCATCCCAGGCCTCCTGATGTGATGAAATGGCCCGGTTTGTCAAAGTGGTAATACTGTGCTGCCCACATCTGGTTCTGACCAACTTCAGTCGTAACTATTGCTTTTCCCTTCGTCATATTAAAAAGATTTTCAATAACGTATTGAGGCATTATCGTTTCTTTCTGTTTGTATGAAAGAGGCTTCGTAATTTTCCATCTGTTGATCTGGTTAAACCATTTCTGTCTTTTTTTGGTAATGTTGCCGGAATCAGCCTTGCCTGTCATCTGATTAAGCTGATCAAGAGCAATCCGGCAGTCTCCGACAACAGGAACTGATACAGGAATGTTTTTGCGTATCGACGTCGGATCAATATCTATGTGTACTATTTTTGCATTTGGAGCAAAGGAGTCGGTTTTTCCTGTAACGCGGTCGTCAAAACGCACACCTATAGCTATCAGAAGATCGCAGGCTCCCACAGACATATTGGCCCTGAAAGTGCCATGCATGCCTATCATGCCGAGCCATAACGGATCAGATCCAGGGAATGCGCCAAGCCCCATAAGGGAAGCCGTAACCGGAATCTTTGTTTTCCTGGCAAATTCCGTGAGTTCCTTCGAACCTTTTGAAAGAATTACTCCTCCTCCTGCAAAAATAACAGGCTTTTCAGATTCTTCGATTAAAGAAATGATCTTTTGCAGCTGTTTTATGTTCGGGTTGTAAGTAGGCCTGTATGACTTGAGATTAGATTCTTCAGGCATCGTAAATTGAACCATGGTTCTTGCAATATCTTTTGGGATATCAACAAGAACAGGACCGGGGCGGCCTGATCTTGCCAGATAGAAAGCTTCTTTTAAAGTTCCCGCAAGATCTTCAGCCTTTGTGACAAGGTAATTATGCTTGGTGCACGACCTTGTGATTCCGACTATGTCAACTTCCTGAAAAGCATCATTGCCAATCAAATGTGTCGGTACCTGCCCTGTTAGAACTACAACAGGTATGGAATCCATGAATGCCGATGCTATACCCGTTACCGTGTTGGTTGCTCCCGGACCTGAAGTAACCAAACATACGCCAACCCGGCCGCTTGCCCTTGAATATCCGTCGGCGGCATGAACTGCTCCCTGTTCGTGCCGCACAAGGATATGCCTGATATCTGTTTTTGAAAGCGCGTCATAAATATCTATAACCGCGCCACCGGGATATCCGAAGATTGTATCGACACCTTCGCTCTTCAATATCTCCATCAGGATTTGGGCTCCTGTCAGTGTTCTGTTCTCCATCTTTTCCATCTACTATCTCCATGCTCGCGATATATCTATTTGATTACTGCTCCTCTGTCTGCTGAAGAAACCATCCGTGAATACCTTGCCATATAGCCATGAGATATCTTTGGTTCAGGCCTTGACCATGCCGATAACCTTTTTGTGATTTCCTCCTGCGAAACCTTGAGTGTTATTGATTTGCCGGGAATATCGATGGCGATATGATCATTTTCCTTAATGACGGCAATCGGGCCACCCTGCATGGCTTCCGGAGAGATGTGCCCGATGGATGCTCCTCTGGTTCCTCCTGAAAAGCGGCCGTCAGTCAATAGAGCAACATGGGCGTCTAATTTCATGCCGGCAATGGCAGATGTCGGAGTCAGCATTTCACGCATTCCGGGACCGCCCATTGGGCCTTCGTAACGTATTACAACAACATCACCTTTTCGGATATCTCCTGCCATAATGGATCTAGTCGCATCTTCTTCCGAATCAAAAACCCTTGCCGGCCCCTCGTGCTTCAGCATTTCATCAAGAACAGCGGTCTGTTTAACGATACATCCATCCGGGGACAGATTTCCATAAAGAACAGCAAGCCCTCCTTCCTTATGATAGGGGCTGCCTGATGGACGGATAATAGAGTTATCAATAATCCTTGCGCTTTCAATATTTTCTTTAACCGTCTTTCCTGTGGCAGTTATGCAATCATCGTAAATCAATCCTGCCCCGGAAAGTTCTTTCATTACAGCCGGTATTCCTCCTGCCCTGTCAAGGTCTTCAAGATGATGTTTCCCGCCGGGACTCAATGAGCATATATGTGGAGTGGCCTTGCTTATTTCATTTATAATCTTAAGATCGAAGTTAACTTCTGCCTCTGCAGCAAGGGCCGCAAGATGTAAAACGGTATTTGTCGAACAGCCAAGGGCCATGTCGACAGTAATGGCGTTCCGGAAAGCTTTCCCGGTCAATATTTTCCGGGGAGTTATATTTTTCTCAAGCAGGTTCATAATCTGAAAGCCGGCCTCTTTGGCAAGCCGCAAGCGGGCCGACATAACAGCCGGTATGGTTCCGTTTCCGGGTAAACCCAGGCCGATTGCTTCTGTCAGACAGTTCATGGAATTTGCAGTAAACATTCCTGCACATGAACCGCATGTAGGGCAGGCCGCTTCTTCTATCAAAGAAAGCTCTTTTTCGCTCATATTGCCTGAAAGGACAGCTCCTACAGATTCAAAAACGCTGATAAGATCGATTTTTTCAGATGATGGATTATCAGGATGGCGCCCCGCGAGCATAGGCCCTCCGCTTATCACTATTGATGGAAGATTAAGGCGGGCTGCCGCCATCATCATACCGGGCACAATTTTGTCGCAATTGGGAACAAGCACTAAAGCGTCAAACTGGTGCGCGGTTGCCATGACTTCAATCGAATCGGCTATCAACTCCCTGCTTGCAAGTGAATATTTCATTCCTTCATGGTTCATTGCGATGCCGTCGCAAACTCCGATTACCCCGAAATCAACCGGAGTCCCTCCGGCCATGTAAACTCCGGCCATGACAGCTTCAACTATCTTATCAAGATGGACATGTCCGGGAATTATGCTGTTGGCTGAATTAGCTATTCCGATAAGAGGTCTTCCGATTTCCCTGTCGGTGTATCCCATCGCTTTAAAGAGGCTTCTGTGAGGAGCTCTTTCTATACCATTTTTAACCAGATCACTTTTCATAAGATTTTCTCCAAAAAAAAACCGTTATCAGCTTTTTCGGCTGATAACGGTTTTTGTATTTTAAATATGTTTAAAAGCTAAGCCATTACCAACCTCTTTCCTCGCAGGGGGAGAAGCATCCCGACCACGAGGACGATAATAATGCTAATAAGGTTGTTAATGTCTGAATAGTTCATTCTAAATCTAATAAATCTCCTGAAGTTTTACACATGACTAACAGTGTTCATTTTCCTTGTCAAGATATTATTGTGAAAATTCTGTATTAATCAAAAACGCGGAGTTGCGCAGATAAAAAAACGGGAGTTTCAGACTATAACGCGATTATTTCATCCGGTTCCATGCTTCTTCTGCCCTGCCTGATTGTGGCTGCAATTATATAAGGGTCGTGTTCAAAAAAGAGGATCCAGTTTTCTTTAAGCGCTCTTGAAAGGATCTCTTCTTTCTCCTTAATAATGGTTAAAGGATAATTGTCATACGCCATATGCCATGATGCGGGGATATGTGCAGATGTCGGAATGAGATCGGCACAAAAAAAGAGCGAAGCTGATTCTCCCCTTATAAGAGGATGCTGCTGACCTTTTGCATGGCCGTTTGTGACGAGAATTTCGATGCCGTCTGAAAACAGACATGACCCGGCGAGCATTTTCAGCACACCCGATTCTTTAAGTGGCACAAAATCATTTTTTGTATAGCTTGAGGTTTCCCCGGGTCCCGGGTTGGTCGCCGTTTCAAACTGTGTTTTTTGAATGTAATATTTTGCGTTTGGAAATGCGGGGACAGCATTCCCGTTTTCAATTATTGTTGATCCTCCCGCATGATCAAAGTGAAGATGGGTTATAATTACATCAGTTATGTCGTCGCATGTCAGGCCATGTTTTGACAGGGATACATTTACGTCGGTTGAATGGTCGGCAATACCATATTGTTTTTTCATTTTTTCAGATAATTTTTTCCCGGGGCCTGTATCCACAAGGATGTTTCTCCCTTTTCCCCGTATCAGGAGGGATCTTGCTTTCATGGGGATGAGATTGTTATCATCAGAAGGAATTTTCTTTTCCCAGAGTATTTTGGGAACAACGCCAAACATGGCTCCGCCATCAAGAAAAAAATTTCCAAGTTCTATGGAAGCACACTCGTAGCCGCCGAATTTCATGCAGATTTTCCGCGTTTAATGATTATCAATTATTTTCCTTATATCCGCAATCTTTTGCAGCACAATAATATAATGAACCGCTTCTCTTTGTAGTTTTTTCGAGAAGAAACTTTGCACCGCACGACGGACATTCTTTTGCTACAGGTTTGTCCCATGTTGCAAATGTACATTCGGGATAACGGCTGCATCCGAAGAAAACTTTACCTCTTTTTGATTTTTTTTCAAATATTTCACCGGAGCAATTATTCTCGGGGCATTTGACTCCTGTAGTCTGTATCCGTCCGTTTGAATTGGATGACAGGGTATTTCTGCATTCAGGATATCCGGAGCAGGCAAAAAAATCTCCGTACTTTCCATGCCTCAGCACCATTGGTTTGTGACATTTCTCGCAAACCAGGTCTGTAGCTTCACTTGACGACTGTGAGACCGGCTGGATCGCGCCCTTTTCATCCCTCTTGTAATCCCTGGAATAGGAGCATTCAGGATAACCGCTGCATGCAAGAAAATGGCCGTTTTTCCCGACCTTTATTTTCAGCTCATTTCCGCATTCGGGGCATTTGAGACCGGTCGGGAAACCCACTCCTTTGACACTGAGCATCTCTTCAGATGCTTTATCCAGCTCATTCTTGAATGATTTGTAGAAACGGCTCAGGACATCAAGCGCCTTGGCTTCCATGCCTTCTATACGGTCAAGATCGTCTTCCATTTTGGCTGTGAAATCCACGTTGAATATATTCGGAAAGCTTTCTATAAGGAGATCATTTACAATGAATCCGAGTTCACTCGGGTTAAAATAGCCCTTTACAAAATCGACATAGCCTTTTTCCCTTATCGTTGACAGAATGGCGGCATAAGTGCTCGGACGGCCGATTCCGTTTTCTTCAAGCTCTTTTACAAGGGAGGCTTCGGAAAATCTCGGGGGAGGAAGTGTAAAATGCTGCTTTGGCTCAAGTTTATTAAGATTTAAGACCACGCCTTCTGAAAGGTCAGGAAGCATTTTTTTCTTTTCTTCTTCCGTATCTTCATCAGCTGATATGTAAAGTGACATGAACCCGGGAAATTTGACCGCAGAGCCGTTCGCGTTGAAGATATATGGGCCGGCAGATATCGAGACGGTGACCTTGTCTATAACAGCCTGTGTCATCTGGGATGCCATAAACCGCTTCCATATGAGAGTGTAGAGTGCAAGCTGGTCTTTTGAGAGGTGCGGAGCAACTTGTTCAGGGGTATTGTAAACGGAAGAAGGCCGTATGGCTTCATGTGCGTCCTGCACTCTTTTTGAGTTGCGGAAAAACCTTGGTTCTTTAAGAGAATATTTATCTCCGAAGGTTTCTCTTATAAGTTTTAATGCTTCTTCGGCGGACTCCCTCGATATCCTGGTGGAATCGGTTCGCATATAGGTTATCAGGCCGACCGGTTCACCCGGGCCGAGGTCTATCCCTTCATAAAGCTGCTGTGCAACCGTCATGGTTTTTTTAGCGGAGAATTTTAACTTTGTTATGGCATCCTGCTGCAGCTTGCTTGTAATAAAAGGCGGAAGAGGGTTTCTTAATGTCGATTTTTTAAGGACCTTTTCAACAGTAAAAGTGGCGCCGGATAATTCCCTGGTTATGCCCGAAGAAGTTTCTTCATTTGAAATATCGATCTTTTCCCCGTTTTTCTTTACTAGTTTCGCCGAAAAGGATAACTTATCAAAGGTATCCAGATGTGCCGTTATCGACCAGTATTCCACGGATATAAAAGATTGGATTGAGCGCTCTCTTTCACATATGATACGAAGGGCGACTGATTGAACGCGCCCGGCGCTTAAACCTCTTTTTACCTTTTTCCAGAGAAGAGGAGAGACCTGATATCCTACCAGTCTGTCTAAAATCCGTCGTGCCTGCTGGGCTTCAAATTTGCTTTCATTCAGATTCTCAGGGGCTGCAATCGCAGCAAGTATGGCATTTCGGGTCAGTTCATGAAAAAGAACCCGGTGAAAATTTCTTCCCTTCTTTTTCAAAATATCCGCAGTATGCCAGGCTATTGCCTCACCTTCCCTGTCCGGGTCGGGCGCAAGATATATATCGATAGAGTCGCCGGCTTCTTTTTTAAGATTGGATATTACCTTCTGTTTTCCGGGAATAATAACATATTCGGGCTGAAAACCCTCTTCAATATTAATCCCGATTTTTTTCGAAGGCAGGTCCTTTATATGTCCTACCGTTGATACTACTTTGTAACCATTTCCAAGATATTTTTTAATCGTTCTCACTTTTGTGGGTGATTCGACAACAACAAGCGGTTTACTCACGAAATTTTTCCTCTCTATTTATTCTTCAAGTCAAATTAAATAATTTTCCAGGTGATTGTTTTATTAAATCCTGCAGTTCAAGCTTTAACAGTATGCTCATGATCTTGCCGGGCTCCATTTTAATTTTTCTTATAAGATCATCTATGTGAACAGGATAGGGTCCGAGGGCTTTTAGAACCAGCGAGTCCTCTTCCGACAAGAAAAGGTTTCTATGCAGGCATTTTTCTCCCTGTTCGTTTATATCCTCTTTTGGCCTGATAGAAAATAAAAGTTCATCAACTATATCCTTCGCGTTCTCAACCAGTTTTGCTCCCTGCTTTATCAATGTATGAGTGCCGGTGCTTTTAAACGACCGGATACTCCCTGGCACGGCAAAAACCTCCCTGTTCTGTTCCGCCGCAAGCCGGGCGGTAATCAGTGATCCGCTCTGTTTTGTAGCTTCCACTACAACAGTTCCTAATGAAATACCGCTTATTATCCTGTTTCTTGCAGGGAAGTTGAATGCGTCGGGTTCGGCCATGAGAGAAAACTCAGATATTACAGCGCCGTTTTCCGATATCATTTTAAAGAGCTTTTTGTTCTGAGCCGGATAAATCCTTTCAAGACCGCTTCCAAGAACCGCTATTGTTTTTCCTTTTCCATCCAAAGCTCCTTCGTGAGCGGCTGTGTCTATTCCTCTTGCCATTCCGCTTACAACCGTTATGTTATAAAAAGCGAGATCGGCGCATAATGTTTTTGTCATTGAAACGCCGTAATCCGTTGCATTCCGTGATCCGACAACAGCTATATTATTTGAAGATCTGTCGAGAATTCCGGAAACATATAAAAAGGGAGGCGGATCGGGTATTTCCAGGAGGAGGGGAGGATAATCCGGGGCTGCCATGGTCACAATCCTGAAGCCTTTTTCAGATATAAGATCTATCTCTTTTATTACATGTTCGGGCGTCCTGTGTTTTATAATGGCGCTTGCGAGCCTGTCCGAAACACCCTCTATCTGCATAAGCTCATCGCGGGATGCTCCTAATGCGGCCGCCGGTGATTTGAATCTATTGATTATCCTCTTATAAAGATGATTACCGACACCGGGGACACTTTTCAAGGTAAACCATGGCAGAATATTTTCCATAATAAGGTGCTGCAGCAAGCATTATTAATATATCGTCATCTTTTTTTATTTTTACCCTGCCATGCAATAAGAATAGGGTTTGCAACATATATGGTAGAATAGGTTCCGGTAATCACCCCGATGAGCATGGCAAATGCGAAATCATGAATAATTTCTCCGCCAAGGATAAAAAGGGCTATGACAACGAGAAAAACCGTTCCCGATGTAAGGATTGTCCGGCTTAAGGTTTCATTCACGCTTCTGTTTATTATCTCAATAAAAGGGGTTTTGGTGTATTTTTTAATATTTTCACGAATACGGTCAAAGACAACTATCGTATCATTGAGCGAGTACCCGATAATGGTCAGTATGGCGGCTATAATCGGCAGGTTGAATTCCTTGTCCAATATCGAAAACATTCCGACTGTAATCATGACATCATGAACAAGCGCAACTATAGCAGCCATGGCATACTTCAAATTAAGCAGCCAGAATATAATAAATGTGACCAGAAGAGCTGTGGCTATAAGTATTCCCATGTTTAAGTTAAAAAGGGAAAAGAAATATACTGCGCCGAAAAGCGAGGCCCCGATTATAATGCTGAGCACCCATTTGAATTCGAAGCGGCCCGAGATATAAACCGCTATGAATACAAGTGAGTAAAATATTGCAAAAAGAGCTTTCTGCTGCAGGTCTTTTCCGACCTGCGGTCCCACCATTTCAATGCGTCGTATTTCCGCAACGTTCCCGGTTGTTGTTTTTAAAGCTTCAACAAGTGACCGGGAGAATTCCTTGTTTGCCATGACGGGTGTGTTGGTCCTTACCAGGAATTCATTCTCTTTTTCGTCTCCAAACATCTGGAGCGATGAATTGGAAAGATTTGCAGCCGAAAGTCCCGATTTGATAGTGTCGATTCCAACAGGAGAACTGAATTTGATCTGGATAAGGGTTCCTCCGGCAAAATCGATTCCGTACTTGGGCCCTCCGTGGTAAACAAGAGAAAGAATGCCGATGAGTATCACCAATGATGATAGAGTATAGGCGATGCGTCTTTTGCCTATAAAGTCTATATTAATCCCTTTTTTTATTATTTCCATTTAACGGTTGCCTCAAGAAAATTATATTGTTGTAAAAGCCGTAAATACAGTTATTTCTGCTGTTTATACGCTGATTCGTTTTACCTTTCTGCTTAGCAGAAAATAGTCGAATATTACACGTGTCATTATGAGCGAGGTAAAAACACTTGATAAAATTCCGATGCTGAGGGTTACGGCAAACCCCTTGACAGGTCCGGTTCCGAACTGGAAAAGGACTAGACCTGCTATAAGAGTTGTAATGTTCGAGTCAAGGATCGTCAGGGTCGCCCTTTCAAAACCGGCATCGAGCGCCGCCCGGGGCGTTTTTCCTACGGCCGATTCTTCCCTTATTCTTTCATATATCAAAACATTGGAATCAACAGCCATGCCTATGGTAAGAATTATTCCTGCAATACCCGGAAGGGTCAGGGTTGCCTGGAAAGCAGCAAGAGCTGCAGCAAGTATTACGATGTTGAACATGAGGGCGATATCCGCAACAACACCAGACCATTTGTAATAAACAGCCATGAAAATCATAACAAGCAGACCTCCGATCCACATGGAAAAGAGCCCCTTGTTAATGGAGTCGGTTCCCAGTGACGGGCCCACCGTCCTTTCTTCGAGAATTACAACCGGTGCGGGAAGAGCCCCGGCGCGAAGAACTATGGCAAGGTCGCGCGCCTCTTCAGTTGTAAAACTTCCGGTGATCCGGGCGTGGCCTCCCGAAATTTTTTCCTGTATTACCGGGGCGGAATAAACCTTGTTGTCCAAAACTATTGCAAGGCGTTTCTTAACGTTTTCTTCAGTTATGTTTTCAAATATCCTCGCTCCTTTTTTGTCGAAATCTATGGAAACATAGGGTTCGTTATATTGTGAATCTATCTGGACGGATGCATTCGTAAGATATGAGCCGGTTAGGAGCGCTCCTTTTTTTA
This sequence comes from Desulfobacteraceae bacterium, assembly GCA_011391695.1. GTDB lineage: Bacteria > Desulfobacterota > Desulfobacteria > Desulfobacterales > RPRI01 > RPRI01. The sequence goes on along the minus strand of JAABQB010000008.1, from coordinate 28,759 downwards.
CAAGGTAAGGCCTTTTTATTACGCGCTTGGTTTGGGCGTCTTCTCTTATCTCGTAAAGGATTTCAGAGCCCGGAGGAGCGCCTTCAGAAACAGCTGTTTCAGCATCACGGGATTCATCAAGGAGCTTGAATTCGAGAAGGGCGGTTTTGCCTATCAGCTCCTTTGCTCTCTGGGTATCTGTAATTCCCGGGAGTTGGATGAGAATCCTTTTTTCGCCCTGGATACGGATATCAGGTTCACTGACGCCGAACTGGTCTATGCGGTTTCTGATGGTTTCAAGCGCCTGGGCTGTAGCCAGTTTCTTTATGTTATCGGTCTCTGCTTCTGGTAGATCCATTTTTATCGTAAGAAGATCATTATCCTTGGTACGTGAAAGAATCCTCAGATCCCTGAACTCCTTGTCGAGAATCTTTTCAAACCCATCAATATTCTCCTGACCCTGCAGTACTACCGATATTTTTGTTCCTTCTATCCGTTCGATACCGGTAAAGATTATATGCTCGCTTCTTAGTAATCCCTTAAGGTCATTTGATATACGCTCGATCGTGCTCTCAACAGCTTTGTCAGTTTCAACTTCAAGAACAAGATGCATTCCTCCCTGTAAATCAAGACCAAGATTTATTTTCTTATGCGGCCATAGACCTGGTTTTATTGTGGGAAGGATATAAATAACCGAGGCGATTATTACCGCAACAGACAAAATCGATTTCCATGAAAAAATCTTCAATGATCCGTTCCTTTCATTTAAGACTTCAAACAGCCTGTTTATGACTTATTAAATTACTAAATTATCAACCTGTTTTGTCTTTTTCAGCTTCCTTGCCTTTTGCGGGTTGAACCGGTTGTGATGCCTGGGCAAGACCTGCTACATTTCCACGGCTTACCTTGACACGTACTTTTTCGGCGATTTCCACGGTTATGGTATTATCTTCCACGCCAGTTATTGTGCCGTAAATACCGCCACTTGTGATAATTCTGTCTCCCTTTTTAAGGCTCGCGATCATTTCGCGGTGTTCCTTGGCCTTTTTCTGCTGCGGCCTGATAAGCAGGAAATAGAAAATTACGAACATGAGAATCAGCGGAATGAATGCCGTAAGACCGCCGGCGCCCTGCCCAGAAGCCGCTCCACCCGTGCCCATTGCGTATGCTAAACTTGTCAAAATAAGACCTCCTTATCCTTATATGGATATAATAAAGTTATAAAATATTAATGATAAAAAAATTAACCCCTGCTGCCGAAAACACGTTCAAAAATGGCGCTGATATACTTTAAATGATATGTTACGTCAAATATTTCTTCAATTTTTTCCTTTCCGAGCAGACCGCATATTTTTTTGTCTCCGGCAATAAGGGCTTTAAAATTCTTTTTCCCATTCCATACTTTCATGGCATGCGTCTGTACCATCTGATATGCATCTTCACGGGATATGCCGGATTCGGCAAGAGCAAGAAGAAGCTGCTGGGAAAAGATAAGCCCCTTAAGCTTGTTGAGATTATCAGCCATTCTTTCAGGGTAAACGACAAGATTTTTGATTATGCCGGCAAACCTGTTGAGCATATAATCCATCAGTATGGTGCTGTCCGGTGCTATGATTCTTTCAACAGACGAATGGCTTATATCCCTCTCATGCCACAAGGGTATGTTTTCAAGGGCTGCCATGGCATTTGACCTTATGACTCTTGCCAGGCCGCACATGTTTTCCGAGCCCACCGGGTTTCTCTTATGGGGCATCGACGAGGAGCCTTTCTGCCCTTTTGAAAAGTATTCTTCGGCCTCAAGAACTTCTGTTCTTTGAAGGTGCCTGATTTCAAGAGCCATCTTTTCAATGGAAGATGCCATTATGGCAAGGCTCGTGAAATATTCCGCATACCGGTCTCTTTGTATGATCTGGGTAGAGGCCGGAGCCGGTTTTAAACCAAGACCCCTGCACACATATTCCTCGACCTGCGGAGAGATGTTTGCAAAGGTGCCGACAGAGCCTGATATTTTCCCGTAGCTTACGGTTTTAACAGCGCTTTTAAACCGTTTTTTATTCCTCCTCATTTCATCATACCAGACGGCCAGTTTGAGGCCGAAAGTGATTGGCTCAGCATGGATTCCATGGGAACGGCCAATCATCAATGTGTCTTTATATTTAAATGCCTTTTCCCTGATTGCCTCCATGAGATTATCGCAGCCGGAAAGAATTATTCGACCGGCTTCTTTAAGAAGGCAGGCCATGCTCGTATCGAGAATGTCTGATGAAGTTAACCCCAGATGTATGTATCTTGAGTCATGACCGACATATTCCGCAACATTTGTCAGGAAAGCTATAATATCGTGCTTTGTAATTTCCTCGATTTCGTTGATTCTGTCGGTATTGAAGTCAGCCTTTTTTTTAATCGTGCCAACAGCGGTCTTCGGAATTCTTCCGCCTTCAGCCATAGCTTCGCAGGCGAGTATTTCAACCTTCAGCCAGGTTTTATACCTGTTTTCATCGGTCCAGATGTCACCCATAACTTTTCTTGTGTATCTTTTTATCATATTTTCAACCTGTAATTTAAATAAGGGGTCAAGGATTCGAGGATTCAGGGGTTCAAACGTATGCATTCAGAAGTTCCAGCTATCTGTCCTTTTCACTGGAACCCTTGACACCTTGAATCCCTGAACCCTTATATTTTCTTTTGCGCCTTTGATACAGGAATCAAAAGAGGGTGTCAACATTACGTCTTTTCACTGATGATTTCAAAATCGCCAGGGAACATGGTATCGCTTCCCTCGATGCGTATGTTCAAGTTGCGTCTGGTTTCGAGATCAAGTATTTCTTTGCGTTTTTTATTTAACAGATAATCTGCGACATTGGACGGAACGGTTCCTTTTACGCCGGCTATTTCATCCTTTAATATTTCAAGATTGAGTTTGCGCAAAAAGCTGAGCCCCTGGGTTTCAGGAGATGGTGTAACTCCTTTTCCACGGCAATGTTTGCACGGTTCAAAGCTTCCAAATTCGATCGACGGTCTTATCCTTTGCCTTGACATCTCCATTATTCCGAACCGTGAAATCTTTCCGAACTTGATCCTGGCCTTATCGTCTTTAACAAAAGTTTTCAGATTTTTTTCGACTTCAAGATTATGTTTTGAATCTCTCATATCTATAAAGTCAATAACTATCAGGCCACCCAAGTCCCTCAAACGGAGCTGACGCGCTATCTCTTCAGCAGCTTCAAGGTTTGAAACAAGGGCCGTCTGTTCAACCGATTTTGCCTGGGTTGCCTTACCTGAATTGACATCTATGGATACAAGGGCTTCCGTCTGCTCGATAACAATGGAACCTCCCGATTTGAGTTTGACTTTGCTCTCAAAAATGGAGTCAATCTGGCTTTCGAGCTGAAACTTTGTGAATATCGGTTTATCTTCCTTATATAGCTTTACAATCATTGAATGTTTCGGGGATATTATTTTTATAAAATCTTTGGCTTCGCGATGAACGGCCGGATCATCAATCAGGATTTCATTCACATCCGGAGTGAAATAATCCCGTATTGACCGGACCACTAGGTTTCTTTCCTTATATAACAGGGCAGGGGATTTAACCTTCATTACGTTTCCCTTTATATTCTTCCAGAGCCTTAAAAGATAAGCAAGATCTCCGGATATCTGCGCTTTTGTGCAACCTATGCCCGCTGTTCTGACAATAATGCCGAATTCTTCGGGGATTTTTATTGTGCTTATTATTTCTTTCAGCCTTTTACGTTCCTCTTCGTCTTCGATTTTACGGGACACACCAAGTCCTTCGCTTCCCGGCATAAGGACAATGAACCTTCCCGGCAGGGAAATGTATGTGGTAAGCATCGCCCCTTTTTTCATAAAAGGGTCTTTTGTTATCTGCACCAGAAGTTCCTGACCCTGTTTGACTATGCCTGTAATTGAACGGTTTCCCGAATCGCTGTCCTGAAAATAATCGCTGTGTATTTCATGTTTTTGTAAAAAGCCGTGGCGTTCGACTCCGTAATCGACAAAAATAGCCTGCAGGCTGGGTTCTATGCGGACAATAATTCCCTTGTAAATGTTGCTGTGAGTGATCTCTCTTGCCGCACTTTCAATATGAAATTCTTCGAGTTTGCTGTCTTTAACCTTTGCTATTCTGCATTCTGCGGGGTCAAGCGCATTAATCAATATCTTGCTGCTCATGTATCTTTTCCTTGGTTATAGATTTGTTCTATCTATCTAATTTCAATCATTTATTTATGCGTGATTGGAACTTATTTTTTTATCTGAATATGTAATTGCCGGCTGTAAGTCAAATAAATTATTTGGATTCTTCTCCTGATTGGTTGGAGATGATCCCAAAATGCAATCTGAAAAAAATTCACCCGTCCTTGCTATTTATATTATATTATGGCATTAGAAGGCACTGTTTTAACGGTCGGGTTTATTAATACATTATTTAAAAATATAAAGCCATCTGAATTTGGCTAAAAGTTATAAAGGGGCCGGAATTAATAATGGAAGACAAGTACGATCCGAAGGTTTTAGAAGCAAAGTGGCAATCCCGCTGGGATAAATCAGGTCTCTTTAAAGTCTCCGAGGAATCTGATAAAAAAAAGTATTATCTTCTTGAGATGTTTCCTTATCCCTCCGGAAAAATTCACATGGGGCATGTGAGAAATTATACAATAGGTGATGTTGTTGCACGATATAAGAGAATGCAGGGATTCAATGTGCTCCATCCGATGGGATGGGATGCGTTCGGAATGCCTGCTGAAAATGCTGCGATATCGAACAAGACTCATCCTGCAATCTGGACATATCAAAATATCGATTACATGCGCATGCAGCTGAAGCGAATGGGTTTTTCCTATGACTGGGACAGAGAGATTGCAACCTGCAGACCGGAATATTACCGCTGGGAACAGTGGCTTTTCTTAAAAATGCTTGAAAGAGGTAATGCTTACAGAAAGGAGTCCTTTGTCAACTGGTGCGATTCCTGCCAAACGGTTCTTGCCAATGAGCAGGTTGAAGCCGGCATGTGCTGGAGATGCGGGAAGCCGGTCCGGCAGAAAAAACTCTGGCAATGGTTTTTTAAAATAACAGATTATGCCCAGGATCTTCTTGCACACTGTGATATGCTTCCGGGATGGCCGGAAAAGGTCACAACAATGCAAAAAAACTGGATAGGAAAAAGCGTAGGGGCACAAATCAGTTTTCCCGTTGAAAACATGGATGAGAATATTCCTGTTTTCACAACAAGGCAGGACACTGTTTTCGGGGCAACTTTCATGTGCCTTGCTCCGGAGCATCCCCTGGTAACCAGGCTCTCAAGGGGAACCGGCGAGGAGAAGAATGTCCTGGAATTTGTTGAAAGAATATCGCTGCAGGAAAGATCGAACAGGGCGATTGAAAATTATGAAAAGGAGGGCGTCTTCACGGGGGCCTGGTGTATTAATCCGGTGAATGGCAGACGCATGCCTATATATACAGCCAACTTCGCTCTAATGGAATATGGCACCGGCGCTGTCATGTCTGTACCTGCGCACGACCAGCGGGATTTCGATTTTGCTAAGAAATATGGCATGGAGATTGTTGTTGTTGTCAAGCCTGATGACAGCGACCTTGATCCGGCTACCATGACCGAAGCATATGCCGGTGATGGAATCATGACTAATTCAGGGCAGTTTAACGGCATCAGCAACAGAAGAGCTCTTGATGATATTGCGGCCTTTCTTGAAGAAAAAGGTATTGGGAAAAAAACTGTAAGCTTCAGGTTAAGAGACTGGGGTATATCAAGGCAGCGCTACTGGGGAGCGCCGATACCTGTAGTTCATTGCGAACGCTGCGGAATTGTTCCCGTTAATGAAAAGGATCTTCCGATATTGCTTCCCGAAGATTCGGCACTGCTTGAAGGCGGACAGTCGCCCCTCCCATTGCTTGACTACTTCACAAAGACAAAATGTCCCGGATGCGGAAGGGAAGATGCCAGAAGGGAAACTGATACCATGGACACCTTCGTCGAATCTTCATGGTATTTTGAACGTTACTGCAGTCCAAAATTCGGAGACGGGCTTTTTGACAAGAAAGCCGTTGATTACTGGATGCCTGTAGACCAGTACATAGGAGGAGTCGAACATGCTATTTTACATCTTCTCTATTCAAGGTATTTCACCCGTGTTTTAAAAGATCTCGGGCTTGTTGAATACAAAGAACCTTTCACAAGGCTTTTAACCCAGGGCATGGTGTGCAAGGAGACCGTTTCTTGTCCTGAGCACGGATACTTATTTCCAGAGGAGGCTGAAGGGGAATCAGATAACCGTACATGCAAAAAATGCGGCAGGGAAGTTTTGATCGGGCGGGTTGAAAAAATGTCCAAGTCAAAAAGGAATGTCATAGATCCCAATTACCTGCTTGATAAATATGGCGCTGATACCACAAGGCTCTTTTGCCTTTTTGCAGCTCCTCCTGAAAGAGACCTCGAATGGAATGAGCAGGGTGTTGAGGGAGGATACCGGTTCCTTGCACGTGTATGGAGACTTGTAAGAACGTACATGGATGTAATAGGAGATGCAGGATCATTTGTCGGTGAACCGAGACAGCTTAAGGGTGATTTGCGGGAATTGTACAAGAAGACGCATCACACTATACGCAGAGTTACAAATGACATAGAAGAGAGGTTCCATTTCAATACGGCCATAAGCGCTGTAATGGAGCTTGTAAATATGATATACGGGATTGAGTTAAAAAAAGATGTCAAGGAGGAAGCAGGGGTAATCCGATTCGCAATAGAATCAATAGCACTTCTATTGTCACCGATTGCTCCTCATTTCAGCGAGGAGATCTGGGAAGCTCTGGGACATGAATCAAGTGTTCTCCTTGCATCCTGGCCTGTTTACAGAAAGGATGCCCTTATCAAAGATGATATTCTCATAGTGGTTCAGGTTAACGGAAAACTGAGAAGTAAATTCAGCGTGAGTCCGGATTCCGGAGATGATACAATAAAAGAAAGAGCTTTGTCGGACGATAATGTAAAGAAATTTATAAATAACAAGCAAGTTAAAAAGGTTATCGTTGTAAAGAAAAAGCTTGTAAACATCGTAACATGAAATGTGGAGGAACAGTTTTGATAAATTTAAGAGTTGCAGTGGTTTTAACGGTTATTGCCGGATTTTTGTTTTCTGCATGCGGTTACAAGTTTGTAGGAGGGGGTGATCTGCCTTCATCCGTCAAGCGAGTAAGCATAGCAGTTCTTGAGAACAAAACCGTCGAAAGCGGCATTGAAAAAACAATCACAAACGATATTATCTATGAATTTATAAGAAACGGCAAGGTTGCGGCAAAAATTGATGATGCTGACGCATATTTAACCGGGATAATTGAATCTGCCAATGATGAGGCGATTTCACGTAAGAGTGCTCAAACTTCTCTTGAAAGGCGCATAACGGTTATTCTTAGTTTGAAATTAAAAGATAAAAGCGGCAAAATTATCTGGACCAGAAAAGGCATTGCGGCAGATCAGGCGTTTACCGTTACGGCGGACAAGTATGAAACCGAAAAAAACAAGAGCACTGCTATCGAGCTTCTTTCAAAACGACTTGCAGAAAATGTTTATAACCGGCTGACGGATAGTTTTTAGCTAATTTTGACCGGACTGCTTACCGGAAGATCAGTCTTTTGAAGCGGGGCTGTGGGTTGACCCGCTTTTTTAGAGCAGGTGACTTCCCTTTGAGACAGAGATGATAAAAGCTTTGCCGGAAAAGGAAAAGCTCCGGCAAAGCGTAACAATTAATTTGCAGAATTTACAAGTTTTGTAAGGCGGGATATTTTCCGTGCCGCAGTTCTTTTGTGAAGGATGCCTTTTTTTGCCGCCTTGTCAATTACCGACTTTGCGGTATCAAGTTTTTTAGCTGCAGATTCCTTGTCCTCTTTGTTATTTGCCGCAGTTCTCAAATCCTTAACAGTGTTTTTTACTGCAGTCCTGGAAGACTTGTTGCGCAAGCGCCTGTTGTCATTTTGCCGTGCACGTTTTAAAGCAGATTTATGATTTGCCAAAATTCATACTCCTTTTGTTATTTTTTTTAAGAGCGCTTTAATACAAAATAGTATACAGCCTGTCAAGGGATATTAGATTAAACCGGAATGAATTTGCAACCTGTTTTATTTTTAGCGGGAAATATTTATGCCTGAGTTGGAAAAAGACCGTTTGACAAAAGCAGCGGGTGTGGTGAGCGGCGCTACGCTGCTAAGCCGCATATTAGGATTTGTGCGAGATATTGTAATAGCAAGGTATTTTGGTGCCGGTCTTTATTCGGACGCTTTTTTTGTTGCATTCAGGATACCTAATATCTTTCGCAGGCTATTTGCAGAAGGTTCGCTGAGTATGTCTTTCATTCCTGTCTTCTCTGAATATTTAGTAAAGAAAGGAAAAGATGAAGCTTTCAGCCTTGCAGGATCTGCAGTTCGTCTCTTGTCAGTCATTCTTGTTGCTGTTATAACTGCGGGGATAATTATTTCTCCTGTTATTGTTCGTTTGATAGCGCCGGGATTTATTGATGATCCGGACAAATACTCGCTTACAGTTTCCCTTACCCGCATAATGTTTCCCTATATTTTTTTCATTTCTCTTACGGCTCTGTTTATGGGAATACTGAATGTGCTTGGTAATTTTGCGGCGCCGGCTTTTGCGCCGGTACTGTTGAATGTTTCAATGATAACAGCGCTTTTATTTATTTCTCCCCACACGGGAGAGTCTGCCAGAATACTTGCTTTTGGTGTGCTTGCCGGAGGTTTTCTCCAGCTAATGCTCCAGGTTCCGTTTATTATAAAAAAAGGGATATATTTTTGGAATAAAACCGAGATATACCATCCGGGCCTTAAAAAGATAGGGGTGCTAATGTTCCCGGCGATATTTGGCGCCGCGGTGTACCAGATAAACATATTTATCGGAACAATTCTGGCATCGGTTCTGCCCGAGGGCAGCGTCTCTTATCTGTATTATGCCGACAGGCTTGTTCAGTTTCCTTTAGGGATTTTTGCAATTGCTGCCGCTACGGTGATATTTCCTTCTCTTTCCAGGCAGGCATCTGAAAATAATATGGCAGCAGTCAGGGATACTTTTTTATATTCAATGAGAATGGTATTTTTTATTACTTTGCCTTGCATGGCGGGTCTCATCATCTTAAGAGAGCCAATTATTATGCTCCTTTTTAAAAGAGGTGCGTTTAATACCCAAACCGTTAGATTGACCGCCCAGGCCCTTTTATACTATAGTATCGGATTATGGGCGTTTTCATCTGTTAGAATAATTATTGCAGTATTTTATGCTTTGAATGACACAAAGACGCCTGTACGGATTGCTGTCATATCCTTGTTAACAAATATTGTTTTAAGCCTTCTGCTTATGATTCCCCTTAAACACGGAGGGCTTGCTTTGGCGAATTCTTTATCTTCAATGCTGAACGTAATTCTTCTGTATAGGGCCCTCGGAATAAAATTAGGGCCTTTGGATGAGAATAAACTAAAAAAATCGGTTATAAAAATTGCCGCATGTTCGGTGATTATGGGTGTAATTGTTTGGATGGTTGCATCAGTCATTATGCCTGCTGGAAATATATCTTTCAGCGGGCTCTTTCTAAGTGTAAGCTGTTGCATATTAACCGGAATAATATCTTACGGTTTTTTTTCTTATTTGTTTAACAGCAATGAGATTAAAAATTTATATGCAAGAGCCAGAAGGGATGCATAAAAGGTGACTAAAAAGCATAAAATATTAATTGGTATCGGGCTTGTTGTGGTATTTTCATTTCTTATTCTGATATTTTTCGGAGAGAATACCCTGCTTGAGTTCAACCGCCTGAAAAAAGACAGGAACGTTCTAATAAAGACGAATGAGGAACTCGTCCGGCAGAATGATTTAATGTATAATGAAATAAATAGATTAAAACACGATCCTAAATATATAGAAAATGTTGCAAGGCAGGAATTGGGCATGATCGGTAAAAACGAAATCATATTCAAAATTGACAATACTAAAGATTCCGGTGTGCCTGAAAAAATTAAATAGTATCGATCCAGAAAATAAATTTAAGGGACTATGACATTTCCGGATGGAAACTAAACGGCAACTTGGGGGAATGCAGGAATGGTTGAGGCAAGTGATTTAAATACAGTGACTATGGCGAAAATATATGCAAGGCAGGGATTGTATGACAATGCGGTCGGGATATATAATAATTTGTTGAAACAGGATCCGGACAGACACGATGTTTCGGATGCCCTTTTAGAACTTGAGAAAATGAAGTCGGCGAGTGAGAAGGAACTTCAAAAAAGTCTTGTTCCTTTATTTTGCAAGTGGTTTGATCTTGCATTGTGTAATAACAGGATTGAACAGCTAAAAAAACTCAATAAAGTGCATAATTCTTAAGAAATATAATGAAACATTACCGGAGTTGATATGGAAGACAACCTGCAGGTCACACTTAAAGGAAATTTTCTTTTAGCCATGCCTGCTCTTGCTGATCCTAATTTTTACCGGACAGTAACCTGTATTTCTGAACACAATTCAGAAGGTGCGCTTGGAATAGTCATAAACAGGATGACTTCCTCTCTTACCGGAAAAGATATTTTTGATGAACTTAATATCGAGCATATCCCTGGGGCTGATTCAATACCAGTATACATCGGCGGGCCTGTTCATACAGGTGAAATATTCATACTCCATTCGGCGCCGTTTACATGGAGAGGTTGTTTTATGATTACCCGGAATCTTGCCATGAGCAACACAATGGACATACTCCAGGCTATTGCGGGAGGAAATGGGCCCATGTCTTATATTATTGCGCTTGGATGTGCAGGGTGGGGGCCGGGCCAGCTTGAATCAGAGATAAAGGATAATTCATGGCTTACCTGTTCGGTATCAGAGGATATTATTTTTAAATTACCGGCTGAAATCCGGTGGGAAGAGACTGTGAAAAAAATGGGAATAGACCCGGCGCTTCTTTCCGCAACAGCGGGGCACGCGTGATTTTTTTTGTTAAAGTCAAAATTTATTAATAATTAACATACTCCCCTTTGCCAGTTTCTTTTTATATCATTCCTTATCTTTTGCTTTTGTTTTTGGCTTCTTCTTTTTAAGACATATCTTGTCTTTTCTTACAAAAGCGCAAAGCTTTGGATTGTAATATTCCTTGCAATTTAATGGATTATATAGCGGGCATTCAGGATGTTTTTTTGACATAGCCTGTTTTCCTTCTAAAAATATGAATTTCAATAAATGAAACGAAATTGATAAATGTTATCTTAAACCGAGATAATTACTAATGCCATGCTTTCCTGTTCAGGTTCCATACTGGAATACTTAATATCATAAAATCTTATAATTTACAAGATATTGCCATATTTTTTAATATTTGGTTCCAAAGGGCCTATTTTTGCGCATTGATTATTGTATTATACTGTCAAGAGTCTTCGGATGATGGACGTTAGAAAGGGAATGGATGATTATCAGAGTTTGTTCAGGCAAATCAGACCTGAAGCAGCCTGGCAAGAGATACTTTGGCAAACTCAATTGAATGGTCAAGCTCAAGCGCTACCTTATAGTAATAAATAGCTTTTTCATTTTCTCCCATATCACGGTAATTCGATGCAATGTTTGCGTAGTCAATTGCCGAACCGGGGTCGATTTTAATAACCTTCTTGAAATTCTCTATCGCCATTTCATGTTCTTTGAGCATAAAGTGGCAAAACCCCATGAGATTATAAATATCCGTGCGTTCGTTATCGTAATACTCGCCTTTTTTCAGAACATCGATGGCTTCTTTATAATTTCCCATATTTTTCAGGCATATACCCATATATGAATATATGCTTGGAATGTCCTGTAAGGGAGGATCCAGTTCGATCGCCTGTCTGAAGCTGGAAAGCGCAGAGTCCGGATCATTTAGTGAAAGATGAGTCTGGCCGATATAAAAATGTATATAATACTTTCCGGGAAGTGCTTCTCCGATCTTTGTTAATTCATTGATTGCATCTTCAGGTTTAAAGTTTTCAACAGTTATCTTGGCACAGAACAAGCCAACGCTTGTCCCGATTGCTCTTTCCCTGAAATGAGCTCCTGGAACAACAGTATAAAATGCCGGTATTTGAAGCTCGGGATGTGTCGTGTTTACAACTATTATTTCCATCCCGTTCTTTGCAAGAACAGATATGAGGTTTTCAACCTCCACTTTTATATTGCTGTCGGAAAGATCAGGCAGGCTCTGAATGCTTTTTGTTGTCTTTGGATTTATTATATATGAAGCATCTTCGATTCTTTTATACTTAGGAAGGCCGCTTGCAACATAATTTGAATATGAATTGAAGTCGCCGGCAAGCTGGGCCGTTTCGGTAAGCGCACGGCTGAGTGCCTTTTGCGGGTCCGGCGTTGTTCCTGCTGTCCATACTATTTCACTCTTTTCAGGAAAAGTTGACGGATCATAAGCGAGCACACCTACTGTAGGCAGGCCTGTTTCAAGGGAGAAGTCCGAGATATGTAAACTTATTCCGGCAACTCTATATTTATTTATCATTTCGACAACCATCGGGTCGGTGGCCGAATCAGGGTCAATTCCCGGAACATCAAGGTTGTTTCTGCTAATCAATGACGAGACGTGTCTTTCAATAATTTCGCATATTCCCTGGCTTAATGCTTCTTCGACGCAGTTTCCTGCTGATGGGCCATTGAATTCGTTGATCATATAAAACCAGTTGAAAGGGATAAGGACTTCCTGCTTTCTTGTAAGATTATAAGCCCATGTCCATTTCAATGTCATGTTCTCGAATATCTTTCGTGCTTTTTCTATATCTCCGGAAGAATCATGGACCGAACTTGCGATCATTTCAAAGGATATTGCGTTTTCCTTTATATTTATATATTTTTCATGGAAAAAATTGCCTGGATTCCTGCAAAAAGAGAAAAAGCTGAATCTTTCTGCAAGCTCCATAACTGCGCTTGCTTCTGCCTGAGCTGGTGTGGCTCCTTTCCCCATCTGTTTTTTTGTTCCGGTTATGGATGATGCGTCTTTCCCGCATCTGCTGAAATATACTGGTATGCCAAGCCTGCCATTGTCTATTCTTGCAGTGCTTTCAAGAATGTCAAGATCAAGCGTTTTCAATTTATTTTTGAAATATTCAACAGTTTCACCAGGTGTTTTTATCTTGTCCTGATCCAGTGTAAAACGCTTGAAAGCATCGGAAAGAATAACCTTGTAGCCCATTTATAGGTTCCCCCGTGGTTTTAAATTTAACTGCTTTTTATATACAATCAAGTTAATTTATCATCTTTTGCCTTAAAAATAAATTTTTTTAAATTGACCGTTTCTTTCCGATTTGGTAATAAACAGTAAAAAATGTGGGGATGTAGCTCAGTTGGGAGAGCGCGGCGTTCGCAACGCCGAGGCCAGGGGTTCGAACCCCCTCATCTCCACCAGACATTTCATAATATAATTATAGGTTGCTTATGAACCGTACAGCTGATGTTGACCGAAAGACTAAAGAAACAGCTATAACCATGAAGCTTTGTCTGGACGGAACAGGCAAACACGAAATAGATACCGGGGTCCCCTTTTTTGATCACATGCTTTCTCTCTTTTCGGTGCATGGTTTTTTTGATCTTTTTATAACCGCAAGGGGTGATCTTGAGGTCGACTTGCATCATACAATTGAAGATGTGGGCCTTGTGCTGGGGGATGCATTTAAAAAAGCGCTTGGCGACAGAAAAGGCATCAGGCGCTACGGACATGCTGTTCTTCCGATGGACGATGCCATGGCTTCTGTTACCATTGATCTGTCTAACCGCCCTTATATGGTTTACAATGTGAATCCAACTCCATTTCAGGGAGGGAATTTTAATATAGGTCTCGGAAGGGAATTTTTCAGGGCTTTTTCAACCCAGGGAGGCATGAATCTGCACATCAACGTATTCTACGGTCAGAATGAACACCATATAATCGAATCTGTTTTCAAAGCTGCGGGAAGGGCTCTTGATCAGGCAACTTCAATTGATGAGCGTATAAAAGGAATCCAATCAACAAAAGGGGTTTTGTAACAGGAAAAAAATCCTGTATCTTTTATTTCTCTGCCGGAGTCATATTATGCAAAGCAAGCAACGTCGTTGTTTAAAAACGCTCTGCTTTTTTCTTTTTATGCCGTTATTGCTTGCAGCCTGCAAGACCGGTATAATCATTTCTGAACCGTTGTCTCCCCTTGATGGCATTAAAAAAGTTCTCGTTATGCCTTTTGACGATATATCGGCCGGTTATGGAAAGGGAAATAATGCGAGGTGCCCTATTTGTGGAAAAGTATTTATTTCCGGAACCATAAAGGAAGGCGCTGATGTAATTCTAACAAGACATCTTGTTTCATTTGTTAAAAGCAATACAGATATTAATATTGTTTATCCAAATCAGACCCAAATACAATCAGATGATTTTAAAGGTGGCAAGGAATCGAGGACACATGAAGTTAACAAGCTGATAGAAGGCGGACGATTAATGGGGGCTGATGCGGTGATGATAGGTCATTTGTACCGTTTCAGTGAGCGGATTGGAACAACTTATTCGGTTGTTTCACCGGCTTCAGTTGCCTTTGATCTGCATCTTGTAGGCGTTTCAAGCGGCCGTGTTCTATGGTCAGGGCATGTAAATGAGACACAACACTCATTAAGCGAAAATCTTTTTGAAATAGGTTCTTTTATAAAAAGGAAAGGGGAGTGGGTTTCTGCAGACGACCTTGCAACTTCGGGTCTTGATGACCTGCTTATGAAATTATTCAAGAAATGATGGACTGGTAACAAGTCCATCAACAGGCCGAGGGTTGATAAGCCACGGCCTGGGGTGAGGGTGGAACCGCTTGAATTTACTTCAAGCGGCGGGAGAGGGGAAGCCCTTTCCCGCCAAGTAAAAAGTCGTTTTCTGACTTTTTGCGAAGGTATAAATAAATGATTATAATACCGGCAGTAGATATTAAAAACGGCAAATGTGTCAGGCTCAGGCAGGGTGAAAAGGATTTAGAGACTGTTTTTTCAGACAATCCTTCAGCGATGGCATGCAGATGGGAGAATGAAGGAGCAGAATTAATTCATGTGGTTGATCTTGACGGTGCTTTTGAAAAGTCTCCCAGGAATCTTGAGGCCATAAAAGAGATACTTGCAAATGTTAAGGTTGATATACAGGTTGGTGGCGGAATAAGGAATGAAGAGACCATCGGCATGTTTGCAGATATTGGTGTAAAAAGGGTTGTAATCGGAACGGAGGCACATAGAAATCCAGGGCTGGTAAAAGATGCGTGCAGACACTATCCCGGAATGATAGTTGTTGGTATTGACGCAAGAAACGGTCTTGTTGCAATAGAAGGATGGACTAAAACAACGACGATGAAGGCCATAGATCTTGCGAAAAAATTTGAAGATTGTGGAGTGGTTGCTATCAATTTTACCGACATCTACAGGGATGGAATGCAGACGGGACCGAATATAGAGGAAACGCGTTACCTTGCGGAATCGGTATCAATACCGGTTGTTGCTTCCGGCGGTGTTTCAACAAAAGAAGATATTTATAACCTGCTTAAAATTGAGAAATATGGTGTTGTGGGGGTTATCACGGGCAGGGCTATTTATAGCGGAACGCTTGATTTTAAAGATGCTGTACGTATTTCAAAGCAAAAACATGCAAATCATTGATCCTTTATTGCAGAGAATATTTCTGATAATAATATTTAAAATATCTTGACACATATAACTGCGATGATTAATTTCAAAATCTGATTACGCAAGTAGCAGTTGACGGTTTGCCCCGGGTATTTTGATAATAGTCCGCTGTTTAATATGTGAATCATTTTCTTGGATATTGGAAATTGTTGAAAACCAGCCCTATTTTTAATGACCTTCCATCGTTATATTTCATTTCAGTTCAATAAGTTGGAGGTTTCTCCTCTTGGTTTTTTTTATTCCCGAAGAAAAGATAAATGAAATAAAAAATGCGGCAGACATTGTTGATATCGTTTCCGAATCTGTGGTTTTAAAAAAAGCGGGAAGAAACCATGTTGGTCTTTGTCCGTTTCATTCGGAAAAAACGCCTTCCTTTACCGTAAGTTATGAGAAACAGATATTTTATTGCTTTGGATGCGGTACAGGTGGAAATGTATTTGTTTTTTTGATGAAAAAAGAAGGGTATTCTTTTCCTGAAGCTGTTAAATATATAGCAGAAAAATATGGGGTACATATTCCGGAGGATGCAATTACACCGGAACAGAAACAAAAAACAAGTGAAAAGGAAAACCTTTTATCTATTAATAAGCAGGCAATGATTTTTTTTTCAAAATGCCTGACTGAAAGCAACGCCGGAAAAAAAGCTCGTGATTATCTTCTCAAAAGGGAGATTTCTGAAGAGACTGTGCGTGGTTTTTATCTCGGATATGCTCCGGAAGGGTGGAATGCTCTTTTAAATTACATGACAAAAAAAGATAAGCATTCCCCCATTTTGCTTGAGAAAGCCGGGTTGATAATAAAAAAAAATGGTTCAGCCGGATTTTACGATCGTTTCAGGGATAGGATAATTTTTCCCATTTTTGATGCCGGCTCTCAGGTTATTGGCTTTGGGGGGCGTGTCATGGATGATTCACTTCCTAAATACCTTAATTCTCCTGAAACCGTAGTTTTTAACAAGAGTCGTTCCCTGTATGGTCTGAATGCTGCAAAAAGCGAATGCAGAATTACAGAAACAGTATATATTGTCGAAGGTTATTTCGATCTTCTTACTCTCCATCAGCATGGAATTAAAAATTGTGTGGCCACACTTGGGACTGCTATCACACCCGAGCATGTGAAGATGTTAAGGGGAATTGTGGGCAAAGAGGGTAAGTTTATCCTTGTTTACGATTCAGATGACGCAGGAATAAAGGCAGCATACAGGAGTACCGAGATATTCGATAAAGGGTACGCGGATGCAAGGATTCTCGTACTTCCTTCAGGATACGATCCTGATTCATACCTTGTTGAATTTGGCGCCGAATCTTTTAAAAATGCTGTTTCAGGAGCTCTCGGTTCGGTCTCTTTTCTGATAAACCGAGCAATTAAAAAACATGGCATGTCGATCGAGGGGAAAATTCGTATTATATCGGAATTAAAGAATATTATATCTTCCGTCGGAGATAATATTGAAAGATCTTTGTATATAAAGGAACTTGCTGAAAAAACAGATATTGATGAAGCCGCAATCCGTGAGAGGATCGGAGAAACTAAGGCTATCTCCGGTTCAGAGTCCATTACCGTAAACGGAAATGAAAGAGGCAGCAGAATTGAAAGACGGATTATTTCTATGATGCTCCAGTTTCCGGCCATAATACCGGAAATAATAAAACGTAATGTATTGAATAATTTTACCGATGATATATTAAAGTCTGTCGGATATGATATTATCAGACAGCAAAATCTGGGAACTCGGCACACCACTGACATGATTCATGTTTTTGACGATGATGAGAAAAACCGCATAGCAGCGTTTCTTGCTATCAATGAAGATGCATGGGATCACGATGGTTGTATGAAACTGGTGGCTCAGTTTGAAGATTGCCGGGAACGGCAGAAAGATACGAGTACTAATAAAATTAAAGCTGCTGAAGAAATAAAGGATGATAAGTTGCTTTTGGAACTGTTGAGAGAAAAGCAAATTCAGGCAAGAAAAAAGAGATTGAATAACCTGAACGCTGCGGGAGGCGAAACCCAATGACAGATAAATTAGTTCAAAAAAAGGGAAAGAAGACAAAGAAGCAGGCCCTGACAAAAGAGACCCATAAAATAAGTAAAAGGGGCAGAAAAAAGGGATCGGTATCAAAGACCAAAAGTCTAAAAAAGAGAAATAAAAATAGTTTTGAAGATTTGGTATCAAAAGGAAAGAGCAAGGGTTTTATAACCTATGAAGAGCTTAATGAAGAATTATCTGAAAATGTTATTTCCCTGGAACAGTTAGATGAGACACTAATGCTTTTTAACGAACAGGACATTGAATTGGTTGATGATAGTAAAGATAAAATGCCTGAAAGTGAAAAAGGATTAAAAGAAAAAAAGACAAAAAGAGGGGTAGACTCGGCTCTTGCAAATTTCGGAACAGTGACTGATCCGGTAAAAATGTACCTTAGGGAGATGGGGCTTGTTACTCTTTTGAGCAGGGAAGGGGAAGTCGATATCGCCAAAAAAATAGAAGACGGGGAGCAGGAGGTATTAAGGGCTCTGATTAATACGGTGACATGTGTTGAATATGTCACAGATCTCGGGATGCAGATAGAAGGAGGAATGCAAAGGCCTAAACATGTCCTTAAGGATTTTGACGAAGGCGATACTTACGTTGATGAAATGCTCCAGATTGAAAATTTTATCAGGGCTATCCATTCAATAAAAGAGATACATGAAGAGAACAAGTTACTGCGTGATAGAATCTATTCTCCCAAACTTGACAAGGACGAAGTGCGGCGAATAAAGAAGCTGATTTCGGTCAACAACAATAAAATATTTGATCTCCTTAAAGAATGGAGGCTTGAAAGCAGTGTTCTGGACAAGCTTGAGGCGATCATGAAAGACCATATCTGCTGGTTCGAATCCAAGGAAAAAACCATATCGAATTATGCTGATAAAGTAGAATCTTCCATATCAGAGCTTCGTGCCAATCTTAAATCCAAGAGCAATTTCATAAAATGGTCAAGGTCACGCTGCAAGCTTGGGAAGGATGAAGCTTCATCTCTCTACGATGAACTCAAAAAAAACCAGGAGCATGTGCATGAAAGAGAGCATGAAGTAAAATCAAATTGCCGTACACTGAAAAAAATCATGTCTTCTGTTGCAGAAGGGCGCCTGAATGCAAAAATAGCCAAGAGCGAATTGACGAGGGCTAACCTGCGCCTTGTTGTCAGTATAGCAAAGAAATATACAAATAGAGGCCTTCAGTTCCTGGATCTGATCCAGGAAGGAAACGTTGGCCTGATGAAAGCCGTTGATAAGTTTGAATACCGTCGGGGGTATAAATTCAGTACTTACGCAACATGGTGGATAAGGCAGGCAATAACGAGGGCAATAGCGGATCAGGCAAGAACCATACGCATACCGGTGCACATGATCGAAACGATAAATAAACTGATCCGGACATCAAGATGTCTTGTTCAGGAGCAGGGGCGCGAGCCGACACCCGAAGAGATTGCTGAAAAGATGGAAATTCCCCTGGAGAAAGTGCGCAAGGTCTTGAAAATAGCAAGGGAGCCAATATCCCTGGAAACACCGATAGGTGAAGAGGAAGACAGCCATCTTGGTGATTTTATTGAAGATAAAAAATTCATGCTTCCTTCCGAAGCGGCGATAAACCAGAACCTTGCAGAGCAGACGAGAAAGGTACTTGCAACGCTGACTCCGCGCGAAGAGAAGGTCCTTAGAATGAGATTCGGAATCGGAGAAAGGGCTGACCATACGCTGGAAGAGGTCGGCCAGGATTTTCAGGTGACGCGTGAGCGCATAAGGCAGATAGAGGCCAAGGCGTTAAGAAAACTGAGACATCCAACGAGAAGCCGCAAGTTAAAAAACTTCATTGAAATGTAAAAGAATGAATTTTTACGAAGCCTTCAAATGTAGAGCTTGACAAAGTATCAATACAAATATAGAGACCTTTGAAGAACGTCCAATTTTGGCCAAGTACAAGGAAGGCGATAATTTTAACCGCAGGAATACATTGGAGTATTTCGAGGATTAGAATTTGAGCCTGACACAGTAGTCGGGCAAAAGGGGGTGCTATGCAAAGGTCTCATATAGAAAGTCAGGCGTTAAGGTGTGTTGAGGGCCCATAGCTCAGCTGGTAGAGCCACCGGCTCATAACCGGTCGGTCCCTGGTTCGATCCCAGGTGGGCCCATACCTTGAGACTTTTTTAGAACTTCCGTTTTTGCTCAAGTCCAAAAAGGCGATAATAACGACTTGGGTTTATGAAACCAGAGACCAGAACCCAAAGTCTTATGCAAACAGAGTAAAATAGAGGTCTCACACTATTATTGGAGAAAGGAGATGACTTGTATTTTTAAAGGTCATCGCAATATGGTATATTTGTTTTACTCCAAGAAAACCAGTTTTTTAATTTAAAGGCGTGGTTGCATGAAACCACGCCTTTTTTTATGATTCCTGAGAATCTACAGCAATTCTGCAAATTGTTAAAGGATCATCAAAATGATGAGATTATCCCATGCAAGCCACAGTATCTGATGTTATAAAGATAATTGAAAAAATTGCACCATCCATGCTTGCAGAAAAATGGGACAATCCGGGTCTTCAGGTTGGAAGAAAGAATTGGCCGGTCAAAACTGCATGGGTTGCCCTGGATCCTTCCCCTGATGTTATAGCTGCAGCATGCCGGAGCAAGGTTGATATCCTGGTTACTCACCATCCCCTGATCATGAATCCTTTAAAATGTATCGATTTTGGATCTGTTGAAGGCAACCTTATTCAAATGGCGGCAGTTAACAGACTGTCAATCTTTTCAGCTCATACCAATCTTGACTCTGCCAAAGATGGTCTGAATGATCTTCTTGCATCACGCATTGGCCTCAAAAATACAAGGGCGTTGAGCGGGACTGACTCATCCGTAAGGTGTAAATTCGTAGTCTATGTTCCCGTCAAATACGAAACAAAGATTCTTGAAGCGCTCTTTGAAACAAGCGCAGGAATAATAGGCTCATATACTTGCTGTTCTTTCAGGAGCAGAGGGAAAGGGACTTTCAGACCTGGATCTTCGGCAAAGCCTGTTACAGGGAAAAGAGGCGAAATATCCGATGTGGATGAAGCTAGAATTGAAGCGGTTGCCGTCAAACAGGATATTCCTGCAATCATTGCACATATAAGAGAAAGTCACCCATATGAGACGATAGCTTATGATGTTTATCCGCTTTATGAATATGGTAATTCTGATGGTTTGGGGCGCGTGGGCGAACTAGAGGAAAAAATGAGTTTTCTCCTTTTTGCTCAGAAAATAAAGGAAAGGCTTGCTTTAAAGAGTATAAGGATTGCAGGAAGCCAGGAGCTTTTCGTAACTCATGCCGCAGTTTGCACAGGAAGCGGGTCATCGCTTATGAAACATTTCATTAAATCGGATGCCCAGGTTTACATTACAGGAGATATACGATATCATGATGCAAGAACTGCCGAAGCAGAGGGCCGTGGGCTCATTGATATAGGACATTTCGCATCGGAACATATAGTTGTTGGGGCTCTGGCTAAAAGACTCAGGGCTATGATAAGGAAAGCAGGTTTCGAGGTATTGGTTAAGGCATGCAGTATTGAACGTGACCCGTTTCGCATCTTGTGAAACGGGCGCATAACTGATTTTATGATATAAGAAGATATGATTAACATGAGGGAACAAATAGGCATTGTAGTTCAGCTGCAGGAAATCGAAAGCAATATTGATAAGATCAAATCAGCCCTTGAAGTTATTCCTGGAAAGATGGCAATCCTTGATAAAGAAATAAGGGACGCCGAACAGGATATGGAAATGAAAAAGTCGCTTGTCGACGAATTGAGAAAAAAATATCGCTTAAATGAGTCGGATTACCAGGCCAACCTTTCAATGCTCCGGAAAAGCCAGGAGAAGCTGGCCGCTGTAAAGACTAATAAGGAATACCAGTCGATATTGAAGGAGATCGATGACATCAAGGCAAAAAATTCACTGGTCGAAGATGAAATGTTAAAAAGCCTCGATGTAATTGAGGCTACAGAGAAAGGAATGGTTGCCCTGAAAAAGGAATTCCTTGAAACAAAAGAGAGAATTGACAGGGAGAAAGAGATAATAGGGGAAAAGATCGGGCAGGGTGAGATCGATCTTGCAGAACTTAATGAAAAACGGGGCAGTATAGCAAAGAATGTCGATAAGGATTTAATGTTAAAGTTCAATACCGTCAAGGGGTTGACCAAGGGGACTGCAATTGCCCCGGTTTTAGATTCAATTTGCCTTGGATGCAACATGAATATTCCTCCCCAGATGTATAATGAACTTCAGCGGTTTGACAGCATAAAATTCTGCCCCCATTGTCAGAGAATAATTTACTGGGGAAAGGCTTGATATCCGGCCGGAGCAATCTAAACGACCGCAGGGTCAGATCCTGATCCTGAGGAAAGTCCGAACACCGCAGGGCAGGGTGCTCCATAACGTGGAGTCGTGGCGACGCGAAGGAAAGTGCAACAGAAAATATACCGCCCTGCATTAATTGCAGGGTAAGGGTGAAAAGGTGCGGTAAGAGCGCACCAGTTCTCCGGGTGACCGGGGAAGCTTTGCAAACCCCACCCGGTGCAAGACCAAATAGGGGAGTGCTTGAGGGTTGCCCGTCCGAGCTCCCGGGTAGGTCGCAAGAGATGCAGGGCAATCTGCATCCAAAGATGAATGGTCGTTGTCCGTTTCGGGGCAACCCGGACCGGAAACAGAATTCGGCTTACGGGTTGCTCCGGCCGTTTTAATTTATTGAAGAAGCGCGGTTCCGATAAGCCATGCAATTACAGGAAAACAAAATAGACGGATCTTTTGCAGAAAAGGTCGGTATCTTCTCCAGAGATTACCTTAAATGCTGCCTGTCACTTTTAAGCCATGACGATCCCAGGCAATTTCTTGTAAAAAAATTCTATTCCACCTTTATATCTTCTTCCCAGCTTCTTGAAGATTTTCTTGATTTCCACGGGGCAAAAAACACCAGGAACTGGTATTACTACAGGGAGCTTTCGGCCGCAGTAAGGCATTTGAGCCTTGCCTGTTATTCACAGTCCCACATTTTGAACAGGCTTCCTTTCTATGATCTTCCCGATGTTGAAAAATTCAGTAATGAAGGGAATGTGGTCCTCGATTTCTTTACCGAAGCTCTTGTCAAAATATCTCCTTCGATAATTAAAGAAGCGCAACGTCTTGGCATTCCTGTGCCGGAAGAAAGTTTCAGCCCAGCCGATTTTCCCAGCCTTTCAACAGGGGAGAAACTGGAATACGACATAGACGATGAAAACAGGGATCAACAAAAAAAAAATATAGTTAAAATAGCAAGTGAATTTCTGAATATTGCCGCAAGCTTCGATCAGTATGCTTTTTTCGAACCGTATGATGTTGATGAATTAAACTCCATTGTTCCAGACAGAATCAATGAGGTTGAAATCAGGCGTTTTGAAATGGTGGTGCACAATCTTCAATCATCATTTGATACATATGTGATACACGGTGGATACCAGTTTGGTAACAGGAAATTAAAACAACTGCGCAGTTATTTTTCGGTGGTATTCCATCTTCTGCAGATAATAGGGCGGCTCCTCCATTTTTATGAGAGACATTTGCATGATGCTGGCTATAAGAACATATACAAAATTGTCCAGGAGAAGCTTTCATCTTTTATGGATCCCAATATACTTTTAGACCGGACTATTAATTACGGCCTGTTTT
This sequence comes from Desulfobacteraceae bacterium, assembly GCA_011391695.1. GTDB lineage: Bacteria > Desulfobacterota > Desulfobacteria > Desulfobacterales > RPRI01 > RPRI01. The sequence continues at coordinate 5,317 of JAABQB010000008.1, read as the reverse complement.
ATGTCTGCCAATTTTTAACAAACGGAAAAAATCTTGCGAAAGAAATATTAAATGAGAACATAGAGCGCTCAACCATTTCGGTCGGAGTTCCGGTATCCCTTGGTTTTCACAGCAGGCCAAGCCTTCTTGTTGCCAGAATAGTGCAGCATTTCGGAGGTCAGGTGGAACTTTGTGTCGGTTCAGACAGATTTGATGCAAGCAATGTTCTTGATATACAATGGGCAGGAGGCAAGATTCAAAAAGAAAAGATGTCTGCGGTTGCTTTTGAAGGTGATGTGCGCGCCTTAAACGATATAAAGATTCTTGCAAGTGTAAATTACGGGGAAGACAGCATGGGAAAGGGAATACCACTTCCCAAAGAGCTGAAATATTTAAAATAGTATGATTATTAGAATTTTATGCTATGGTCTATGCAATAGTTGTAGCCGCCGGAAAAGGCATAAGAATGAAAGGGGCGGTACGCAAGCAGTATATAGAAATTGACGGCTTCCCTGTCTTGTACTGGACACTCAAAGTCATTGATTCGTGCAGAACAGTTGACCGAATTATCCTTGTTATTCCTCCCGATGACTTCCGGTTTTGCATAGATGAAATAATCGATCCTCTTAAAATTCATAAAAAAACCGATATTATTGCAGGCGGTTTAAAACGCCAGGATTCGGTCTATAACGGACTTCTGGCAGTGGATGATAAAGAGAGTATGGTTGTAATACACGACGGAGTCCGCCCATTTGTCAGCCCGGATCAAATAGAAGAATGCGCAAAGCAGGCTGTTTTGCATGGAGCCTGTATTCTCGGTTTGCCTGTTTCCGACACTTTAAAGTTTGTAAACGGTTCTGGATATATTGAAAAGACAATGAAAAGGGATGCCGTATGGCTTGCCCAGACCCCCCAGGCTTTTAATTATGCTCTTATAAAAAAAGCCCATGAGAGCGCCAGAAAAGATGGCTTTACAGGAACTGATGACGCATCCCTTGTGGAAAGACTGGGCGAGAAGGTAAAGGTTATAAGCGGAAGCATAAATAACATCAAAATTACCACTCCGGCAGACCTTGCAATTGCAAGGTCGATATTCAGATCCGGTAAATTATAGCGATTTTGTTACTCGCTGCACCCTAAAAGAAATCTCGTACTGCCGCCCGACTTTGTGATGCCTTTTGAAATAACAAGCTCCTTTCCGATATTTATTCCATCCTGAAGAATATTTGCGCAGCAGCTTGAACCTTTTCGTGAAATCGATACAGTCCGTGGATATCTGTATTGAGCGTATTCTTTCAGCAGGGGATCGCCGACTTTTATCAGCGCGCTCCCTGGAAGGGACTTAATCTTGCTGTTGGATTTTAATTTTGAGGTAAAACCCTTTATTATGCCCGATGCAAAATCGGTCTTTCGGTAACGGTTCAGAAGGTTGAGGCTGTTGTATTCGGTCCAGCAGTTATCAATGTATCGCCTGATGAAATCATAGACATAAGAGGCTATCGAGATATTATCAGGTGTTCCGCTCAATTCAAGTACACGCCCCATCTTCTGCTTTTCTATCACGTATGCGGGAACCCAGATGGTCCAGACAAAATAGTAATCCCTCAGAAGCTGGGCAAGAAAATATTCTTCACGGGGATGCTTAAGACCGGGAGTTCCTGCAAATACGCTTGTGAAATTGCGGTTTGTGTTTTGTGCAAGAATTTCAATATTGTATTTTGCCGCCAGTTCATGAGCTTTTCTCATGGCAGATTCGGCTTCGTTCCGGTTACTGCTTTCCGCAAGGGCAAAAAGCTTCTTTATCCGCCCCATCATACCGGAGTTGCCGTCATCGGATATATATTCTTCAGATGCCTTATAATCGGCCCTTAAAAGATAACAGGCTTTCCGGAACAATGGCCCGTGAGGAGTTTCTGTCTGCTGAGCTCCGAAAACCTGTTCGGCAAGCTGATGAGCCATCTCATGAAGCAATATTCGCCTTACAGAATCCCAGTTGCGCGATAATGCATATTCCCGGTTTATGCAGATCTCATTTTTATCGCCCGACCAGTATCCCAGCCTTCTTTTCATATTTTTCAGGCTGAAGGCAGGCAACCGCATCAATTCGCGGTATTTTGAATCAAGAAGATAGAGGGCATTCTCCCATTCCAGAGCAAGGCCGTGAAGGATTTTTCTTTCAAGCTCAGTTCTAATCATTGCAGTCCGCATCCATCTGCATCCATCCAGGCCGGAAAGGATTTGCGGTATTCCTGCAAAACCGGATATGAGAGCGAAGCCGTGTAAATCGATTCTTCATCCTGCTTTCGGAAGATTATGTTTCCGGCAGGATCGATTACGGATGAATCCCCGCTGTGATAGTAGCCGTTCCCGTCTTTTCCTACCCGGTTTACGCCTATGACATAACACTGGTTTTCGATCGCCCTTGCTAAAAGAAGTGTTTTCCAGTGATAGGAGCGCTTTTCAGGCCAGTTCGCAACAAATACAGCAACGTCGTATGAATTGTTATGATTTCTTGTCCAGCACGGAAATCTCAAATCGTAGCAGATAAACGGCCTGATCTTCCATCCTTTCAGTTCAACCGTGATGTTTATATCACCCTCGCTGTAAACTTTCTCTTCTCCGGTCATACGAAAGAGATGCCTTTTGTCGTAATATGAAAGGGTTTCATCGGGCTTTGCCCATAACAGACGGTTGAAATATTTTCCGTTCTCCCTGATGATCATGCTGCCAGTTATATCGGTCTGTCTGCTGCGGGATTTTTCCTTCAGCCATTTGACAGCTTTGCCTCCCATATCTTCGGCAAGTTTTTCCGCATTCATGCTGAATCCTGTGGTGAACATCTCGGGAAGAACTATAAGATCCGTTTCATCCCTGATGCCGTCTATCTTCTCATCGAATAAGGAGATGTTCGATTCGATATTCTCCCAGAAAAGGGAAGTCTGTATAAGTGTAATCTTTAAATCCCGCATAATTTTTCCGCTGCCTTTTCAAGTGTTTCATTTTTTTTCGCGAAACAGAAGCGAAGAGCTCTGTGATCGTCATTCTCATGATAGAATACTGAAGGCGGGATGGAGGCGACTCCGTATTCGGTTGTCAGGCGTTTTGCGAAATGTGTGTCCGGTTCATCCGATATCGATGAATAATCGAGCATCTGGAAATATGTTCCCCTGCAAGGTACCGGATTGAACCGGGAGTTTTTTAACAGGGATATAAATTTATCCCTTTTTTTCTGGTAAAATCCGCCCAGTTCAAGATACGCCTTTTCATTTTCAAGAAATTCGGCATATGCATGCTGGACAGGAGTGTTGGTTGAAAATGTCAGGAATTGGTGCACCTTCTGAAATTCGGCGGAAAGGGTTTTCGGGGCAAGGCAGTATCCTACTTTCCATCCGGTCGTATGATACGTTTTGCCGAAAGAGCTTATCACAAAGCTCCGGGAGGCCAGATCGGGATACCCGGCCATGCTTTCATGAGTAATTCCGTCAAAGATTATATGCTCATATACTTCGTCGCTGACAATAAATATTTCCGTTTCCCGGATTATTTCCCTGAGAGACGAAATATCGTCTTTAGAGAGGACGGAGCCTGTAGGATTATGCGGCGAGTTTAATATCATGAGCCTTGTTTTGTCAGATACCGCATCTTTAACTTCATTCCAGTCTATGATGTAATCAGGCGGTTTCATTTTGATGTACTTTGGAATGCCGCCGCTCAAAAGTATGGCCGGAACATAGGAATCAAAAGCCGGTTCAAAAACTATCACTTCGTCTCCCTTGTTTACAACCGCTGCAATTGCCGCAAACAAAGCCTCGGTGGCTCCTGACGTAACCGTGATCTCTGTGCACGGATCGTAGGGAGCTTTGTATAATTTGAGGGCCTTTTCGGCTATCCTTTCCCGTAGAAGCATTACTCCCTGCATCGGAGCGTACTGGTTGAAGCCCTTTTTCATATATTTATACACAAGGTCGGTCAGTTCAGGATCTGTTTCAAAATCGGGGAATCCCTGTGAAAGGTTGATGGCATTATATTCGTTTGCAAGCGCAGTCATCTTTGTAAAAATTGTTACGCCAACATCGGGAAGTTTTGATTTAAGCTTCATTTTAATACCTTGTTAAACTGCGAACCAAATCTTGTCATTCGCTCTTCATTCCAATAGTAAGTCACCCAAACGGTCTCGCCCGAAACAAGAAGCCGGCTTTTCAGCTTCAAATCGCTTGGTCCTGCTACGAAGTCAACACCTACCGCCGAGAACTCGGCGACGACTTCCGGCGAATCACGAAAAGGCTCGGGTAGTACAGCACGATATTCAAGATCGCTCTTGCCGGTAGAACTAAAGCGCTGAAAATGCTATATTTGGAGATAACATCATTCCTATTTCCTGATAACTGACGGGCATGGATCGCTCGCATGAAATGGTGCAAAGCGAAGCGGCGCACTATTTTTTGTCGAGTGTATCCAATTGTTCGGCTTCTTTTAATTTATCGATATCGATATTGTCTTGCGGCCTTCCACTGGCTTCTTTTGCTCGAATCAAGTCAGATCGCGAAATAAATGGAATCTTAAAGTCGTCCAATTCAACGAATTCACGGTTTTCCCACGCATCTTCAAACTCAACTCCTGGTATCGACATCATAATATCAACCCGTAGAGGCGGTCTTCCCATCTGATAGAAATAATCCTTGTGGGTGAAGTCATCTGCGTTAAGGTCTGCCAGCGGCGCTCCAAACTCTTTTAATGCTGAATACACCGCGTTTGCATTCTCTGGGTCAGTTGCTATCCACACATCTAGGTCTTTCGTGAATCGTGGCTCGCTGTATTTCATTACCGCATAGCCACCCACAATAAGATAGCGAATCTTATACTTTTCGAAAAGATTCAATAGTTCTTTGAAGTCGGGATTCGTCAGCATTTTTACCTCGGATCAAGAAGTAGTCATTAAGCATTTCCGTTACAGCCTCGAAAATGGCACGATCACCCTGGGATTGCCAAAAGCGAATATCAAATGAACGACTGCCATCCGTGATAAGCTGATATTTTTCCTCAATTAGTCCCATTTTTTCTCCTACCGAACGAAAAGCTAACGGGCTCGCGGTTTTTTGCGCGTCCGGGTTGAGCGCTTTGATGTTATGCCTTTCTTTTCTGCTTGTTGTTTTTTGAAAAAAATTAAAAATTCATTGGGTGAAATGACTTTAGCGTCTTGGCATAGTTCAGCAGGGAAATGTTTTTTATTTCCAGTAACAAGAAATGTAGCTTGACTCGCAAGAGTGACTTCGAGAAACGGTTCATCATCCGGATCAGGAAGCGAATAGGGCAAAGGGGAAGGCGCAACAGCCCGGCC
>JAABQB010000089.1 GCA_011391695.1 Desulfobacteraceae bacterium | reverse complement strand
TTCACTTTTTGCCTTGTTACAGTGATATTTATTATGCAATCCGCCGAAGCGAGGCAACAGGGACATAAGAACTATGATATCACCACAGAAAAGCATGAAACCGCAACAATATCTCCCAGTTACTCCCCGGAGCAAGATACCTCTTTGGTCATCTTTCGCGACTTGAATAAAATGCCGGTGATTCCTGTGCAAAAAGGCATGATTCCTGAAGTAAAGTTTTCATCCACTGATCCTTGCGCCCCCCGGAACAAGATTTCAGAGGGAACCCCGTGGGAGCCTTTATCTGCGAAAACAGTCAGCCAGCTTTCTCCGGACATACAGGCTGTTATTCCTCCCCCTATTCCAGATATCGACAAATTATCGGAATTTAATTACAATGCTGCCGTGTCTGTGGCATTCGAAGGGATGCGGTTGATATACGGGGCCATGCCCGACGAAGAATCCCGGAAGTTTGAAGCGATATGGGCACCGTTGTTTGACTTTCCAACACAGGAGATCATTGAGTACCTGAACAGGTTGAATCCGCTCCTCAGCCAGTTTCTCGCCGTTCGCGAGATATATGTGAGTAACCTGCAAGCGGTAACGATGGTTTTACTCGATGCCGGATATGCTGTGGAACAAGACGATCAGGATGCATGGGAGAAAGTGATGAACGAAGCAGGTTTCCACGGATCAGCTTTCCCTTTGCTGGAAAAGGCCATGACTGTGCTGGCCGAAAAGATAGCAGCACTCGGAAATCCACCCAATCCGGTAAATGCAAAGTGTGCCGCCGCCGAAAACTACAAACGCATGTTGCCCAAGGCGGAAAATCGGGGCGATCTGGGAGAGTGTTGGGCCGGATATAGCCAAAGTCCGGTTCAGGCTGAAGGGTTGGAAAAGCTATACGAACCCCTTTTCAGGCATTTGCTGAAGATTAAGTTAAATAATAAAGAGGTATACCAGATCATTGAGCTGGGTGATATTGAAACCGACAATCTGGAATCAGATTATGACTGGCTCAGCAAAATACGGGTGCATCAGGTTGACGAGATGGTGACCGGCGACGACAAAAGCATGGACACGGATAATGGAGAATTCAGTCTGGTTTCCTATCCGGCGATTCCGGAGTTCAAACAAACATCGTACATGAGAATGATGATGCTGGCCGCGATGGCATCGCCCGGTAACGAGGATGAGGATAATTACAACGAGCGCAAAGCCTTCAGCAACACCTGCAACCGGTATCTTGCCCGAAAACAGACGGCAGGCTTCTTCTTCAAGAGGGCCCTCCTGTGGGCTTATGGGAACAAATGGGCCAGCTATCCCCCCGATTCCAACGGAATGATTCCGGACGAAGCCCTCGAAGATTTTCTGACAGAAATGAGGGCCGAAATGAAAGAGTATCTTGACGCCGGCGAACTAAAAGGGAAGGAAAAAAAACAGAAGATTGCCGACCTGGACACTAAATATAAAGTTCCGGGACAAGCCGGCAATGCCGGGAATGCCCTTTCGGATTCGATTGCCGCCGAACAGCTGGCCCGGGACGAATCCATTGTTTCCCGCCGTGAAATCATCGAATCAATCAACAGTCAGATCATACGGGAGCAATCAATACGCGATCGCTTATCAACCGATTTGTTCAATGCCCGCGACGATGCCGCCCGAACGAGTCTCAGTGCGCAGATCAAAGACATCGACCGGCGAATCATGGGCCTGCAATCTACCCGGCAAAATGAAGAGGACGCCGTGACCACCCTTCAAACCGGAGAACTGGTGCATACCCGTCAGCCATTTGATGATTTTGCCAGGAATAAATTCATTTATGACACCCACGCACATGTGGCCCGGGTAAATGCCACCCGGCAGATTGCCGACCGGATCTATCGTCAAATCAATCTTATGCCCGAAGAGCAGAGAGAAAAAGCACAGGAAATGGCCGACAAATTCCTCGATGCCAGGGCTGTGGTTTCAGGCGACTACGAAAATGCCCTGAAACTCAGAAACGCCTTTAATTCCCAGATCCAGGGAAGTGCCGAATTTGATTATCAGATGGCAAAGGTAGCGGAGTCGGAAGCCGATGAAAACGAATTTATCGCTCAGACAACCATTATGGTGGCAGGAGCCGCTTTTATGGGTGTGGGGTCCGCCGGACTGGCACAGGTATACGGGGCGGAAGCAGCCGCCACCATTTATGGAACACAGGCGTTGGGGGCCCTTTTCGGAGGAGCCACCGGGGTGATTGCAGGTGGTCCTTACGAAGGTTTAAAACAAGCCGCCATGTTCTGGTCGCCCAACGGAGCAGCCATTGCCGAATTTACCGATGCTTATATTCAGGCCGGGAAAAAGAAAGGCGCCACCACCAAAAACCAAATTTTTGAGGGATTAAAGCAGGCCGGTACAGGTTACGCCATCGGTATGGGAATGCAGTGGGGAGTAAAAAAGTTTACCGGTGCCACAATGCAACTTTTCGGGAAAGAGAGCCGCTTGTTTAAACCTGTTTTCGATGTGAATACACAAATCAGGTCCACCGTTGATAAGATGCGAACAAAACAAAACTACATCGCTGCATCAGATGCCATCAGTAGTTTGAAAAACATGAAAAACGAGCTGCAAACCCTGCGCTCAGCCAGCGTCAGTAATACGGCACGCATTCAGCAGCTGGAAAAGGAAATCAGCCAGCATGCAGCTGCATTAAACGGCGATTACTATGCCAAGTGGCAGTTCAAGTACAAGCAGGATCCTGAGATATCAGCATTTTTCGACCGGTATGTGCAGCGAAATTACCAGAATATGACCCCCGATATGGTGAAGAGCCTTCAAAATAAAGGATACGTCCTGGATAACATTGAGTTCAAACAGTTCCGCAACCCTACCAGCGCGGGTACAGCCAGCATGGACCTTGACCTTGGCCCGGTAGACAGATTAACGGGCAAAGAGCCGGCCTATGTTATGAAAAGCGACGGCAGCAAGATGGATATCAAAACCTTCATGAACGACGCCCAGGCTTCTATGAACGAAACCTATCGGAAAATGTTTGGAATAAGCGCTCCTTTATCGGATATGAACCTGGTCTCCTCTGCCCATCAGGAGGCCTTTTCAACCACCAAACTACTCGACAAAAATGTCGATTTTACCACACTGGCCACCGATGATGTGGCAAGCATTGGAAAAGTACTGAAAGTCAAGGTAGAAAACATTGAGGGAAACAAATTGCTCACTCAAACCACCAAACTTCAGGCAAAATGCCGCGAAGCCTCGAAAGAGATCGACAACATGTTGCTGAAAAAACTGGATGCCGATCTGAAAATGGCAACACCAGGGAGTTTGGAACATAAGCAAATTCAAGCTCAGAAAGAGTACTGGGCCAACATGAACCAAAAAATCAAACAGATGGGAACGCAGGAAAGTGATCCTGTAAGCATCAGCAGGATAAACCGTGAAATTTCCATGGAAACCGGAGGGAAAGATGCTGCCCAGGTAATTAGCGACCTTATGCAGGCCTTTGGCCGGTAAAGGCCGCTCCAATTGACTGAAAATTATGACTTACTCGAGAAAAATAGACGATCCGGCTTTCGATCGGTTCAGACGAAACAGCCAGAACTATAGTTTCCTCTTTTCCGTAGGACTGGCTTTCCTGGCTATCGCCGGATTTTACATTTACGGTGAGTCGGGCAGCGACATGGAAAATCCCGAATCCCTCCTGATCGGGGCTACAATCGGGGGAATGTTTATGCTCATTGGCATATTTTCCGCCCGGTCTAAAAAGGTCAGGCCTTCGTGGGACGGGGTGATCTCCGACAAAAAGATCAAAGAGGTTAAGAAGGACATTGGCGATGGAAGGAACGATGCCCTAAGATTGGTTTATACCGTTTTCATCAAGGGCGATTACGGGAAAACGGCTGAGATCAGGAGCGAAGATGATGATACGGTGTATAACTATTATAATAAAGGGGATAAGGTTAGATACCATGGGGCGTTGAACTCCTATGAGAAATATGACAAATCAGGCGACGACATTATTTTCTGTAATGCCTGCGCCTTTTTACATGATATTGGAGAGGATGTTTGCCTGAATTGCGGCTGTCCGCTGTTGAAATAGGGGTGCACTTCCAGGGGCCACAAATGGTATGATGGAACCTCCATGCAGTCAATTGTTATACTGCCTTGTTTGTGTATGTAAATTCATGGAGGTTTCAGCGGAAATAAATAGTTTGTCCGCCGGAATGGGGCCATTCAGTCTAAAATTGAATATATTACTGAACAAGTTACAATAGAGAAAAATGGCAAAGTTTTGTTACAACTGCGGCAAACAACTCGCCGGAAATGAAAAGATCTGCGGCTCCTGCGGAGCCAGCCAGCAATCTGAAGGGGTTTCGGCCAGAACAGGTCTGCAGGAGTTTGATTATCAGAGTATCAACCGGAACCTGAAGATAAAAAACAGCCAGTCCGTTGTTGTGAGAGGCGCCTGGTGGGTAACCCTTGCCGCTGTCCTGCTGGTAATTCTCACCACCCTGGAGGAATCTCCGTTGTACGGGATGCACCCCTTTACCTTTCTGGGAGGTTTCATTGCCCTGGGTAGCCTGGTAGTTGCCCTTATCTTCAGGGCGAGAGCAAAAAAACTGTCCACCCTGATCAGCGGCGAGAACGTGGTTGCTGCATGGCAGCTCAGCCAGGAGGAGAAAGCCATCTACTCTCATTACCTCTTCGCCCACGAAAGGAGCAAAAACCTGCTCATCCTGGGGATTACCACCTTCCTGATAGTGGTGATCTTCGGCCTATTCATTCTCTTAATCGATGAAGGTAAAGGGGCCATGCTGGTGGTCATGCTTGGTCTCATCGTCATCCTCTCACTGTTTGCCCTGGGCATGCCAATATTCTACCGGCAAAAAAACCTTCACAGTGACGGAATCATCCTCATTGGCAGGAAATTCGCCTATGTTAACGGATTCTTTCACAACTGGGACTTCCCTCTCTCGGGCATCCAAAAGGTAAAACCGATAGACAAGCCCTTTTACGGATTGTACATTCAATACTATTATGTCGACCGTACCTTTAAAAATACGGAAGAGCTTTTCATTCCTGCTCCTCCCGGAACCGACGTGCATAACCTGGCCATGGAGTTGGGACAATAAGACCGGGCCGCGAGAATCTACCGACAACAAGAATCCTGATACCAGTTATTCATCTGCAAATATCAATGTGCTTCTCACGGGCACTGAGGACTGTTGAGATCACACTGGCGGCCAGGCTGGTCAAAGGCTAGCGCCCATTAATTTTGCCGTCTGTGTAGCTACAGGTTTTTTGTTATTGAAACAAATCTATATATCTCTC
>JAABQB010000088.1 GCA_011391695.1 Desulfobacteraceae bacterium | reverse complement strand
ATAGCTGCTTCATCCTCGACATGCTCGATGCGTTAGCTCAAAACCCGCAGCCGGTCCGTATCTGTTACTCTACGGAAGAGGCTCTACCGGATTTCGAATCATGGCTGAAAGAAACATATCTGTATCTCCCGCAGCACGGTAACGACCTTGGAGAAAGAATGTGCCATTCCTTTCAAGATGCATTTCGGCTCGGATTTCAGTCAGTCTGTCTGGTCGGAAGTGACCTGCCTGATTTGCCGCCGGGCTACGTTCAAGAGGCGTTTGAACGCCTCTCCTTTTATGAAAGTGTAATCGGTCCCTCAGTAGAAGGCGGCTATTACCTGCTGGGCTTTCGGAAAGAGACTTTTTTCCCCGAAATATTCAGGAATGTACAATGGAGCAATTCCAGTGTATACAGAGAAACCGTCGCCAGATATGAACAGCGGGGAACAAAGTTTTTTGCCCTGTCGCCCTGGAACGATATTGACGACCTGCAGGATCTGCGGCAATGGTACAGAAAAAACAGAAACGGTAGTACACGCGCATCACGCACGTTGGAATATTTGCAGGGAATGGAAAATCTACTAGGATATCAATAAAATAACACTGTCTCATCTTGAGATTGTATTTTTGATTAAATGATTATCCCCAATTATTTTCGATCTTCCTGTTGAATCAGCGCATGACGAGAATATGATTAGATCCGGTATTCCTGAAAGAGTTGCCATGATGGTATCGGGGCGTAGAACCCGCTCTGTTTTTGACAGGTACAACATAGTAAATGCCACTGATTTGAAAGAAGCAGCAAATCATCAATCGGAGTACTTGGAAAAACTAGTGTGCCAAAATTTTGGGCACAATTTAGGCACAGTCCACGAAATTACAGAAAAAAAAGGCTTAGCTAATGTCAGCTAAACCCTTGATTTCATTGGTGCCGGAGGTCGGAATTGAACCGACATGTCCTTGCGAACGGAGGATTTTGAGTCCTCTGCGTCTACCAGTTTCACCACTCCGGCATGTCCGGATTTATAAACAATAGAGAACCTCGTTGTCAACAAGAATGACGGCAAATTAAATCTAACCATGCTTACTTACTGAACTTCTGGGGCAAAGGCACAGAGGCACAAAGCGAATTATGATGTGCGAACTAAGAAGTACGATTTACGATGTACGAATCACGATTCACGATCTACGAACCGCGTTTCACTATTAATGAATCGAGGCAATATACAGTCCCGAGATAGTCTTGCTGTCAATAATTTCACCCTTTGCAATCATTTCAAGGGCGGCTTCCATTCTGATTTCATGGACATTCAGCAACTCATCAATATCGAGATTCTGGACAGCCTTTTTAAGACCCGTCGCAAGAAAAATATGAATACGCTCATCAGAATAACCGGGAACAGGAACTATTTCAGCCAATTTTTCCAGTTTACCGGCACTGAAACCCGTCTCCTCAATCAGCTCTCTCTTCGCGCACTCCAATGGAGATTCTCCTGGATTCAGAGTCCCGGCGGGGATTTCCCATATAAAGCCTCCTGCCGCATACCTGTATTGCTTTAACAGTAAAACGGTATTTTTGTTCAGCATGGGAACCATCGCCGATGCGCCGGGATGGCGTATGATATCGATTTCGGTTACAAATCCGTTCGGGAGGGTTATATTGTCGGAAGCAAGGCTAAAAACCCTTCCCTTGTATATTGTTTTTGTTTCGTTCAGTTTCGCAGAGATTCTTTCACTGTATTTCGTGGAAACATCAACTCCGAGCTTTTTATTGATCTCATTTATTGAGATGCCGCCTTCTCTTATCAGAACCGGGGGTTCCTCCGTGACATCTATCACCGTTGAACCATTGCCGCCTTTAAGATCCCCGGCATCAATTATCATATCAACCTGATCAGTCACATCAGGATCAATGTCTGATACACGAAAGCAGCCTGAGCTTCCCGAAATATTTGCGCTGGTTCCTGTTATTGGTCCGCCGACAGCCCTGACAAGCGCAAGAGCAACAGGATGGCCCGGCCTGCGGATACCGATTTTACCGGTGCCTGCAGTAAGGTTTGCGGGGAGACTGTCGTTCGCCTCGAATATGATTGTAATTCCTCCCGGCCAGAAGGTCTGCATAAGTTTCTGAGCCATCAGGGGAATATTCCGCGCAATGCATGAGAGCATCATGTAGCTGTCAACCAGCACGAGCAGGGGGTTTTCTGCTGAACGCCCTTTTATTCTGTAAATTCTTTCAACAGCCTCTTCGTTATAAGCATCGGCAGCCAGCCCGTAAAGGTTCCTGGTCGGGAACAGAACAACTCCGCCATTCCTGATGACTGACGCGGCTTTTAGTATCAGGTCATGCTCGGGCGTTAACGGATCAACTCTTACTGTTTTATCCGAAATCTTCAAGTTTCTTAGCCTTTCTTTCAACCTGGAGCGCCATCTCCTTCTTAAAGGCATCCAGCATGCCGGCAAGATCCGGATCAGATACTCCGAGAATCTGGACTGCCAGTATTCCTGCATTTCTCGCGCCGGGCTTGCCTATCGCAACCGTGGCCACAGGTATGCCCGGAGGCATCTGCACGGTTGATAAAAGGGAATCAAATCCCAGAAGAGATGAAGAGTCAATGGGGACACCAATCACCGGAAGAGAAGTATGCGCCGCGAGCACGCCGGCGAGATGTGCCGCATGGCCTGCACCCGCAATAATTACCTTCATTCCCCGCTCTCTTGCCGTTTTTGCTATTCTTGAAGCTCTTTCGGGACTCCTGTGTGCCGATGCCACTGTAATTTCAAAGGGAACGTTAAACTTCTTTAATACAGCTACAGATTCTTCCATGACTTCATAATCAGAATCACTTCCCATTATAATTCCGACCCTGGGAAGAACTGACTTGCGGTTTACAGCCTTCCGCCCGATATCGCTGCGATAATGGGCGCCGTCCCATTTTATCCTCGAAACAGCCTTGTAAGCTCTCTCTATCGCTTCAGTTACCGTACCGCCAAGTGCTGTAACTCCGAGCACACGACCCCCGTTGGTCACAACAGATCCATTCTTCATAGCCGTCCCAGCATGAAATACAACAACATCCTTTACGCTGGCAGCCTCTTCAAGGCCCTTTATCGGTATTCCTTTTTTGTACGGGCCGGGATATCCTCCCGATGCCATGACAACACACACCGATGCCCTGTCGTCAATTTCAAGTTTGCACTCATGAAGCCTTTCATCTATTACTGCTTCCATTATCGGAACAATGTCATTTTTCATGCGAATAATTAGAGGCTGGGCTTCCGGGTCACCAAAACGTCCGTTGAATTCGAGCACTTTGATTTTGTCCCTGTCTATCATCAATCCGGCGTATAATACTCCCTTGTACGGCCTTCCTTCTGCCGCCATCCCGCGTACAGCCGGGATCATAACCTCCTCCATTATCCGCTTATGAAAATATCTGTCAACCACGGGAGCGGGTGAATAGGCGCCCATTCCACCGGTGTTCAGCCCTTTATCGTTGTCTAATACTGGTTTGTGATCCTGCGAAGAAGGAAGCGGAAGGAGACTCTTTCCATCCGTAAACGCAAGGAATGATGCCTCTTCTCCGACAAGGCACTCTTCAATGACAACCTTGTTACCGGCGTCCCCAAACTCGTGTTTTACAAGTATGCTGTTAAGGGCATTGATTGCTTCCTTCTCTGTCGCGCAAACGATGACTCCCTTTCCGGCCGCAAGTCCGTCTGCCTTTACTACCAGCGGAGCGCCTGTTTTGCGAATGTAGGCTTCCGCTTTCCTGTAGTTTGTGAACTCTTTTCCAGCGGCAGTTGGAATCCCGTATTTTAACATCAGGGACTTTGAAAAGGATTTGCTCGACTCAATCTCAGCAGCTTTTTTTGAAGCACCGAAAATTCTTAATCCCTCTTTTTCAAACAGATCAACAATCCCGATTGAAAGAGGAGCTTCAGGACCGACAACAGTAAGTCCGATCTTCTCTTTTTTTGCAAACTCAAGCAGCTTTCCGATATCATCAGACCCGATCGGAACGCATTCAGCCAAACCTGCAATACCGGCGTTCCCCGGCGCGCAATAGATCTTTTTCACCATCGGGCTCTGCTTTATTTTCCAGATAAGTGCGTGTTCCCTTCCACCGCTTCCGATAACCAGTATTTTCATAAAAACCTCCTGCCTGAATGAATTCATGTTTTAACAGTGAATAGTGAATAGTCGTCAGTGAACGGTGTTAAAAGAATAAAATAGAGGAGTCTAGGATTCGAGGGTTCAAGGGTTCAAGTGAAAAAACTTTCCACCTCTCTCGCCTTGGGCCTTTTCACTATTCACTATTCACTTTTCACTATTCACTTTTCGCTTTTCACTAATCACTATTCACTTCTTTTCATATTTCCCGACCAGTCTGTCCGTAATCTCCTTTTTCCTTTGCTCAAGCTCTGTCCTTCCTATAGCTGCACCCTTTATTCCGCCGTTTAACGCGATTTCAGAAAGATAATACTTTCCATCAGAAGCAATAAGAATGTCAATGTGGGCAAAAGGAAACCTGCCCCGGTCCATGACAGCCCGGCATAATTTCTCTTTCTCTTCATCAAGGAGAAAGGGGCTGCTTGAACCGCCTGCCGCCATGTTCATCCTGAAATTATCCGGATTATGCCTTGTATAGGCCTCAACATAGTCTCCAGCCACCACGACACGAATATCCGTAAAATTTTCCATGAATGGCTGCAGAATAAAAGGATATGACGATTCCGACATTGATACGAAGCTGTACAGAGTCTCAACCGAGTCCCACTTTCTTATTCCAAATCCGCAATGCATCCGGTCTTCTTTTGTAATAACAGATTGTATTCCCAGACTGTTGTACCGGGTTATAGCATCTATGAGATTCTTCCTTCTTGAAATAACGAGGGTATTCGGAAGCATCCACTTATTTAATAAAAGCGCCTGGATTACCTTTGAGCCGCTGATTATCTGCGAAAGAGGGGACGGAACGCAGCATACGCCCCTTTCGAGAAGATCAACAAGCAAAAAACTCTTCAGCTCGCCGGCACCAAGTTTCCCGACAAAGATATCGCCCTGCCTCAACTCATTATACCGGGCCATCAGTTCCTTTGCGCTGATTATTATCATTTTCCTGCCTTTTTGTTCCGCTTCTTCCTGCGCCCTTCCATGCTGAGTTCGATAAGCCTGTCAAGAAGCTCGCTGAAAGATATTCCGGCGGTCTTCGCCGCAATCGGCAAAAGGCTGTTGGCGGTCATTCCCGGTATGGTGTTTGTTTCGAGAACGTAAATATCCTTGCCGGCCAGAATCATATCCGTCCTGCTGTATCCCCTGCAAAAAAGCGCCTTGTGAGCCATCTTGGCAAAGGTCTGTGCTTTTAAAGAAAGAGCCTCATCAATTCGCGCCGGACATATCTCCTTTGTTGCACCGGTCGTGTATTTTGCCGTGTAATCAAAAAACTCGAATTTCTTATCCGGTATTATTTCAATAATAGGCAAAGCCTTGAGCTTTTCATTTCCTATGACCCCGCCCGTAATCTCAATACCGTCTATAAAAGCTTCAATAAGAACAGAATTATCATGGGCAAATG
>JAABQB010000087.1 GCA_011391695.1 Desulfobacteraceae bacterium | reverse complement strand
TAAGGGCCGTTAACTCAGACGGTAGAGTATCTGCCTTTTAAGCAGAGAGTCGCGCGTTCGAGTCGCGCACGGCCCACCATTGAAGCTCAAATATATGAGGTAATTACGTCCCCATCGTCTAGCCCGGCCCAGGACACCGGCCTTTCACGCCGGCGACACCGGTTCAAATCCGGTTGGGGACGCCATAATATAATCAAGGGGTTGCAAGCATTTTTGCAGCTCCTTTTTTATTGTGCGCCCGGCAGGGTGCACATACTTGGAGGTGTAAGTCCTCTACTGACCCTGATGACGGGAACCGTTAGCTGAACCGCAAGGGCTATCGCCGCGAGGCGGAGTCTTAAGGAAGCGGAAGGCAAAATCCTTATCTTTTGCCATTAAGCCTTCCTACTTTGCAGATTTAGCTCCGGCAGTCGGATAAGCGCCGAAAAGTTTAAGAGCATCATGCATCGGATAACGATTGGCGAACATAGATACTTTCGTAGAAAGCTTTCCCTGCTTTGGAAGACCCATAACTTCACGCATAACATTTGCGGGTGAATTAGGATCATAATCCTCCTTTTCGCTGTAGCGTGCGCTCAAAAAGCTTTCAAAATACAGTTTGTTAAGAGGTAGTTTTTGAGCTAACTTATCCGTGTTTCCTTTACAGCTTGCTAATCCTAAATCGGAATTTATATTTTCAATTTTCACTCTTTCCATTTTACCTGCTGAAGATTTTCCGGGTTCAACATACAAAAGAGGGGCTTGTTTGTTCATAAATATAATATTATTGTCTAACTTTAGCCAATCGTTTAAATTTCCGCGTGTGTGGTCTATACCCGTAAAGATATTGCACCCTATTATATTGTCATGGATATCGTAGGATAACATCGTCATAACCCTCACGCCATAACCCATGTCTGCAAAGTCTTTTAAACGGCTCCATGTAAATAAGATCGTATTGTTTGCGATTTCCACATTTCCGCTATTTTCAATAGGACCTTTGGGGCCCTTCTTCCCACCCGTTCCAAATACCTCTATAGAAGCCATTTTATTTGCTACGAAAACATTGTTAAGTATTTTTACAGTCCCCTTCTTTAAACCACCCTGTATTCCGAAATGTCCGTTTAAAAACATACAATTACGGATAATTAATTCGCCTTCGATTTTTGCATTCACTTTATTGGTAAAGCATAATAAAGGTTCATCCACTGTACTTGGACCGTCAGAAGGTTTTTCCGTCGGCATTAAAATACGCCCTCCGATACCTTCAATTAAAGATTCTTTTGGGGAATACGCGTTTTGCTCACCGCGGTCGAAAATAAAACCGTCGAGAATAAACAGCTTTCCTGCTGGAACATTAAGAATGCTCAATAATGGTTCCCTTCCGCTTGCCCCCGATTCCCGCGAAGGAATTATGGTCGTAAGATATTTATTAGGGTCACGCTCAGAAAAATCAGATGAATAACCACCTATTAATTCGATAGGTTGAGAAGCTTCCAAATAACCCTTGTCACGCAAACCGGTATAATTTCCCTGAGAAACTAGAACTCGATCCCCTGCTTTAGCGATTTTAAGAGCAGATTCCAGATTTTTATAAGGCGCTTCTTTTGTTCCTGCGTTCTGATTGTCACCTTTGTCTTTTGAAACATGTAGGTCCGCAGCTTGAACAGATAGACAATTTGCCAGTAAGAAAGCTAAGATAAAAAAGCCCGCTTTAAAACTAGACGATTTCATAAATCCTCCTTTGAATCGAATAGATAAGTTTCTTCTGATATGAGGGTTGAGATTTGTTTTCTCCTTTTACCGTCTGGTTTTCCGGCAGCACCACAGTATTTCAACGATGGTTCCGTTGGCTCCGGCACCATGCGAAACGGTTCTCTAATATCAGAATCATTGAGAGAATAATACCATTGATAATGGATTGAAATCAACCATTTTCATAGAGATTGACGTTTGTGCAGTACAAGGAAGGAGCCCAAGCCACCGCTCAGCATAACAATCTCCCTTCCCAAAGCGCATGTTTCAATCAATTATCTACAAGCCTCGGAATAGTCGAATAAATTTTACCCTAATTTGAGAACTCAAATCAGCGGATCGATTTTTGGTTAAAAAGTTTTTATTAATAATCATTTGCTCTCAGAAAGTGTAAAACTCTCTGATTTTGCTATAATAGTTGACAATAAACTTAAATCATTATAACCAAACGATAGGTAATGTCAGAGATTAGAATTCCAGAAACCATTCCGGAGTTTGACGTGAGCCATTCATGAATTATTTTTTCGGATTTATCATATACACTTTAATCTCTCTCGCTATAACTTCATTTGTGCCACTCCTTATACGTTATGCGATTTGGAGGGAACCTGTAAGAAATAAGTGGGTTGCGGGTATGATTACAGTTCCTTCTTTCTTTATTGGGGGGATTCTTGGAGGGTTGCTGAATAAGGGGAGGAGTGGTTTTTTTTGGTCGGCAGTCGGGTCGGTGGTAATATCGTATTGGATTTTACGTGCCGGAATAGACTCCCCCGGAATAAGTGGAATCGCTGACGGCCCTGAAGTCGGCAAAAACGATGAATTTATTAAATTATTGAAATCAACTGTGAATGAAAACAGACTTGAAATAATTCCGAACGAGGAATTGATTGAAATCTGTAAACGAGCACGGCTAGTAAATGCCCAGAGCAAAAAGCCAGATAATGATTTAATAATGGCTGTCAAAAAGTTATCGGAGGAAATTAAAAACAGAGGATTGCAATAGGAGAATAAATCATGCAGAATTGCAGTTCGGATATAAGAGATATTGAAAGATGTTAAAGATTACCAGAGGCTTTGAACGTATTGATAGTTGCGGATTCTTTCATCTATGGTCAGTATTATCGCATTCTCCTCTCGTGTTGTCGCCACGATAATTTGGTCGGACGGATCACTGTGGAATGGCTGAGGCAGTGTTGTTGAACGATATGCTAAAACAGGAGATAGAGGAACTAACCTGAATTTCGGCATATCAAGAGCTCTTTTTATCCAATCTTCCGGGTCACAGGAAATACCGATTTTCTTTTTTTCGATGAGTTTGCAAAATTCCCATGGGGAAATCGCAGATAAAAGAATTTCATCATATTTATTTGTATTTCCGATAATTCTTTTGACTTTAAGGGAAAGCTTTTTGGGATTCATATGCCACCAAATCCAGGTATGCGTATCGAGCATGTATTTCATTTGCATGAATCCCACAATTCCTCACCAAGCGGTGAAACGATATCATTTTCGAAAACAAGAGTATCCGCAAGCTTACCGGGCTTGTGGTTCGAAATTAGATTACGATAAGGAATCAGTTGTGCCAGCGGCTTACCGCGTTTTGTGATAACAATACTTTCTTGTGTTATAGCAACCTGGTCAATAATTTTGAGCGCGTGTGTCTTAAATCTGCTTATTCCCATGGTTTGCATATAATTACCTCCTTTTGAAGCTTGACGGCTTCGTAAAAAGTCCGATTTCTTCGTTGCGCTTCATCTTTCGTCATTGCGGTGTACTTTTATGTAAGCCTCATTCCTCAAGATTCGCGGCGCCTTGAACTTGAACTTTTTACTTTGCCGTCCGAATTTTGACTTACGAGTTCATCAAGCTCAATCAGATATTAGTCAATTAAAGTGGTCAAGTCAAGATGCAAACAAGGCGAAATCCCGATTAAATTTCATTAAGCGTAAATGACTTTTAACAAAAAACAGATTCTGTTTAAAGACTATTTGCTTTTTATCCAATTGCTTTTTTTCCGGCTTGGGTATAAAGGCTTTTTGTCTTATAAATTTAATATCCAAGGGGAGGATTTTTTAAATGCCTGAATTAGCATATGTCAACGGGCGTATTGTACCTATAGAAGATGCTGTTGTTCCTGTTGAAGACCGGGGGTACCAGTTCGGTGATGCAGTTTACGAAGTTATTGCGAGCTATGGCGGAAAAATGTTCTGTTTTGAGGAGCATTTTACGAGACTTGACCGGTCAATGAAAGAACTTTTTTTCCCGATTGTTCATATTGATCAGATCAAGAGGGCTGCTATAGAACTCTTTACAAAGGCCGATATAGAGCGCGCTGCAGTTTATATCCAGATTTCAAGAGGTGTTTCTCCGAGAAATCATTCCTTTCCGGGAGACATCCCGGTTCAGGTGGTTATGACAGTCCGAAAAATAGCGGGAAAAAATCCACCCATCCAGGAATTAGGTATTTCCGCAATCACAGTTGAAGATTTTCGATGGGGTCGCTGCGACATAAAGACTGTCCAGCTTCTGCCCAATGTGCTTGCCAAGCAGAAGGCTCTGGATGCCGGATGCTATGACGCGATTTTTGTTGCAAAAGACGGGATTGTCCGCGAGGGGAGCAGCTCAAATCTATTTATCTTATCTGAAGGAACGCTGATTACCCATCCGCTCACCCCTGATATACTGCCCGGCATTACGCGGTCGTTGGTTCTTGATATATGCCAGGAGAAAGAATATCCGGTGCGAGAGCGCTTTTTCGATAAAAGTAAGCTATATGATGCTGTTGAAGTATTTCTGACAGGAA
This sequence comes from Desulfobacteraceae bacterium, assembly GCA_011391695.1. Taxonomy (GTDB): domain Bacteria; phylum Desulfobacterota; class Desulfobacteria; order Desulfobacterales; family RPRI01; genus RPRI01. The sequence continues at coordinate 1,204 of JAABQB010000087.1, read as the reverse complement.
CCATAACCGAAGTGCTTCCGGTTATCCGGATCGACGGACGGCCTGTAGGTAACGGCAAGGCCGGTCCTGCGGCAAGTGCGCTGCAGGAAAGTCTTTTGAAAAGATTGAAAAGTTAACAAGATTTCAGGCTGATTCAACTCTGTTTCTGCCGGATTCTTTGGCGCGGTAAAGGGCTGCGTCTGCCCGGTCAAGCAGGTCTTCGATCTGCTCTCCTTAGCACTTCCAACTAGTCCATAAACTTTGATATTGATATATATTTAAACAGTATGATATGTGCAATATTGAAATGTGTTCGGATAATCATTCACAGGAATAAAATAAGTTTAAGGGACTGTTCATGTATTTTGGCTGATAAACGTAAAACAAAAAAGGAGGAAAAACAGATGAAGCTATTTAAGTTATTCTTGGTAGTGGCAATTGTATTTGCCATGTCCGGAGTCGCTTTTGCCGGACAGACTCTCGATTCTGTCAGGGCAAAAGGTTTTGTTCAGGTAGGGGTTAACGGAGATTTGTTCGGTTTTGGTAAACCGGATGAAAAAGGAGTTTGGAAAGGTCTCGATGTTGATACCGCACGAGCTATTGCTGTCGCGGTATTCGGCGATCCCAGCAAGGTAAAATTTGTTCCCTTGACGGCAGTTCAGCGTTTTACTGCTCTGCAGGCCGGTGAAATCGATGTGCTGTGTCGTAATGCAACACAGACCCTCGGACGTGATACTGAGCTTGGCCTTGATTTCGCTCAGGTCAACTATTATGACGGCCAGGGCTTTCTGGTACCCAAGAAGCTTAAAATAAAAAGGGCTAAAGAGCTTGACGGCGCAACGGTTTGTGTTCTCCCCGGAACCACAACCGAACTCAACGTCGCCGATTATTTCAGAACTAACAAGATGAAAATGAAGCCCGTTGTAATTGAACAGAACGCCGAACTCAACAAGGCTTTCTTTGCAGGAAGATGCGACTGCATGACTTCGGATGCATCCCAGCTTGCCGGTGTGCGCGCTGTTGCTCCCAACCCTGATGATTATATGATTCTTCCCGATATCATTTCAAAGGAACCTCTTGCTCCTGCAGTTCGTCATGGCGATAACCAGTGGAAAGATATAGTAAATTACTCTGTTCTTGCAATGATCGAAGCAGAAGAGCTTGGCATCACATCGAAAAATGTTGATGAAATGCTGAAAAGCACGAATCCTTTAATAATGCGTTT
>JAABQB010000086.1 GCA_011391695.1 Desulfobacteraceae bacterium | reverse complement strand
GCCAGATTAAGAGGTTTCTTAGAAAGCTAATTTTTCACACGAAGACACAAAGACACTAAGAATGACCGATTGAAAATATTCAGGTTTTTCTTTGTGTTCTCTGTGATCTTTGTGTGAGAACGATTTATTTTACTCAGCCGTCAGATTAGATATAAAGTTATCAACACAATAGTCAAAAAGGTTCTTAAACGTATCACCTTTTAAAATGGTATTTTTTAATTTCTTAAAATGCGTCAGCCCGTAAAGAGTCGACCAGAACATAATGGAATACCTTCTTGAATCTATCTTTTTAAAGGCGCCTGATTTAATTCCCTCTACCAATATGTTTTCAACAAGAGAGATAACCTTGTCCCCATGCTGATCTACCTGATCTTTCAGGCTCGGTGTAAATATCTGTTCGGGCGCTGAAAGAAAGTAGTTTATAATATCATAATAATCTTTATTCTCTTTTGAAAACTTAAAAAATACCCGGGCTGCACTCCTTAGTTTTCCGGTAAATTCAGGTTCATTGTCACAGGCTTTTTTTGTTTTCGAATAAAGCAGCTCGAGTCCTTCCGCCTGGAGTTCGGCAAAAAGTTCCTCCTTGCTCTTATAATAAAAATAAATTGTTCCAACACCTATTTCTGCCTGTTTCGCGATCTGATTCATTGATGTGGCGTTCAGTCCTTTTTCAAAGAGAAGCGATCTCGCCGCATCGAGGATCTGTTTTCTCCTTTCATTTTTTTCACGTTCTCTTCTTTCTTTTAAACTCATGTAGTTCCTTTGCTGTTTCTTATAGTCGCCTCGTGCCCATGCGTGCAAATTGATGAACCAGGCACGGCAAAAAAAACTTATCTGACAGGATTTACAGGATTAACATGATAATTTGTCGGGCCGCTCCGGAAGAGCGGCCCTAAACAAGCATCCTGTCCATCCTGTTAATCCTGTCTAAAAGCATTTTATTTTTCCAGTTCCGAACGGAATATCCGGGCCATCATTTTTTCATAAAAGATTGGGGCTATCCGGCTGATCCAGTATCCGAGTTTTCCCATGAAAGTTAAAACAACCATGTTTTTCCGCTTAAGCGCCGACATGTATATTTCGTTAGCGACAGCTTCAGGGGTGGTTTGCTTCCCGACCGTTGACTGAGGATGTGTCGTAACGCTTCCGTCGGCTCCTAAAGCCCTTGTCTGAAGGTTTGTTTTTACAAATCCTGGGCAGAATATCATGACATGCGCTCCGGCATCTCTTATCTCCGTCCGGATTGTTGTGAATAATCCGTGAAGAGCATGCTTGCTTGCGCAATAGCCGGATCTTCCCAGAAGAGGAGTGACACCCGCGACACTTTCTATGACTATTATCATTCCCTTTCTTTCAACGATGCTTTCTATCGCGGCCTTTGTGCAATAGAGCGAGCCAAAGAAATTGATGCCCATCACCTTTCTGTAAACAGCCGCACGGGTTTCCATGAATGCGCCTCTCTGTGTTATTCCGGCGTTGTTTACGAGAACATCAATTCCGCCGTATCGCATGATAAAAGCTTTAATTGCATAGTTGCACTCATCTTCTGAAGAAACATCGCATTTGACGGCAAGAGCCTCGGCTCCGGAAGCTGTGAGGGAGTCTTCCATATCCTTTACGCCTTTTTCATCTGCATCCATGAGGCCAATTTTTGCGCCTTCGGCTGCGAATTTCCGGCATATCGCCGCCCCGATGCCGCTCGCAGCACCTGTAACCACAACCACTTTGCCTTTGAAAGAATCAGGTTTCTGCATAAACATTTTTCTCTTTATCATTTTTATTGGGCTCTTCTTTTTCACTCGAACCCTGCCGAAGGCCCGCCAATCATTATGGCGGGAACCCTCGAATCCTTGAACCCTCTTATTGCTATTCTTCAACCTTGATTGCTATTTTTTCAACCTTGGCGAGATCCTTGTCATAGTAAAATGAGCCAATAAAGAAAAGAAGTCCGGCTATAAGAGAAGAGAGAGAGGCTATGGTGAGCGCAGTTTTGATATCATATTTGTCAGACAGCACTCCCACGAAGAGAGGGCCAACCGAACTCCCAAGAAGGTTCTGAACAATAACGCATAAACTGTATGAGGTTGCTCTTAAACCGGGATGCACAACATCCTGAGTTACCACTATTGCAGATGATGCAAACGCGGTCGCACATATACCTCCTAACAGAAGAAGGTAATACTGGAAAGAAGCCGCAAAAAAATAGAAAGCCGAGAAAAAAACAATTGAAGTCATGACTGAAGAGAGCGCGCTGAAAAGCAGCCTTGCATTATTTCTTTTTTTCATCCACGTGTCCGCCAGAAAACCGCCAAGTGGAAATCCTATGATAGAGAGCAGCATTACTGAGCCTCCTTTAAGGGAAGCCTCCTGCATTGGCATATTTTCAATCCTGTTGAAGTATGTCGGGAGCCAGCTTAACATTGCTGTTGTGAGAAAAGTATTTGCGGCAAATGCGAAATAAGTCAAAATCAGAGAAGGTGTTCCGGTGAATTCCTTTATTATATCCCTTCTGCTCATTTTCAGCTGGTTCCCGGAGACTCCCTTTTCCCCTTTCGCAGACCTGACAAGATCGACTGTTTTGTAATCTTTGGTAAAAAAGAAAAGAACAGCTATTATCAGGCCGGGGAGTGCAACTACTCCAAAAGCATGGCGCCATCCATATTTTACGGCGATAAAGCCTCCGAGAGCTATGCCGATCGCGCTTCCGATTGGAATTGCCATGTTCCAGATTCCAACCATTATGGATCGCTTTTTTTCAGGAAATAGAGCAGAAATCATTGCTGTACCACCCGGAGCATAACCGGCTTCGCCGACTCCTATAGCCGTTCTTGCAGCAAAAAGATGGGTGAAATTTTTTGTAAAGGCGCAGGCTACGGTGGCAATGCTCCATAAAACAGCCATAACGCCTATGCTTTTTTTACGGCTCCATCTGTCAATGAATATAGAAACCGGAAATGAAAAAAGAATTATCGACCAGTAAACCGCTGATACAAGCATACCGCATTGAGTGTCTGAAAGCCCCCAGTCTGTTTTTAAAAAAGGGAAAAGCGAGACAACTACCATCCTGTCTATGTAATCAAACATGTAGAGGAGAAACAACAGAATGAAAACATAGTAGGAATGACCCTTGGACAGTAAAAAGCCGTTTGGTATGCCTTTGTCCTTCATGATATCTTCTCCTGCGCTTGATTTTGTATTTGGTTCTTTACCCAATTAGCTGGGAAAAAGGGGTCCAGGATTCAAGGCTTCAAGGGTTCAAGTAAACATCAAACCAGAAACCAGAGACCGGGAACCGCGTTTCTATGCTTTATAGCCTCCAAGATTAGCCAGCGCCGTGCTGCCCGGGCTCACAGTTGTCGGATCGGTCATGATATTGATACAGGTTGTTTTTCCTGAAGCAAAGGCTTCCTCGAGGGCAGGGCGGATATCCTCCGGTTTTTCCACATACATACCCTTTCCACCGAGAGCTTCAACCATTTTATGGTAGTTTACCTTGCCGATGAATGTTCCATCTTCAATTGCATGCCCTATCTTTATTTCCTGGCTGTGCCTTATCATGCCCCATCCGAGATCATTGCTGATAACTACAACTACCGGAAGGTTTTTCCTGATGGCTGTTTCAAATTCCATGAAATTGAATCCTACAGATCCGTCACCTGTGATAAGGCACACACGTTTTTGGGGATTTAACAGTTTTGCGGCATTGGCATAGGGTAATCCGATCCCAAGGCAACCGTAAATGCCGGAATCGAGATAATGGCCCGGTTGCCGGATTGTTCTTGTCATTCCCATCCAGACCGGTGTATCTCCTCCATCGCCTACAATTATATCATCCTCCCTGTTCATGAAATCATTGATTTCGCGCGCAAGTCTTAAAGGATGAATCGGGATATTATTGCTTTCCCAGTTCGGTATTGAAGGTGCTTTCCCGTCTTTTTCGGCCTGTTTGAGTGTCGAAACCCATTCGCTGAAGCGGCTTATGAGAGATTTGCCTATTCCTTTTTCATCGATGATTCTGTTTAATACGTCAAGAAGCGCTTTTAAATCTCCCGCAATGCCAAGGTCAATTGAGCGGTTTCTTCCGATTTCCTCGGGTTTTATGTCCACCTGGATGATCTTTGCTTCCTTTGGAAAAATATCTCCGAAGATATAAAAGAAACTCATGCGTGAGCCGAGAAATATTACAAGGTCTGTGCTGAAGTTTGCGAATAGAGCCGCACCGGGTCTTATCGCAAGAGATGATTCAAAACAAAGGGGATGGGTATCGGGAATTGTTCCGCGTCCGAGAGCAAACGTAAATGCAGGTATGCCGGTTTTTTCGGTGAATTCAACAAGCTCTTTTCCGGCATCCGAATACCATGCGCCGCTTCCTGCAATGACAATCGGATTTTTTGAAGTTTGTATCATTTCAATAATTTTAGCTGCATTTATTGAATCGGCGGGTCTTGATTCGACAATGGTACTTGTCTTTTTAACCAGGGCCTCATCAATGGAAGCGTTTAATATGTCCACCGGCAATTCAAGATAAACAGGCCCGGGGCGCCCGGTTATGGCTGTCCGGTAGGCAAGATCAATAAATTCAGGAATCCTGTTTGTCTTGTGACAGACAATGGCTTTTTTCACCATGGGCTCGATTATGGGGAGCTGGCGCATATCCTGAAGGTCGAGCTTTTCGATGCATTCAACACCGACACAACCCGAGATCAATACAAGAGGGGAGTTTGCCATGTTCGCGTTTGCTACTGCAGACAGGGTATTTGTAAAGCCGGGTCCTGCCGTGACCATGGCAATACCAGGTTTTCTTGTCATTCTGCCCCAGGCTTCAGCCATAAAGACTGCTGCCTGCTCATGCCTTGTATCGAACAGCTTGACAGGCGAGTTTTCGAGATACTGATAAATGGGAGTTATATGCCCCCCGCTCAAGGTAAAAATATATTCAATCTTCTTTTCAATAAGCGCTTCCGCCGCAAGTCTGCCGCCTGTTACTGTTCCCATATTGTTCCTCCATGATGGTTTAATAATGTATAAAGGGATCAGGTTTCAGGGGTCAGGGTCCAGAAACTGGTATTCCCTTTTTCCTAACCCCTGATACCCGGCTACCGGCCCCTACTTGTTATAATTCCATGAGCTGCCCGCCGGTCACATTAATCGCCTGGCCGGTAATGTAAGATGATGCCGACGAAGCGAGAAAAGCCACAAGATTTCCAACCTCTTCAGGACTCCCAATGCGGCCAAGCGGTATCGTTTTGCACATCTCTTTTTCACGTTCTTCAATTGTGGATGAAAAGAACTGTGCTTCGAGCCCGAATCGCCATTTTTCAAGATCTGTCATTATCTGCCCCGGGCATATGGCATTTACCCTTATTCCAGCTCCGGCAAGCTCTTTTGCCATGACTTTTGTGAGCATAATTACTCCCGCCTTGGCAACCGCATATGCCCCGTTAAAAATGGGCGGGACTTTTCCTGCCCTTGAGGCGGTGTTGATTATGCTTGCCTGCCTTCCGAACATCATAGGCAAAACGGCTCTTGTGACTCTGAAAACACTATGAAGATTTACATCTATTGTGCTCATCCATGCATCTTCATCATATGTGTGGACTGCATTAGGAACGCCGAATGAAGCTCCGGCGTTATTGCATAGAATATCGACATTGCTGAAATGCCTTTTTACGGAAGTAACCATGCTTTGAATCGATTCTCTGTCTGTGGCATCAAGATAAACCGGCAGTGCCTTAACGGAGAATTCATTTTCAAGGCTTTTGACAATTTCCGACATTTCTTCCCATGTTCCGGTTTTGACAGGATCACCCTGAGAACTTGGTTTGCCAAGATCTGCAATGATGATATTGCATCCTGATTCGGCCAGTTTCTTTGCAATAGCGTATCCAATGCCGGTTTTTTTCCCCGCGCCTGTAATAAGAGCCGTTTTTTCTTTTAAATCATTATACATAAGATCCTCCGGTATTATATTGTCGAATGCCGTTCGATAAATGATTATTAATTGATTATGAAAAGGTGGTCAACATAAAAAAGTGAACAGTGAATAGTTGACAGTGAATAGTGAACAGTGAATAGTGAATAGTGAACAAAAAAATATATTTGATGGGGTTACTTGAAAA
>JAABQB010000085.1 GCA_011391695.1 Desulfobacteraceae bacterium | reverse complement strand
TTCCGCCCACGGGACGGAGCACATTGAACGCACGATTGAAGCGGCAGAGAAAGTAATGCATGGGCTGAGGCGAATGTAGAATATCGGGGGGCAGTGGTCAGGGACCAGGGTTCGGAAAAAAAGTTTTTCCTGATAACTGACAGCCGAACTCTGCCAACTAAAAAGGAGGAACCATGATGATGCTTAAAAAAATTCTGCTGGTTGAAGATAATCCCAATGATGTTGAACTTACAATGGAAGCGCTCTCGGAGAACAATATCGCAAATGCCGTTGATGTGGCCTCTGACGGTGAAGAAGCGCTTGACTATCTTTATTGTAAAGGAAAATTCTCATCCCGCCCGCCAGATAATCCCGGTGTTATACTTCTTGATCTAAAGCTCCCCAAGATCAACGGACTTGAGGTGCTGGGAAAAATCAGATCCGATGCCAGACTTAAATTGATACCAGTAGTCATCCTCACATCATCGCGTGAAGAAAGCGACCTTGTTGAAAGTTACAGGCTTGGAGTGAATGCCTATGTCGTAAAGCCAGTTGATTTCAACGAATTCGTGAAAGCGATAAGGACGCTCGGATTATTCTGGGCGATCATAAATGAGCCGCCGCCGGCGGTGTGAAGAAGCTATCAGGGATCAGGAAACAGGGATCAGGAAGGGCAAAATATTCATGGGAATTAGAAGTTACCAGGATCTTGAAGTGTGGCATAAAGCAATGGATCTGGTTGTTTTGTGTTATAAAATGAGTAACGGATTTCCCAGAAATGAAGTGTATGGTCTTGCAAGTCAATTACAACGCGCTGCTGTATCAATACCTGCGAATATTGCGGAAGGTAGAGAACGGCAACATAGCAGAGAGTTTCTTCAGTATTTATCAATCGCATATAGCTCTTTGGCTGAGCTTGAAACACACATTCACATTGCCAGACGATTAGGATATATTGACGAAAACAAGTTTTCAGAAATGGTTGAAAAAACAGCTGAAATAGGCAAGATGTTAAATGGCCTGCGGAAGTCAGTTGCAAAAACAGCCGGCACCTGAAAACTGGCCCCTGATAACTGGCAGCATGGAGAAAACAGTCATGGAAAAAAAGCTGAAAATTCTCAATCTTGAAGACAATCCTAACGACACGGAGCTTATTAAAGAGATACTCGAAGACGGGGGAGTTGAATGCGAAATAGTTCGTGTCGAGACAGAGGAGGAATTTCGGGCCGCATGCGATAAAGGCGGTTTCGACCTGATCCTTTCCGATTTCAACCTTCCAACTTATGACGGGCTTTCCGCGCTGGCGTTTGCGCGGGAAAAATGCCCTGATCTTCCCTTTATATTAGTTTCCGGGAAAATGGGTGAAGATGTTGCCGTTGAATCCATTAAAAGCGGCGCAACCGATTATATCCTCAAGAATAATTTCAAGCGGCTTGCTACATCGGTCCGAAGGGCAATGCAAGAAGCGGAATTGATAATCGAACGCAAGCAAAAGAATGAGGAAATGTACCGGATGAATACCTTCCTGGACTCGGTTATCGAGAATATCCCGAACATGCTTTTCTTAAAAGATGCAAAGGATCTCAGGTTCGTCCGCTTCAACCGGGCGGGCGAGGATCTTCTCGGCTATTCCAGAAACGATTTGTTGGGAAAATGCGATTACGATTTCTTCCCGAAGGTTCAGGCTGACTTTTTCACGGAGAAGGACCGGGATGTTTTGCGTGGAAACGATGTTATGGATATTACGGAAGAACCAGTGCAGACCCGCCACAAGGGTGAGCGCATAATGCACACCAAAAAAGTGCCGATTAAGGGCGCGAACGGAGAACCCGAATATCTGCTGGGAATATCGGAGGACATAACCGAGCGGAAGCAGAGAGAAGAGATCCTGCGTAAATCTATAAGCGGAGTCATACGAGCCATGGCTCTTACAGTGGAAACAAGGGATCCCTACACTTCCGGGCATCAGGTGAGAGTCGCCAAACTGGCAACTATGATAGCCAGAGAGTTGAACATTTCTAAGGATCAGGTGGAAGGAATTAATATGGCTGCCGCGATTCACGACATCGGCAAGCTATCTGTGCCTGCTGAAATATTAAGCAAACCTTCCAGGTTGAGCGATATTGAATACGAGCTTGTAAAAATTCATCCGGAGGCCGGGTATAACATAGTAAAAGATATCGAATTCCCCTGGCCTATCGCCGATATGATGGTGCAGCATCATGAACGGATGAACGGTTCGGGATACCCGAAAGGCCTTAAAGGAGAAGAAATCCTTATTGAAACCAGAATATTAAGTGTTGCCGATGTAGTCGAGGCGATTGTCTCTCACCGCCCATACCGTCCTGCCTATGGGACCGATGCCGCCCTTAAAGAAATTTCAGACATGAAGGGTATTCTCTATGATGCTGCGGTCGTTGATGCCTGCCTGAATCTCTTTAAAGATAAAGAGTTTAAGTTTGAATAGCCTCGCGCCTCTTATTGAAACAGAGTCTGATCTGAAGAAGGCGCTAAAAGGCATTGAGACGGAAAAAAGAGTCGGCTTTGACCTTGAAGCAGACTCGATGTACCATTTTTCGGAAAAAGTCTGTCTTCTCCAGGTTGCCTCAAAAAACACCGCCTTTGTGATTGACACCTTGAAGCTCAGCGATTTATCTCTGTTAAAGCCTCTTTTTTTAGATAAGGATATAATAAAGGTATTTCACGGGGCCGATTATGACGTGCGGTCTCTTTTCAGAGACTTCGGCATTGAAATAAAAAATCTTTTTGACACCGAACTTGCATCCCGTTTTCTCGGGATAAAGGAGACGGGACTTGAGGCAGTGCTCAGGGATCGGTTTGATATAAAACTTGAAAAAAAATATCAGAAAAAAGACTGGTCCGAAAGGCCCCTTTCCCCGGATATGCTGAACTACGCTCTAAATGATGTCCGTTACCTTGTTTCGCTTTCCGAAATTCTTGAAAAAGAGCTTGATGATGCCGGACGCTTGTCCTGGGTTGAGGAAGAGTGCGAAATATTGTGCAGGGTCAGGCCGCCTGAGGATAACGGCGATCCGCTTTTTTTAAAATTCAAGGGAGCCGGAAAGCTCAGGCCGGAGACTCTGGCCGTTCTTGAGGCACTTCTTTGGTTCAGGAGAGAAGCAGCTCAAAAAAAGGACAGGCCTTTGTTTAAAATCATGGGGAATAATTCCATCTTGAAACTTGCCGAAACAAAACCCGACAGTTTGAAAAAAATCATGAATACCGATGCTCTCTCTCAAAGGCAGTTGGATATTTACGGCAAAGACGTGGTTAGTATTATAAGCAAGGCTGTTAAGACACCTGCGAATATGCTCCCGGTTTATCCGAGGAAAAAAGCTTTAGCTGTTTCAGAATCGGCGTCAAGGAGAATCGAAGCGCTTAAGATTTGGAGGGACAAAAAAGCGGTAAAACTTAATATGGATCCGGGACTTTTATTGAATAAAGTTCTGATTAACTCAATCGGAGTTAAGAATCCTGATGATACTGCCGGGCTCGGGGCGATAAAAGAGATGAAAAACTGGCAGAAAAGAGAGTTCGGGGATGAGATTATCAGGGCTTTGAGGCGAAAGAGATAACAGAATTGACGGCTTCGTAAAAAGCCAGGATCTCACACCAAGCCACAAAGATCACAAAGTTAACATGTTAATATGGAAGAAAAAATATTATTCAAATCCGGAGAATTGGAATTAGAAGGAATCTTTGAAAAAAATTTCGGGGATACCGGAGTTGTAATAACCCACCCGCATCCTCTCTACGGAGGCGATATGTATAATCCTGTTGTCGGGGTAATTGCGAAAGCTTACAGAGACAAAGGATACACTACGTTAAGATTCAATTTCAGGGGGACAGGGGAGAGCGGCGGAAAACATGATAATGGAACCGGCGAACAGGAGGATCTCCTTTCGGCCGTGTCGTACATGAATGAGACAGGCATAAAGCATGTTGATATTTCAGGATATTCATTCGGGACCTTTGTAAATGCCGGGGCTGTAGGCAAGGGCGCCCGCGCGCGGAATATGACGATGGTCTCTCCGCCTGTTGCATTTATGGAATTCGGACCGCCCGTACCGCTCTCATGTTTAAAACTTGTTATTACAGGGAGATATGACGAAGTTGCGCCTGTGGAACTTGTCAAAAAAAATCTCTTTCAGTGGAATCCTGAAGCCAGGCTTGAGGTCATTGAAGGAACGGACCATTTTTATGCCGGATGCTTAAAAAAGCTCGAGGAAGTTCTATCCGGCTTCATAACCCCATGCAATTCGGAGAACCCTTAAAAGTCAGAAAAAGGTTGACTTACAAACGGAACTTTTCTATATTTTGCCGTCCGCAAAATAGCTGTCTTATTAACATATTACTATTATTAATTATATTAAGGATTATTAATATATTAAAGGTATTATAAAATCATAAAAAAAATAAAGGAGGTGAAGTCTGAAGGACTTTGGTCTTTTTTTTAAGAACAATTAGTTTGTGCTATGGTTAATAATCAATAAAAAGGAGGGGGTTTAATGAGTGCAACTATACTTTTTGCTTTAGGATGCGGGGTATTAGGCGTTATATACGCCATAATGACCGCACTATGGGTAACAAAGCAGGACGCAGGGAATGCGAAGATGCAGGAGATCTCGAATGCTGTTAAAGAGGGCGCAATGGCTTTCCTTGCACGCGAGTACAAAACGGTCGCAATGGTTGCGGTGCCTTTGACAGTTCTTCTGGCCTTCCTGGGAACCTGGACGGCAATAGGGTTCGTCATCGGCACGGTCGGTTCGGCAGTCGCCGGATATATCGGCATGATGGTATCAGTACGGGCCAACGTGCGCACGGCCCAGGCAGCGCATAAGGGCATCCAGGCCGCACTCGGCCTTGCTTTCAAGGGCGGCTCTGTTACAGGCGTTATGGTTGTTGGGCTTGGAATTATCGGCCTTGCAGGATTTTATTTTGTTGTAAAACAGGCGGCTCCTGAACAGGCTTTCCATGCACTGGTCGGCCTTGGTTTCGGATGCTCACTCATGAGCGTGTTCGCCCGTATCGCAGGCGGTATCTACACAAAGGCTGCTGACGTAGGAGCTGATCTTGTTGGAAAAGTTGAAGCAGGAATTCCTGAAGACGATCCGAGAAACCCCGCAGTTATCGCAGACAACGTTGGAGACAACGTAGGTGACTGCGCAGGTATGGCGGCGGACCTTTATGAAACATACACGGTTACGCTAGTTGCAGCAATGCTTCTTGCAAAGACTGTTTTTGGCGAAGCGAGCGCATGGGTTGAGTTTCCACTCATGCTCGGCGGAATATCAATCATCGCTTCCATTATCGGAACATTTGCAGTAAGACTCGGCAAAAGCGGATATATCATGGGCGCCCTGTACAAGGGACTCGCTGTAGCCGGCGTGCTTGCAGCAATAACCTTTTATATCGTGACCGGTGAATTCCTGAAAGGTGTAGATCCGGCTTCAATGGTATCTCACCCTTCATTTACCCAGATGAACGTTTTCCTTATGGCGCTTATCGGCCTTGCATTGACCGGAGTGATCGTGGTTATAACTGAGTATTTCACTGCTGCGCAGTATCCCCCGGTGAAACACATTGCACAAGCCAGTTTGACCGGTCATGGAACAAATGTTATAGCAGGCCTTGCGGTCAGCATGAAGTCAACCGCAGCACCTGTTATAGTTATCGTAGCATCAATTCTAGGCGCTTATGCATTAGGCGGTGGATTTAACGGCGATGCATCAGGCGGTCTTTTTGCTATTGCCTTATCAGCGGTTTCGATGCTTTCGATGACCGGCATCGTGGTGGCCATTGACACTTACGGGCCGATCACGGACAATGCAGGCGGCATAGCAGAAATGGCAGGAATGCCTGAAGAGATCCGCGCCATAACAGATCCGCTTGATGCGGTCGGCAACACCACAAAGGCTGTTACAAAGGGTTATGCAATCGGTTCAGCAGCTCTTGCTGCACTGGTTCTCTTTGCCGAGTATTCGCGCTCTTTCGTGGATCCAGTCACGAAGTTGGCGATGGACATCAAATTCGATCTCTCGAACCCGATGGTTCTGGCAGGTCTCTTTATCGGCGGTCTGCTCCCTTATTATTACGGCTCACTCCTTATGGAGGCCGTTGCTAAGGCTGCCGGCGGCATC
>JAABQB010000084.1 GCA_011391695.1 Desulfobacteraceae bacterium | reverse complement strand
CCTCCCGGTTGTACCATTTCATAAAGAATAGATGTGGTTTTTCCGGGACCACATCCAACATCAAGGACCCTCATGCCGGGTTTTGCGCCACACCAGAGAGCCTGCTGCCTGACTGATTCCGGGTCTGTCTTGATCTCCAGCCGGAAGGTTTCCTCTTTGCTTTCCATAAGATATGCATCAGAGGATTTGAATAGAAAAGCCTTGATATTATCCATCTCCGAATCATGTTTAATTCCGGAACTTTTATCATTTTTTAAAACGGAAAGAAGTTTTTCATTCAGGTGGGTACGCCCATACCTAATTCCTTCATATTGTTCCTTCAAAGCCTTCTCTGTTCTCATATTCTCCCCGTGCAGCAAAGGATATTTTTCATTGATATGTAAAATGGTAGTTGGATACTCGTAAAATCAGCCTCGTGCATCATGAGTCATTCTCTTACTATTAATAAATTATTGTTGTCTGACATTACACTTCATTCAATATATGTCAATAAATATTTATATAATTTATATATAATTACAGATAGATACATCATATAGTGGTTACTGTTGATACTTTAACAACAGATTGTGCAGCAAATGATTTATTCCCTGTAATCATCCCATAATATTTTAATATCCCCACCCCCGATCCTGACTAACCTTCTCAGCAATAACCACGATATATTGTGGTTAATTTTTCTTGACACACAAGCGCCTTATTTATATATTCAGTTAATCAAAAATTAAGCTCTTTGCAGATTGAATGAGGGTGGAGAAGTCTGAACATGGATCCTGAAACAAGGGAAAACCTCTTTGAGCTGAATAAATCAGCTCCTCCGCGTTTTTTTCAGCATGAAGATCTGATCAAAAACTTCGAAGAGGCAAAGACTCTGGATCAGACGGAGCTGATCAACACCGTCAATTATCTTCATTTCACAGGTGGCCCTCTTTTTGTTCTCCTGCAGCATCCGGTCTATCAGGACAAGCTTCTTGCGAAAGCTCATCCCGAACCCTGTCTCGACAATCAACTGACCTGTCAGTGGGACGAATCCTATTTTCAATACAAACTGGAATCTTATCAAGCGCTTCATCTGGTAATCATAAACAATCAGTCCGTTATCTTTTCTCCAATCAACATTTTAAGCGGTTGCAAAAGCGGCTTCACGATCCGGTTGCCTGAGAAAAGTTTTGTTCTGAATCAAAGGCAGATACAGAGATATCCATGCAAGGGTGTCTTGGCCGAATTGATGCAAAGCGATTTTGTTGCAAAGGGTGAATTGATAGACTTCAGTTCCGGGGCATTCCGGATAAAAGCAGACTCGGAAGCATTTGAACATAATAACTGGTTCAATCCTGATGCTCCGGCATTGGTCCGCCTGTATTCCAATGAGAAAATAATCTATAGCGAGTCCAGTAAATGCATACGCCGGCAGGATGACCATAACATATCAAAAGAAATCGTATTTGCTGCGGAAAGCGATCATATCAGCCGTTTTCCGGCAAAAAAAATCCGTAATCCCCGGCAGCACATTTCACCAGCACTGGCCGCCGTATTTGAACATCCCTTTTTAAAGAAAAAAATTCATCGGGATATTTTCGATATTTCAACAACAGGTTTTTCCATAAGTGACAAACCTGATGATGATCTGTTGATGCCTGGAATGATGATTTCTGATCTTTCCATTCTTCTTGCCGGTATTTCAATTGGAAATTGTGCCGTACAGGTTATCTACCGGCGGATGAAAGAGAATGATATACATTATGGCATAGCCATTCTGGATATGGATATCCATTCATACAGTCGAATAAACCATATTCTCGGCATCAATTCGGACCCTCAAATTTCTGTTTCCACGGAAGTTGATCTGGATGCCCTTTGGGAATTCTTTTTTCAGACAGGATTCATCTATCCTGAAAAGTATGGTTTTTGCGTGGCTCATCGCGAGAATTTTACCAAGACTTACCGGAAGCTCTATCAGGAAAATCCTGAGATTGCGAGGCATATTACCTATGAAAAAAACGGGCGGATTTACGGACATATGTCAATGATCAGGGCATATGAACGGACATGGCTCATTCAGCATCATGCCGCAAGGCCAATGGGAAATAACAATCTTACCGGATTTGCAGTTTTGCGGCAGATGATGATTTTTACACATGGCATGTATCAATTGCCTTCATCGCGAATGGATTATGTTATCTCATATTTCCGTCCTGAAAATAAATTTCCTGACCGTATCTTTGGAGGGTTTGCTAGAGACTTTAACAATCCTAAGGCCTGCTCAATTGATCTTTTTTCTTATCTGACTCTGCCTGTCGCATCCTCTGAAGAATGCCTTCCTCAGGGATGGCTCTTAAGAGAAAGCATCCCTGTCGATTTATGGGAGCTGGAACAATTTTACAAATACAACTCCGGTGGCCTTTTGCTCAATATCCTGCGTTTTGGAGAGCCTGCTTCCGGTGACGAGTCTTTGGAGAAAGCTTTCGAACGCCTGGGTTTTTTGAGAAGGTGGCGGATTTATTCCCTGATTCATCAGGATCATCTTAAAGCTGTTTTTATAGTTGATCAGTCGGACCTGGCAATTAATATGTCAAATCTTTTAAATTGCATAAAAGTTCTAATTTCTGATCCCGCGGGGCTGTCTTCGGAAGTGCTTTCACTTGCTGTATCAGAACTGGGCAGAGTGTATAACCTTGACAAAGTTACTCTCCTCATTTATCCTGCCTCCGGCATCAGATCATCCGGAATTTCTTATAAAAAGCATTACCAGCTTTGGATCGGTGATATGCGGTATATGAATCAATTCATGGATTATGTACAAGAGAATTTCAGAATGAAGTACGATTGAAAGAAATACGGTTGAACCGAGGATAAATGGAAGAAGCCCCCCTATATAACACTGCAATAATCAAGAGCTTTGCCGAATATATAAGCAAATATCATCCTCGGCTTGATATGATGCCAATTCTGGATTACGCCGGAATCACGACCTATCAGCTTGCGGATGAAGGACACTGGCTTACCCAAACGCAGGTTGACCGGTTTTATGAAATCCTTGTGAAAACTGCAGGAGATCCTGATATTGCCAGAAAAGCCGGGCAATACGCGCCTTTTTCTAAAGCGGCGGGAAATGTATCTCAATACATTCTTGGCTTTATTACCCCATCTGCTGCCTATTCCTCTCTCAGCAACTATTATCCACATGCAACTAAAGGTTCAACTTTAAAAACCAGAAAAATTGAACACAATCAAGTCGAAGTAGTTGCTATCCAGAATCCAGGTGTAACTGAAAAGCCTTATCAGTGCGAAAATCGCCTGGGAATGTTTGAAGGTATCGCAAAGCTATTCACAAACGAATTGGCAAGGATTGAACATACAACCTGTATGCATATTAATCATGGCGACCGTTGTATTTACAATATAACATGGAAGACAACACCATCATTTATCTGGAAAAGGATCGCCAATTACAGTTACCTGTCAAGTTTAATCATCTGCCTGTTTCTTTTTTTTACTCTCCCGGGTGGTTACAGTGCCATAGCTATCCTGTCAACGATCCTGGTTGTAATGGGCATATCCTTATACCAGGTTTATCTGGAAAAAAATGAACTGGCTACGACTTTTAAAAATCATGGCGATACGGCGAGCAATCTTCTCGATGAGATTAATGCCAGATATAACAACGCTCTGCTGGTTCAGGAGATCGGGCAGGCAGCCTCCAACATTCTGGATATTGATAATCTCCTTAATTTTACAATGGAAACGGTTGGCAAGCGATTAGATTTCGATCGAGGATTAATAATGCTTGCCAATCGGGAGAGAACCCGCCTGATTTACAGAGTCGGCTATGGATACAATCCGAATGAAGAAGATCTGTTAAAAAGCACGGAGTTTCATCTCGACAATCCAAAATCGAGAGGACCTTTTATTGTTTCCTTTAAACAGCAAAAACCTTTTTTAATAAACGACTTTAATGACATCGAGAAAGATATGTCGGAAAGAAGTCGCGAATTCGTCAGAAAAATAAATGTCAAATCTTTTATTTGCGTTCCGATTGTCTATGAAGGCCGGTCTGAAGGCATTCTTGCCGTGGACAACCATCACTCAAAACGACCGCTGAATCAGAGTGATATCAATCTTTTTTTAGGCATAGCGCCACAGCTCGGAATCAGCATCAATAACGCCAGATCTTACGAGTTAATCCGCGAAAGAGAGCAGCGATTCAGGGCTCTCAGCGAAAACGCCCCTGACATAATTTATACGCTCAATGTCGATGGAAGATTTTTATATGTCAATCCCGCCTGGGAGAAAATTCTTGGTTATCAAAAGAAAGACGTTATAGGAAAGTTCTTTACGGATTTTTTAAAAAAAGAAGATGTGGAAAGATTTATTCCTGTTTTCAGCTATATAAGAGATAACAGGCAGACAATTACCGATTTGTACGTCCCGATATTACATAACGATGGCACAGAACGGTTATTCTACATGAGTGGCGCGCCGGATGCAGATTCCGAAGGAAATGTAATCGGTGTCGTGGGAACCTTTAAAGATGTTACAGATCTTAAAAAATCGGAGTTCGAACTAAGGGGGATGAACGAAAGTTTAAGGCAGGAGATTGAAGAAAAAAAACTGGCGGAAGCAAAAAGAGCGGACCTCGAGCGCCAGTTGCGGCAGGCTCAAAAGATGGAAGCAGTCGGAACTCTTGCCGGTGGACTGGCTCACGATTTTAACAACCTGCTGATGGGCATTCAGGGATATACTTCCCTTATCCTGTTGAATACAAATCAAAGTCACAACCACTACGAAAAACTGAAAAACATCGAGAAGTATGTTGTTCGCGGATCAGACCTTACCAAGCAATTGCTTGGATTTGCACGGGGAGGTAAATATGAAGTCAGGCCTATCAACATAAATGAACTGATCAAAACAAGCTCCCACATGTTTGGTCGTACAAAAAAGGAAATATCTATTTCTACAGCGTTTGAATCAAAGATCTGGAGGGTTGAAGTTGACCAGGGGCAAATTGAGCAGGTACTTCTGAACCTTTACCTCAATGCCTCGCAGGCCATGCCCGGAGGCGGTAATATATATATTGAAACTAAGAATGTTATAATCGATGAAAGTGAAATTAGAAACAAATATTTCAAACCCGGGAAGTATGTCAGGATAATCGTCAAAGACACTGGAATCGGGATTGATGAGAAGACAAAAGGAAGGGTTTTCGACCCGTTTTTCACAACTAAGGAGATGGGGCGCGGAACCGGCCTTGGACTCGCATCAGCTTACGGCATTATTAAATCTCATAATGGATTTATCAATGTCGAGAGTGAGGTAGGCCACGGCAGTGAGTTCATCATCCACCTCCCGGCTTCTGAAAAAGCATCCGGGAAAGAGACCGTTATTGCCGAAAAGCTGCACATGGGAAATGAAACCCTGCTTCTTGTTGATGACGAAGAGGATATTCTTAAAATAGGCGCCGAGATGCTTAACAGATTGGGTTATAAGGTGATGCCTGTTAAGAGCGGAATCGAAGCGGTTAAATTGTTCACGGAAAAAAAGGATGAGATTAATCTGGTTATTCTCGACATGGTAATGCCTGAAATGAACGGAAGCGAAACATTTGACCTCCTTAAGAAAATCAAGCCGGACCTCAAGGTGCTTCTTTCAAGCGGCTACAGCCTGTCCGAAGAAGCATCACAGATCTTAAACAACGGACACAACAGCTTTATACAAAAGCCTTTTGATATCAACAGAGTATCCTCCAAAATCCGCGAGCTTCTTGACAGAGAGAGTATGACCGTGTGACCTTCTTATTGAAAACCCCCTGCAGTCGAATGCCTCACTGAACCGAGAGGGTGCTCGGAACGGTCATCAACCAGTTCCAGGGAGTAAGTTTCCAGATGGCGGAAGCTGCCGATGAAAAAATCCACGAATAAATGACAACTCATGAACATTAAGGAAAAATATATTTTTGACGAGGTCGAGGCTTACAGGTTCGGTTTCGGCCCTTTAGGTCCTCCTCTTATGTCCGTTTTCCTCTTCTATCTTGACGGCCTTGTTATTGATACGGCCCAGAGCAATATGGTAAAATATGTCCTCGGGGCTCTTAAAGGAAAAAAAATAGAGAAAGTTCTGCTTTCGCATTACCATGAAGATCACAGCGGAAATGCTTCGGCTATAAGCAAATGTTATAATGTAAAGATACACGGCCACAGCGTAACCGCAGATAAAATGGAAAAAACCTTTAAAATACACCCCTATCAGAGCTACACATGGGGAAAATCGGGACGGGTATCAGTTTCGCCTCTGCCGGCGGTAATTGAAACAGAGAAGTACAAACTGACACATGTTCACACTCCGGGACACAGCAGAGATCATACGGTTTATCTTGAAAAAAATTACGGATGGCTTTTCTCGGGCGACCTTTACCTC
>JAABQB010000083.1 GCA_011391695.1 Desulfobacteraceae bacterium | reverse complement strand
GTGTCTGTGGCTTCAAGGAGCTTCTTTTTTGTTTTTGCAAGCACATCTCCGAACTTGCCGAATTCGGCTTTGACTGCTCCGAGAAGCACCCATATTTCGCTTGAGCGTTTTTCTATTGCAAGAGTTCTGAAGCCCATCTGAAGGCTGTTCAGTAGAGCCGCAAGGATTGTAGGTCCTGTCACAATTACCCTGTATTCACGCTGAAGGATATCACACAGACCCGGCCTGCGGATAACCTCAGCGTAGAGGCCTTCGATCGGAAGAAACATGACTGCAAAGTCTGTGGTGTTTGGAGGATCGATATATTTCTCCCTGATATCCTTCGCCTCCGCTTTTATGCGCATTTCAAGATTTTTAAGAGATTTATCTGCAAGCTCCTTGTCCGCCGCTTCCTGGGCATCTATGAGGCGCTGGTAATCCTCCTGCGGGAATTTCGCGTCTATAGGCATCCAGACAACATGCTGCCCTGAAGGATCCTGCCCGGGGAGCTTTATGGCAAATTCCACCCTTTCCTGGCTGTTCTTTTTTGTTGCGACATTGGCTTCATACTGATCCGGAGATAGTATCTGCTCGAGAATTGCGCCGAGCTGAATTTCGCCCCAGGTTCCGCGGGTTTTGACATTGGTGAGCACTTTTTTTAGATCTCCGACTCCTGTCGCGAGAGTTCTCATCTCTCCAAGACCTTTGTAAACCTGTTCAAGGCGCTCGCTTACCTGCTTAAATGATTCGCCGAGACGGGTTTCAAGTGTTGTCTGGAGCTTTTCATCGACGGTTGCGCGCATCTGTTCGAGCTTTTTGCTGTTCTCCTCCTGCATGGCGCTCATCCGGTTTTCCATTGTAATGCGCATCGATTCCAGTTTTTCCTCGTTAAGTCTTGTCATAGCCAGAAGCTGTTTTGAAAAGGAATCCAACTGGTCTTTCTGCATGCCTGCAATTTCGGCCATCCGTTTTGAAAGAGAATCTCCGTAATCCTTGAGTGAAGCTCCAAGCTCCTCGCGGGCGAGCCTTGCGTTATCGGTCGATTCCTTCCTGTTTTCGGAAACCTCCTTTTTTACGGAAGATTCAATGTTTGCCGCCTGCTTTTCCAGCGCCGCAAAATAATCTTTGAGCTTTACTTCGACATCTTCCGGTTTGCGCCTTAAGATTATGAGAATAAAAACAAAAGACAAGATACTGACGAGGCCAATCAGGACGAGCATTAATATTTCTGTCATTTAAGCTCCGTTTATCGGTTGAAATAAATTTGACAAAAGTAATTTTATATCAATTCTGTTACGAATAATATGCTTCAAGAAATTCGTCCCTTGAAATTCTTGCCTGAGTCAATATGGTTCGTAAAGTTGATTTTTTTAAGAGAATCCTATGCGCTCCAAGGCTTTCATAACTTTTCTAACAGGAGCATCTGCCGGGAAATGCGCTATCACACAGCTATTCCTGTTTCTTCAATAAAAGCTTCTAAAATAGGAGGATCAATTTCGATTTGGTCGGGACCAAAAGTCTTGATATGGAATTTAATAGCCGATTTGACATCAGCTAATGCAGCTTCGTATGTTTCGCCCTGACCAACTACAACTCCTTTTATGCCGAGAGGATAAGCAACATATATATCCGGATGCTTTTCGACAACTATTTTAAATCGCTTCATTTTATAGCTCTCCATACATTCAGATTATTTATAACCGCTTTCTTTTTATCACAATCTCGAGATCAGGACTATAAAATCATTTTTCTTCTTGCTGGCCTTTTATAAGGTTATCAGCACCGATGCATTTTGTATATCATAAAATATTAAATTCTGCCAGTGCTTAACAAATGGATTGGGAAGGAAAGTTTAAAAAAATATAGAATACGTCAAAAGGGTTTGATCTTTGGTGATAAATATCGGAAAATACATCCGGCTCGTATCTGAAAGGGTTGGTGATCAAGGATTCGAGGGGTCAAGGATTCAGGGGGTTCAGTGAAAGGAAGACCAGTTAAAAACCAGAGGGATATCGGGGAGATTGAGAAGAATAATAATTTCACAGGAGGTTAATTGGAAAAGCTGAAGGGTTTCCAGAAACAATACTTGCGCGGAATAGCGCACGAGCTCAAGCCGTATGTTTTTATCGGGCAGAAGGGAATAACCGCATCTCTTATAAAATCGGTTGATGAGGCGCTTGACAAGCACGAGCTCATAAAGGTCAGGTTCATCGATTTCAAAGAAAAGGATATGAAAAAAGAAATAACAGCCGAAATTGAAAAGCTGGCAGTTTGCGAACTTGTCGGCGCCATAGGCCATGTAGCGATATTTTACAGGCAGCAGAAGGATCCAGGGAAACGGGTAATAAGAGTGCCGGACGAAAAAAGGATTCAAGGGTTCAAGTGAAAAGTTAAAATCCCATCATTCCCGTGAAAACGGGAGTCCAGAAAATTTTGCAACATGTAGAAAATACCGGATAGCGCTAACGGTTCACTATGTGCCCCACTTCCGTGGGAATGACAAACTTTTCTCGTTCTATCAGTTTTGCAATTACCTAATCAGATTAAAGGCTGTTTTTATCGTTATTCGATATTCGAAGTACGATGTTCGATATTCGGCTCTCACGCGATTTTGATTGCGGAATAGAGAGTCCATATCCCCACGGCTACAAAAAAGACGCCTGCGGCTATTTTGATATAGTTTGCCGGGATAAACCTGCTGAAAGCTGCCCCAAGGAGGACGGCGATGAGCGAAGAGAGGACCAGAGCGCCTGCTGAGCCCAGAAACACTGAAAGTTTCGAATCGCCGCAATCGGCCGTGAGGCAGAATGTGGCAAGCTGAGTTTTATCCCCCAGTTCGGCAAGAAAGACCATCATGAATGTTGTTGTCAGTATTTTTAAATCCATTGAAAGTGTTTCCTTAGATTACTGCTGTATAAGTTTCATTGCTTTTTGCACTATATTGTCTGCTGTGAAACCATATATTTTCATCAGCGTTCCGCCCGGAGCCGATGCCCCGAAACCTGTCATTCCTATAATTTCCCCTTTGTCTCTCGTGTAACGTTCCAAGCCCATCGGGATTCCGGCTTCGACTGCTATGCGGTTTGATATTTCATGAGGAAGGATCTTTTCTTTGTATTCCGCGGAGCTGTTTTCAAAAAGCTCAAGGCTCGGCATGCTTACAACTCTGACGGAAACGCCTTTTGCTGTAAGAGATTTTGCCGCTTCAAGGGCTATATGAACTTCCGAACCTGTTGCCATGACTATCAGGGAAGGTTTTGAACCTGAATCGAAAAGGATGTAAGCTCCATTTTCAAGAAGGCTTGCCGGATTCGACTCCGTTCTTTCTATAACAGGAAGATTCTGACGGCTCAAAATAAGCGCTACCGGACCTCCCGTATTCGTCATGGCGTATCGCCAGGCCTCTTTGGTTTCGTTTGCATCGGCAGGCCTTATGACGGTCAGTCCGGGGATGGCCCGTAAACTGCAAAGATGTTCGACGGGCTGGTGAGTCGGGCCGTCTTCACCTACCGCTATGCTGTCGTGGGTAAAGACATATACGACCGGAAGCTTCATGAGCGCGGCAAGTCGTATCGAAGGGCGCATATAATCGGCAAAAACAAGGAATGTTCCGCCGAAGGGCCGGACTCCGCTATGAAGAGCCATCCCTGACAGGATTGCGCCCATTGCGTGTTCTCTTACTCCGAAACGTATGTTTCGACCGTGGTAGCTCTCTTTCTGAAAATCGCAGGAATTTTTAATTATGGTGTTATTCGAGGGGGCCAGGTCCGCAGATCCGCCCATAAGATTTGTTACTTTTTCTGCGATGGCGTTAAGAATTTTTCCGGATGCCGACCTTGTCGCAACAGCTCCATCTTTTTCAGAAAAAGACGGGAGCCCGGCATCCCATTCTTCCGGTAATTTTCCATTAATCGCATCTGTGAGTTTTGCGGCAAAGTCCGGAAATTCCTTTTTATATGCCTTGAATTTTCTAAGCCATTTTGATTCGGCTTTTTTACCTGTTTCAAGGCATTTGCGGCAGAACCGAAGCGTGTCATCCGGAACGCAGAACACCGAATCTTCAGAACATCCGAGATTCTTCTTGGTAAGGCGGATTTCATCTTCGCCCAGAGGAGCGCCGTGCGCCTCAGCGGAATCCTGCTTATTGGGGCTCCCGTATGCTATGTGGGTTCTCAGCATTATGAGTGAAGGTTTTTTCTTTTCGGCCTTTGCTTTTTTTAGCGCTTTTAAGATTTCATCAACGCTGTTTCCGTCTTCAACTTTCAGAACGTGCCAGTTATAAGATTTGAATCTTGCGGCAACATCCTCGGTAAATGCTATGCTTGTACTGCCCTCAATCGAAATCTTATTGTCGTCATAGATGCAGATGAGCTTTGAAAGACCGAGGTGTCCTGCAAGGGATGCGGCTTCTGACGTGATTCCTTCCATGAGATCGCCGTCGCCGCAGACAACAAATGTGTGGTGGTCAATTATTTCGTGATCTTTCGTGTTGTGGCACGCGGCAAGATGCCTTTCCGCCATTGCCATTCCAACGCCGTTGGCAAATCCCTGGCCGAGAGGTCCTGTTGTTGTTTCAACTCCGGGGGTGTGCCTGTATTCGGGATGACCGGGGGTTTTGCTGCCCCACTGTCTGAAATTCTTTATATCATCAAGCGACAAGTCATATCCGGTCAGGTAAAGCATGCTGTATAAAAGCATGGATGCATGACCTCCTGACAATACAAATCTGTCCCGGTTGAACCAGTCGGGATTTGCAGGATTATGTTTCAGGATGCGGGTCCACAGGGTATAGGCCGCCGGGGCAAGACCCATGGGGGCGCCCGGATGCCCTGAATTTGCCTTCTGGACTGCCTCCATCGAAAGCGAGCGAATCGTGTTTATGCAAATCAGGTCGAGGTCATTGCTGTTTTCCGATGTTCCATCTGTCATTTGTTTTCTCCTGTTTGTGGCCGGGTTTTCTCTTCATTCGTAAATCGTACATCGTTCATCGATATTCGATATTCGATATTCAACATTCGGCGATTTACACTTATTTAAAACCATATGCAATAATTTTAACGGCTTCCAAAAAAAGTCACAAAGCTCTGAGCCATTCGGGTTTTAATGATACCTTGCCGGAGAGAGCCATGTCGATAAGCTTTATTGTCGCCTCTTTCTCCTTCGGGAGTCTTGCTTTTATAGGAAGGTAGTTCGAGGCATGGTTGGCGTGGAACTGGCCTTTTGTCAGATTGGTGGCATTTATCATGGCGCGCAACTCTTTCAACATTTCATCCGGTTCTATCAGGATAAATTTGCCCGATTTGTAATCATCATACAGAGGAGTTCCGGGTATAAGCATGAGGCTTAAGGCGCCAACATATTCCGGATCTATTGCGGAAAGCACTCTTCCTGTCTCTTCTGCGTGAATGATCGAACGCTCTCTGCCGGCTATACCAAGCAGAACCGTTATCGAAAGCTTTATTCCGGCTTCCCTCGCTTTTTTTCCCATAGCGATCATATATTCGGACGATGCTCCCTTGTTTATATTTTTCAGAGTCACATCATCGCCTGTTTCAAGTCCCATGTAGGCAATGCCTATTCCGAGCGCCTTTAATTCTTTCAGCTCATCGGATGTTTTTAAATTGAGACTTTTGGCATTGGCATAAAGCCCAACCCTTGTCACCCAGGGGAGCTGTTTTTTAATCTCTGAAAGAATATTGATAAGCCTCTTCTGCGGAATTATGAGAGCGTCGCCGTCGCACAAGAAAACCCTGCGCTGTCGCTTGCAATAAGTTGCCGCAAAAGCAATGTCTTCCATAATGATAGAATCAGGTTTAATCCGGAACCGCTCGCCGGTATATGTTCCGCAGAAGGTGCACTTATTCCTTGAGCATCCGACTGTTATCTGCAGGAGTATGCTGTCCGCCTCGCTGGGAGGTCTTATTATGTTGCCTTCGTAATGCATATAATTTTATACCTTAAAATCAGAACAGGGTCAAAGCCTGCTTAAAAATATAATATAAAAGGGGTATGAATATGGCGGGAAGCATGTTCCCGACCTTAAACCTTTTTATTTCAAGCATGTTGATTCCTATGGCCGCAATCAAAAGACCGCCGGTAGAAGACATCTGGCTTATTACTTCCGGAACGAGGAATTGTTTCGCGTAGGAGGCGGTGAGAGTTATAGCCCCCTGGTATATTAAAACGGATGCTGCTGAAAAAAACACCCCTATTCCCAGCGTCGATGTCAGTATTATTGAACCGATTCCGTCAAGCACTGACTTAGCAAAAAGGGTCTGATGATTTCCCGTAAGTCCGCTTTCGAGAGAGCCGACAATAGCCATAGAGCCCACACAGAAAAGAAGGCTCGATGTGACGAATCCTTTTGATATTCCGTCACCTGCTCTTGCAAACAGTCTCTGCAAAAAGTTACCAAGAGCTTCTATCTTATCCTCTATCTTTAAAAATTCGCCTATAACACTTCCTGTTGCAAGACTGATTATTACAAGCAGAATGTCATCCGATTTCAAAGCTCCCTTCACACCTATAAGGATTACGGCAAGGGCTATCGCATGCATGACCGTTTCATTATATTTATGAGGGATTCCCCCCTTTAGCATAATCCCGACTAAACATCCTGCAAGGATTGCAATTGTGTTGACAATGGTACCGAGCAAAATCAAACCCCCATTTTATTTGCATTTAGAATCATGCCCCTGAGAACGAAGCCTTTCGGACGTTCTGATGGAACCATACGCGCCCCAGGTTTAGCCGTGGA
>JAABQB010000082.1:282-7265 GCA_011391695.1 Desulfobacteraceae bacterium | reverse complement strand
CGAAACGAAGAAGATTTTAAGCATGCAGAGATCCCCCTGGCGAATCCTTGGACTTAACCGGCCGTCTCCACAATATATAGGGGCCTTAAAGTTGATGCTCTCGTAAAAAGTCGAAAAACCTGAAATACGGCTTTGTAACTTATTGAAATAATTGGAACCGATTTTGTGAAAATGGCCATTTTGGGACTTTTTACGAGTCCATCAAATCTCATGTTGACATAAAACAAAAAAAGTTCCATAAGTTATGCATAAATTGAAAGTTACAGGGAGAAACAAGGGCCATATTTTCAATTTATAAGGTCCAGATTTATCTTGACAATAAATATTATAAGATTATTATTCCAGCTTTTAAAATCATAGAAAAACTGATTTTGCGGGAGGAAAGAATGTACGCTATTGTTGATTCAGGCGGAAAGCAATATAAGGTTGAAGAAGGAGAAATCTTCAGAATCGAAAAAATTCAGGGCGATATCGGAGCTCCGGTTTCATTTGACAAGGTACTGATGTTTTCAGATGGAGATACCGTTAAGGCCGGACGCCCTTTTGTTGAAAATATTGCTGTTACAGGGCATATTGTTGAACAGAATAAGGCGAAGAAGGTACTCGTTTTTAAATTCAAAAGACGCAAGGGTTATCGCCGCAAACAGGGACATCGCCAGACTTACACGGCTGTGAAAATCGACAGCATTAAAGCATAATCAATTTGTATCAGGAGTTTATAAATGGCACACAAGAAGGCAGGCGGCAGTTCAAGGAACGGCCGTGACAGTAATGGACAAAGACGAGGCGTGAAATGTTTCGGCGGCGAAAAAGTCAGAGCCGGCAGTATACTGGTCCGTCAGGTTGGAACAAGAATACATCCGGGCAATAATGTCGGTTTGGGAAAAGATTTCACATTGTTTGCCAAGATTGACGGAATAGTTACCTATGAAGATTTCGGCCATTCGCGTAAAAAAGCCAGCGTATATGCAGAGTGAAATTTATAGATGAAGCAATTATTACTGTCCAGTCCGGTAACGGCGGAAGAGGCTGTGTAAGTCTCAGAAGAGAAAAGTTTATTCCGCGCGGAGGACCGGACGGTGGCGATGGCGGCAAGGGCGGTGATGTTATCTTCAGGACGACATCACAAAAGCGGACCCTTTACGATTTCCGGTATAAAAAACATTTCATCGCTGAAAAGGGCGGAGATGGAGCTGGAAGACTGAAAACCGGGAAAAAAGGGAAAGACCTGATAATTGAGATCCCTCCCGGTACAGTAATAGGCGATGTTGCCACAGGCAGCATACTTAAAGATATGGTTGAATCTGGCGAGGCTTTTGTAATTGCCAGGGGTGGGAGAGGCGGTCAGGGAAACAAGAAATTTGCCACATCAACACACCGGACTCCCCGTTTTGCACAACCGGGTGAGGAAGGCCAGACATTAAATCTGAAAATTGAGCTCAAGCTTATTGCAGATGTCGGAATTGTCGGACTTCCCAATGCCGGTAAATCCACGCTTATCAGCGTCATTTCTTCAGCGCATCCCAAAATAGCAGATTATCCGTTTACCACCCTCACACCAATGCTGGGTGTGGTAAAAACCGCCGGAGGGGAACCTTTTGTGATTGCTGATATCCCCGGACTTATCGAAGGCGCCCATAAAGGCGCAGGTCTTGGAACAACATTTCTGAAACATATTGAACGAACGCGGATGCTTGTTCATCTTATCGACGCGTCGGCTATAAATCCGGACTCACCTCTTTCCAACTATCATACGATAAACAAAGAGCTTGCTTTGTACAGCAAAAGCCTTGCCGATAAAACCCGTTTGGTCGTACTTAATAAACTCGATATCACAGGCGCGAAAGAAGCGGCGGATGTTTTTATAAAAGCGACCGGGAATACAGAAGTATTGACAATATCCGCAGTAACAGGCGAAGGCATAAGCCGACTGAAACAGAAAATCGCATTATTACTGGATAAATGCAGAGAAGACAAAAAAGATGAAAGATGACGGCAAATCGATTACTTCTTCAAAGAGAGTTGTTGTCAAAATAGGGAGCAATGTTTTAACCGGGGACCAAGGGCTGAATTTAAAGGTCATGGGTTCGATAAGCAGGCAGATAAGCCTTCTGATGGACAAGGGAATGGAAGTTATTCTAGTCTCCTCGGGTGCCATGGCTTCAGGATTAAGAAAAATAGGTCTTCGGGAAAAACCTGATGAGATTCCAAAAAGGCAGGCCGTTTCCGCGGTCGGACAGGCCGGGCTTATAATGGAATATGAAAAAGCATTCGAAAAATTCGATAAAAAAGTAGCCCAGATACTTCTTACAAGCGAAGACCTTTCAAACAGAAAAAGATATCTTAACGCGAGAAACACGATTTACACCCTCTTGTCATGGAAGATTGTTCCGATTATAAATGAAAATGACACTGTCGCGGTTGAGGATATCAAATTAGGAGACAACGACAATCTCGCGGCGATGATAGCGATCCTGATGGATGCGGATGTTCTTGTGACTCTCACTGATATGGAAGGGCTTTATACGAAAGACCCCCGCGACAACCCCGACGCCGAACTTATTCCTGTCGTTAATACGATAAAAAAGAACATTGAAAAGATGGCAGGCCGCATCCCGGGAACTCTCGGAACCGGAGGAATGCTAACAAAAATCAGGGCGGCAAAAAAAGTCACAGCTGCGGGAATTCCGATGATTATAGCAAAAGGCGAAAAGCACGCCATTCTTACAAAGCTTTTTGAAGGCGAAAAGCACGGTACTTTTTTCGTTCCCGGAAAGGAAAGGCTCTCAAGAAAGAAATGCTGGATAGCTTTTTCTCTGAAGCCGCAGGGGACTATTATAATAGACGACGGCGCCGTTAACGCGATTGTTGAAAAAGGCAGAAGCCTGCTTCCAGGAGGCATTATAAGAGTAAAAGGAGCATTCGGGGAAGGATCTCCCGTTGAATTCAGCAACGCTGACAATGAAGTGATCGGAGTCGGTCTTGTAAATTACAGCGCTTCTGATATAAAGAAGATCATGGGACTAAAGACGAGCCGGATAAAAGAGAAGCTGGGACACAAGCCGTATGATGAGGTAATTCACAGGGATAATCTTGCGTTGACAGGCGAGTGTGATTAAGGGATACAATTTTTAAAATGAGAGGAAGCAGATGTCTGTTGAATCAACGATTGCAGAAATAGCCAAATCGGCAAGAAGCGCTTCAAGAGCTGTGGCAAAATGTCCCACGGCAAAGAAGGATGAGGTTCTTTTAAAAATCGCTGATGAAATAATCAACCAGGCAAAACATATAAAGAAAGAGAACAATACGGATATTTCACGCGCGAAAAAAGCCGGGCTTTCCGGCGCCTTTATTGACAGGCTTGCTATAAGTGATTCAACAATCAAGTCGATGTCGGACGGTCTTAAAGAAGTGGCGGCCCTTGAGGATCCTGTCGGTTCAATATCGAGGACGTGGATAAGGCCGAACGGTCTCCAGGTATCGCGAATGCGTATTCCTCTCGGAGTTATAGGAATTATCTATGAATCGAGGCCAAATGTAACCGTTGATGCCGCAGGCCTTTGCCTTAAAGCAGGAAACGCCGTTATACTGCGCGGAGGTTCGGAATCTTTTTGCTCAAACCAGGCATTGGCAGGTATAATTAAAAATGCCTTGAGAGAGTCGGGACTGCCCGAAGAGATTGTTCAGACCCTGCCGGTAAGAGAGCGAACTGCCGTAAACGCCCTCTTAAGACAGGAAGAATATATAGATCTGATCATTCCCCGCGGGGGCGAAGGGCTTATACGTTTTGTGGTTGAAAATTCTAGAATACCTGTTTTAAAGCATTACAAGGGAGTCTGTCATGTTTACGTTGATGACGGAGCTGATCTCGGCATGGCCCGGAAAATATGTTTCAATTCGAAGGTTCAGCGCCCCGGCGTCTGTAATGCCATGGAGACCCTGCTTGTCCACAAGGCAGCGGCAAAGGACTTTTTGCCATTAATGGCAAAGGAATTCGTAGATGCGGGAGTTGAGATCAGGGGCTGTCCCAAAACCTGCAGGATTCTTCCGGCGGCAAATAAAGCAACTGAAACTGACTGGCCTGCCGAATTTCTCGATCTTGTTGTTGCGGTACAAGTAGTGGACGATATGGATCAGGCGATAAAACATATTGCTGAATATGGATCAAACCATACTGAGTCGATCGTTACAAGCGATTACAGCAGGGCAAGGCGTTTCCTCCGTGAAATAGACTCTTCTGTCGTTCTTGTGAATGCGTCGACGCGTTTTAATGACGGGGGTCAACTTGGATTGGGGGCTGAAATAGGAATAAGCACTTCCAAACTGCATGCTTTCGGACCGATGGGTCTGGAAGAGCTCACCACAACAAAATTCATAGTTTTAGGAGATGGTCAGGTCAGGGAATAGCGTTTAAGCAATAATCCCTGTGAATGAGGCTCTAATTGAAACGCATAGGACTGTTGGGAGGCACATTTAATCCGGTTCATTTCGGACACCTCAGGTCTGCAGTTGAAGTGCAGACGGGGTTTGCCTTAGACAGCGTCTGTTTTATTCCATCTGCAATTCCTCCGCACAAGAATTCATCCGGTGTCGCAGACGCCATGGATCGTCTCGAAATGATCAGGATGGCAATTTCAAATTGTTCAGCATTGACAGTTTCAGATGTTGAACTCAAAAGGTCAGGCCCTTCATATACAATAGATACTGTAAAACATTTCAAATCATTTCAAACAGATCAAACTGACTTCTATCTTATAATGGGTCTTGACGCATTCCTGGAAATAGATACATGGAAATCATTCCAGGAGCTTTTTTGCCTTGTACCATTTATTGTAATGTCAAGACCGGGGCTGAATTATGAGGATTCTGCGGCGGAACTGAAGAATCTCGGAGATTTTCTCAATGCGAAAATATCGAAAGGATATTATTTTACAAAGCAGGATTCCTGTTATATGCACGAAGTCAATAAGCCTGTATATGTATTCGAGGTTAGCCGGATAGATATTTCTTCCACAAATATCCGCAGGATGGCACAAAAAGGAGAGCCCATTTGCTTTCTGGTACCGGCGAATGTTGAACTCTTTATTAAAAGCAGAGAATTATACAAATGACTTTAAGGAAATCGAATCAGGTGATGCAGGATTTAGATAAGCGAATTGATCTTTATGTTAAAGCAGTTTCGGGGAAAAAGGCTGCCAATGTTGTGGTTCTGGACGTAAGGGGACTTACTTCCGTTGCAGATATATTTATAATATGCAGCGCTCTTTCCAATCGCCAGGCTACAGCAATCAGCGATTTTGTTGAACGGTATCTGAAAAGTTTTGGAATAAAACCCCTGAGCATAGAAGGAAAAAATGATGGGTTATGGGTTTTGCTTGACTACGGAGAGGTAGTGATTCATGTTTTTTGTGAAACTGTCAGAAAATTTTATGATCTTGAAGGACTCTGGTCGGATGCAAAACGCATGACTACCGAGAGTATGATGGAAAAAGCAAAGAAGGCCGGAGTGCTGGAAGTATATGTTGAATAAACAAAAATGCTGCATACTTATAATACTCGATGGATGGGGAATAGGCGGTTCGGGCAAAGGAAACGCAATAGCCCTGGCAAGAACCCCGTTTTTAGATAAATTCAAATCAGAGTATCCTCATACCCGGTTGTTGTGTTCGGGTGAAGCGGTTGGTCTCCCCGAAGGTGTAATGGGAAATTCGGAAGTCGGACATTTGAATATAGGCGCCGGAAGAGTGGTTTATCAGGATCTTGTCAGGATCAATAAAGCGATCCGGGATAAAAGCTTTTTTGAAAATGAGGCTCTCTGTTCCGTTATAAACAAGGTAAGAGATGGGAATGGTTCCCTGCATCTCATGGGTCTTCTTTCGGACGGAGGCGTTCACAGTCATATCAACCATCTCTTTGCGCTTATTGATATGGCCGCAGAAAAGGGATTAAACCGTATCTACATACACGCCATACTTGACGGGAGGGACACTCCTCCTGACAGCGGTTTGGTATTCATGCAGAGACTGCAGGATTATATAACCGATAAAGGAACCGGAGAGATTGCTTCTGTCTGCGGGAGATATTTCGCGATGGATCGCGATACCAGATGGGACAGGATCGAAAAAGCTTACAGACTTTATGTTTACGGGGAAGGAAGAGAAGAAAAAAATCCTGTTGATGCCGTAAGGAATGCCTATTTGCGAAAAGAGACGGACGAGTTTGTAAAACCTGCCATCATAACTGGAAATGACGGGGGGCATCCGGGAAAAATACAAAACGGGGACGGGATCATTTTTTTCAATTTCAGATCTGACAGGGCAAGAGAAATTACGCGGGCGTTAACCGAGCCTGATTTCAGTTTTTTCAAAAGAGAAATTTATCCCAGGGTAACCGGGTTTGCCTGCATGACGCAATATGATGAGAAATTCACCCTGCCCGTTGCTTTTCCTCCCTTTCATCTTAATGAGATTCTCGGGGAAGTTATAAGCAAAAAAGGATTGAAACAGTTAAGGATTGCTGAAACTGAAAAGTATGCTCACGTAACATACTTTTTCAACGGTGGTGAGGAAAAACCGTTTCCTCTTGAAGAAAGGTGCCTTGTACCATCTCCCCGCGATGTTTCAACATATGACAAGAAGCCGGAGATGAGTGCGCGGCTTGTAACCGGCGAGCTGTTATCGCGCTTGAAATCCAGTCATTACGATCTCGTTGTACTAAATTTTGCAAACATGGATATGGTCGGACATACGGGAGTTGTCGAAGCTGCAATTACCGCGTGTGAAACCATCGATTCATGTGTTGGGGAAATTGTCAGCGAGGTGAAAAAGCAGGGAGGAATTGTTCTCATTACGGCAGATCACGGGAATGCCGAAATGATGATCGATGAGAACGGGCATGTTCATACCGCCCATACTCTCAATCCTGTTCCGTTTATCCTGGTTGATGATTCAAGAAAAAAAGCTGTTCTTGGAACAGGCAACCTT
>JAABQB010000082.1:0-272 GCA_011391695.1 Desulfobacteraceae bacterium | reverse complement strand
ATCCTTGATATCATGGGAATCGAAAAACCGACCTCAATGACCGGCAATTCGCTGATTAAAATTAGACAGGATTAACGGGATAATAACAGTTGTCGGCTGTCAGGGATCAGCGTTAATGGATTCCTGGCAACTGACAACTGGCGATATTCTGTCCGATAAGTTTTTATTGTCCCGCCACTTCTTTCCCGCAATGTTTGCAGATATTGGCTCTATTTTTTATTATCTCCGCGCAGAACGGGCATTCCCTTGTAAAAAATTTTTCGTGTATTTTT
>JAABQB010000081.1 GCA_011391695.1 Desulfobacteraceae bacterium | reverse complement strand
AAATTCGTATCCGGAATGGACATCAAGGGGTCAAACCTAAAAGCAATAAGTGCTTTGATTGGATAAGGGTCGTTATTCAGGATGGCGTGGGGCAGCATTTGCCCAACGCCGTGATCCGGGTCCGGCAGGGGGAAATCAGGGGTGCCCACTTTATCAAATCGGGGCGCTTCAATCTTGGGGAATTTCTGTTCAGTCAGTTTACGGGCCGGCTTGCCCCCGACTTCGCCGGGCCCCTTCTTGAAGAAGAACCCGCCTTTCGCTTCGATGCTCCCCAACAGAGCATTCAGGATCAAGATGGAACGTCGCATGTATATCTCGTTCTTGTGACTGGCGCCCCGATAACCGAAGTGGAAAATGACCGAGGGCTTGTCCTCGGCGACCTCGCGCGCCAGTTCCACGATGGTTGCGGCCGGTATCCCAGTCTCCTTTTCGGCCCATTCGGGCGTGTATTCATTGACAAAATCCTGCAGCTCCCTTAAGCCCAGCACCCATTTGTCCACGTACTCGGCATCGTACAGGTTCTCCTTTAAGATGACGTGAATCAGCGCGTAATTGAGCGCCAGGTCGGTGCCCGGTCGGATCATCAGGTACCGGTGGGCCTTGGTGGCGGTGACTGTGACACGCGGGTCGATGTAAGTCAGCTTGGCCCCTTTTTCCAGGGCCTCCATCATGCTGTTTACCGCTTTGACCTCTATCGCCTCAAAAAGATTGCGGCCGTACAAGACAATGTTTCTGGTGTTCTTGTAATCCGTGCTCATCTGCGCGTCGGTATAGCCGAACAGTGAGCGGCAGGCGGTGTTCACCGACCCTTTGCAGAGCGCGTCATGGGTGAAATGGTTCGGCGATTTGATGGCCTTCAAGAAGGTTTTACTCACGTGGGTGGCGAGCTGTGTGCGCTCAGCAAGGACCACGCTGTGAGCGCCATAATTTTCAATGATGTTTTTCAATTTGTCTGCGGTGTAATCAAGCGCCTCGCTCCAGCCGACTTTGCGCCAATGCCCCGAGCCGCGCTCGCCGACCCGGATCAAGGGCGACTTCACCCGTTGATCGTCGTAGAGGGAAGAGATGCCGGCAGCGCCTCGAGGGCAGAGGCTGCCCTCCATCCCTGCCACATGGGGGTTACCTTCGATCCATTTGACCTGCCCGTCCTTGACCACCACTTTGATGGGGCAGCGCACCGAACACATGAAGCATAAACTATAAACATCCTTATCCATTATAATCCTCCCAGATAGTTGTATTATACAATTCCATAATATTTCAAGGTCAATCACATATGATTTCTCCCCTCCCTCCTCAGGAGGGGGAGTGGAGGAAGGGGAAAATTCGGACTTCTTGCGAAACCGTCAATTTTATATATTCAGCAATATTTATACCAGAAAAATCTATTATTTAAAAAAAAGTTTCGATCATTAAAATCGTTAATGTTAACGGGATGATAAGTTTGTGAACAGAGAGGTTTGCATTTGTATATATTTCTGCGTCAGGGGGTAAAAATTGATTGTGATGCAATATATTTATTGCGGTGCATCATTATATTTGCATGTTTATATTCATCGGTATTTATGGATTAATATCCTTTTTGTTGAATGAGTGCACGATATTAATTGCATTGATAATCCGTTTTTGTTGATCCGCATAAAAGCGAGTTAAAAATTTCTGTTAATGCTGTTGCGGGATAACTTGCTGAATACATAAAAATAAATGCTTCTTCGATATATGTTCTTCAAATGAACAGTTTAATGCAAATATAATGGCATACCCTTTGCTGTTTACCATTAAGAATGTGGTGAAAATCGGTCTTTTTACGAAATCGTCAAGAACAATAGTAAATAAAAAATATCTGCAGGGGGGTGAGAAACGGAAAAATATTTTGTAAGCATAACAAAGAATGTTTCAGTTTAATGTTAATAATCAAAGGGGATAAAGATGAATAAAAATTTAAAAAGAGTTTTAATGGTATTGCTGGTTGCAGCGGTTTTTGTATTGCCGATTGCTTTAGCCGGGGCGGCGCATGCGGGCAAACTACAGGATGCAATCGCAAAGGCGCCACAGGGTGTTGAGAAGGGCCAGATTGACCCGGCGGCAAAACCCGGGTATCTCGGGATTCCCGGCGGCCCCCAGATCAATATGTTCGTTGCTTTCCTCTGGGCCATGTGGGTGGGCTGGGTCTTCTCCACAGTCGGGGCTTTCGGCGGTATTATGGCCGGAGTGGGCCACATCTCTATTTTCGGCCTGGGGGCTTACGCCAAAACTTTCAAGGACTCGGCGCCGGAGCTGAACAAGTTCGTCACCGACAGCATCCGTGTCTCCAACCAGTGGCTGGTCGCGCTGTCAGCTCTGGTCTCAAGCGTCAACTATGCCAAGCAGAAGCGCGTCACCATCCCGCTGGGATTATGCCTTGGTCTGGGTTCACTCATCGCTGCATTTCTGGTGGTTTACACTACCATGGGCAAGCTCAAGTTTTCCTCATACCAGGGTTATTTCGGCCTGATCGTGTTCATAATCGGCGGTTTCATGGTTTATGAAATGACTCCCAAGGGGCAGGCCGGCAAGAAAAAAGCCAAGGAAGCGGCCAAGGCGTTCGAGGAAACAGTCAAGAATAAGGGTGACATCTGCGCGCAGGGGGTTACATCGCAGAACTTCAGTTTGAAACGGATCGAGATTTGCTTTTTCGGACAGACCTTCGGTTTCAGCCCGATCTGGGCCTTCGTCGGCGGTTTCTTCATCAGCGCCATCTCTTCATTCATCGGTGTGGGTGGCGGCTTCCTGTACGTCCCATTCCTGACCAGCGTTGTCGGACTGCCGATGTTCGTGGCTGCAGGAACCTCTGGTCTTGCGGTTCTGATCAGCATGGTTCTTTCGATCTTCAACTTCATGATCAAGGGCGTTACAGTAGACTGGATTTTGATCGGCGTAGAACTTGTCGGTATTTTCATCGGTTCCATGGTCGGACCCCGCACCGGAAAGTATATTCCGGAAAAGGGGCTTAAGTGGTTCTTCATAGTTCTGGCCTGTTATGTAGGGCTGGGCTATACGCTTGCTGGATTTTTCAACATCAAAGCTCTGGTAGGTTAAATAACAACACTGCTTTGCCGGTTCCGGTACAGGCTGAGTGAGCCGGCAAAGCAGTATATAATTGATCGAAATGGAAAATATGTTTAACGAAATTTTGAAACTGGCAGACCTGATTCTTATCGTCCCTTTTCGCATTCCGGGTGATCCGCTGGCCGGTTTTATAATCGGGACTTTCTGCCTGTGCATGATATGTGTGGTTCTTGGAGAGCTGACTATTTCGGCCGGTATCCGCCTGAACCGCAAGCATCTCCAGGAACTCAAGCAGGAGGTCTCGTACAAGGAGAGGCTCAGCTTCCAGGCTTATGGTGAAGAAGATCGTGTCAGCTACAAGGCGCTCAATAAAGCTGCCAATGACGCCTGGGGCCGCTGGTTCTTTACTATGGCGGCTTATTCGGGCGGTATTCTCTGGCCGGTGCCCTTTGCTCTGGCATGGATGCAGTCCCGGTTTCAGGGTGTCGACTTCGAGCTGGTTTTTCCTCTCAACCGCCTGATAGGAGATAATGTGGGCTATCCTTTCATTTTCATTCCCATGTACATTCTCGCCCGTATCGTGTTCAAATATTTAAGACCGAGGCTGCCCTATTTCCGGGGTGTCCAGGCCATGCTCGACGGGAGTGGCGGGCAAACCGGCTAATAATAAATAAACTCTTTTAAATCCTGAAATTATCATGGTACAATTATCCGCCATGAAATACATCCTGAATAAAATAATTAGATTTTTGCCGGTTTTCCTTGCAGTTCTATTTTTTTCGGAACAGGCCATGGCAACCCAGATGCACGGGGGCATCGAAGGGGTCGTCGTCCACCAGATGGCCCACATCGTTTTCGCGGGGGCCATGGCACTATTGATCTATTGGCTGCGCCAGCACGGACTCGTGGTTAATCCTGGCTGGCGACAGATCCAGTATGCAGCGGTTTTTTTCCTTCTGTGGAATATCAATGCCTTCATCGTTCACTTTCTCGAAGAGCAGGTGGACATCCTTGACATGGCCCAGATCGAGCCTTGGCAATTGCGGCTCCAGGCCCAGCCGGCCTTTGAATGGGTTGCCTGGCTCTACTACGTGGTCAAGCTCGACCACCTGCTCTGCGTGCCGGCCATGATCTGCCTTTACAGCGGCCTCAAGCGCCTGCTTGAATCTCCGGCTTCGGAATCACGCCCAGGGAAAATGGAGGGGTCGTGATCATCACCAACCTGCCCATCTGGATCGTTGACGTGGCCGGCTCGGCTGCCATGATAGTTCTGTCCCTGATGTGCCTGCGCCTGGCCTTGAGGCTCAAGCGCCTGGACCAAAGCAACGTTATCTGGACCTATCTGGCCTGGGTCTGCTATGCCCTTTGCCTCTTCGCCTTTTCCCGGGGAGCCGGCCACATCCTCAAACAGGTGCTGGTTATGGCCGGAAGGGTGAATATTTGGGAATCTATACGGCCGGTCAGCGGCTCGATCAACACCCTGTCTTTTATGGTGGTCTCCTCGGTGACCCTGTTTTTCCATCGCACCTGGATCATCTACCGCGATATTCAAAACGACAAGCTCGCCTTGCAGAGCCTCAGCGATGAGCTGCTCTTTCTCAATCGCCACCTCGAGCACCTCGTGGCGGAACGTTCCAAAGAAGTGGCGGTTTCCGAACGCAAGTACCGCCGCATTTTTGAAGTTTCAAAAGATATGATAGCCGTTACCGGAAGAGACGGCATAATGCTGGAGCTAAATCCCGAAGGATACGAGATGCTCGGATTAAAGAGAACCGAGAGGCTGAACGGCAAAAGATTCAAGGATTTCTTTTCAGAAGAAACAGACTGGGAACGCATTGAAAAAATGCTGGAAAACAAGGGTTTTATTACAAATATTGAGATAGAATTGAAACGCTCCGATGGCGCCCGGATGGGTTCGCTTGTGAGCGGGAGCTATGACAGAGGCCTGCCCGTGCAGGAGGAGACCATCCATTTTATTGTCAAGGATATTGAACAGCGAAGAATGATGGAAAAACAGATGGCTCAGGCGGACAAGCTTGCTTCCATAGGCCAGCTTTCAGCCGGCATAGCGCATGAGATCAATAATCCCCTTGGAGTGATTCTAGGCTACTCTCAGCTTCTTCTGCGGAATGAAAAAACTGAAACGGACAGATACAACGATCTAAAGACAATAGAAAAGCATGTAAAAAACTGCAAGTCTATCGTAGAGGATCTTCTTAACTTTGCGAGGAGTTCAAAGCCTGAAATCAAAACAACCCGGATCAACGAAGCCGCAGATGATGTGTTGAATTTCATTCTGCATCATTCCAAACTGGATGGAATAGATATTATCCGGAATTATGACGAAGAAGCGCCGCCCATGCTCCTTGATGAGAAGAAGATAAGACAGGTCCTGATAAATCTTTTGATGAATGCGGGGCATGCCGTCGGGAAGAAAGGACGTATCAGCCTGTCGACGGAATACATAAAACAGGATAATAAAATAGCCATAAAAGTTGCCGATACCGGATACGGGATAGAGGAAAAAAATCTGACCCGGATCTTCGATCCTTTTTTTACGACAAAACCGACCGGGGAAGGAACCGGTCTGGGGCTTTCGGTAAGTTATGGAATTGTGAAAAGCCACGGAGGCGAGATTATAGTTGAAAGCAAACCCGGTACAGGGACTCTCTTTACGGTTCTTCTGCCGGTAGTTTCGCCTTAAATTAAATAGTGTCCATTAACCGGAAAATGAAAACTGAAGATTTTATATGGAAATCAAAATACTGATAGTAGATGACGAACCTGATATGCGCCAACTTTTAAAGAGGAGCCTTGAGCCCGATCTCAGATGCAGGGTCGAGACAGCCTCTTCAGGAGAGATGGCACTCAGAATTCTTGAAGAAAACAATGTTGATATGGTTCTGGCCGACATAAAAATGCCCGGCATGGACGGGCTTGAACTCCTTGAGTTGATAAAAAGGGAACATCCTGATCTCACGGTGGTCATGATGACAGCCTTCGGTCAGATTGAAACAGCAGTTGAGGCTATGAAGAAAGGTGCTTACGATTTCATAACAAAGCCGTTCGATCATGATGCCCTTATTCTGAGACTTCAGAAGGCGGTTGAAAGGAGCAGACTTCTCAATGAAAACCGCATGCTTCAGAAGGAGAGACAAAACACGCAGGATTTTCAGGATCTTGTCGGTAAGAGCGCTGTAATGCAGAGGGTATATGAAACTGTCCGGATGGTTGCCAAAACCGATCTCACCGTTTTGATCACCGGTGAATCGGGGACAGGAAAGGATCTTGTCTCAAGAGCCATCCATGCTTTAAGTAACCGCAGCAATGGCCCTTTTGTAGCAGTTAACTGCCCTACTGTTCCTGAAAATATTCTCGAAAGCGAACTTTTCGGATATAAAAAAGGCGCGTTTACACACGCAACTCAGAACAAAATCGGACTTTTCCAGGAAGCTCACAAAGGGTCGATATTTCTGGATGAAATAGGCGATATAAGTCCGACCATCCAGACAAAACTTTTAAGAGTACTTCAGGAAAAGGAGATAAAACCGCTAGGAGACACAAAGACTATTTTCGTAGATGTCCGCATAATCGCTTCGACTAACCGGGATCTTGAAGAGAAGATAAAAATGTCCGAGTACAGGGAAGATTTTTTCTACCGCCTGAATGTTCTTCCGCTTAAGATGCCGTCCTTAAGAGATCATCGGGAGGATATTCCGGTTATAGCAAATCATCTCATTAAAAAACATTGCGCGAAACTCAACAAGCCTGTCAAATCAATATCTCCGGAGCTTATGAAAATCTTTATGAGAAGGACATGGGAGGGAAATGTAAGAGAGTTGGAGAATGTGATCCTGCGCGGAATTCTGTTTTGTTCAACGGATGTTATCATGCCTGATGATGCCGGAATTGACGTCGATACACCGAAGGAGTGCCTTGTGGAGTTATCTTCGCAGGACCTGCCGTATAAGGACGCGAAAGAGCAGACTCTTAACCTTTTTAATAAAAATTATATCAGCAGCCTTCTTTCCGCCAACAAGGGAAATGTTACGCAGGCGGCAAAACTCTGCGGACTCGAACGCCAGGCTCTTCAGCAGATTATGAGGAGATATGGCATTAGTGCTGAAGACTTCAGGTAGTTTCCATCCGGAAATGGCCCTTTTGTGCGATCTCGGTGTCAATCTGCGGGATTTCTTGTGCGGCATACATTGCGTATGCCTTAAGCGCAATCCCTTGATTTCCTTGAGCTTGCCCAAAATTGCCGATTTCCGTTTTGGAAACGCATTGTGACCATAATTTGTTTCCTGATGAACACTATGGAAGGAACAGGAACACATTAATCAGTAATCAATAAACAGAAAACCTTTCCAACCAGAAACCACAAACCGTAAACCAGAGACCTGTTTTTTATGTTTTCCCGCATACCGGGCAGCCCTGCATGCGCAGTGGCTTTTCGAGATGACTTTCAGCTAAAAGTTCCCGGTTCATGAATATTTCAGCCGTTGGGCC
>JAABQB010000080.1 GCA_011391695.1 Desulfobacteraceae bacterium | reverse complement strand
GATAGGATGTCGCAATCCAGCTTAAAAGAAGGGCATTTATCTGAAATTCCCTTTGAATGGAAGGAAGGGCTATGTTCACGGAAGATATGGTAAAAGGAGTGAGAAAGGAGCTTGATGCAGCAACAATCAGAGCCGAGATCTTTGAAGCACTTTTGGATTCTGCTTCATTCATGGCAGGTATCTTGTAAAACTGTTTCGAAGCATCAGCCCTCTTTCCCGCATTCTTTACAGCGGCCATCCGGTCCAATAATTCCGATGCAGTTGCCATCCGGGCATAATTTGCGATTTTTCCATAGAGGGTCGGACTCCGTATCCGTTTCATTATTGGAGGAAGGAATATCGTCAATTTTTATATTTGTTTGCGGACCTGATTCCGGCCGGCCGAATTGTATTCCGCATTCTTTACAGCGTCCGTCTGGTCCTATGATTCCGATGCAGTTACCATCCGGACACAAAGTCCGGTTTTCCCATTCGGGAGAGGCTTCCTGGTTTTCTTTTTCTGTTTCCATTTTTATCTTTGCCTGACATTTTTTGGTTATGCTTCTATTGGCTATAAACGCGGGGGAATATATATCAAAACAATATATATGTCAAAAACCGTAGTCAATAAATGCGAGAGCATCTTCAATCTCTTTTTCGTTAAAAATTTGAATTCCATGCTTTTCAAGAAGCGCTGACGTTACCCCTCTTCCGGATTTCAGAGTCTTTGTAAAAGTCCCGTCATATATGAAAGCGCTTCCGCATGAAGGGCTCTTTTCCTTAAGGATTGCTGCCCTGATATTGTTTTTCATGGCCGTTTCAAGCGCCTTTTTTGCGCCGGCTATGAAAAAACAAGTAACATCATTCCCCTTTATATCATTTACATATGCCTTTCCGTCAATAACCAGGCTCCCATCTCCGCCTGATATTTCAGACAATA
Organism: Desulfobacteraceae bacterium; assembly: GCA_011391695.1. Classification (GTDB taxonomy): domain Bacteria; phylum Desulfobacterota; class Desulfobacteria; order Desulfobacterales; family RPRI01; genus RPRI01. The sequence continues at coordinate 6,718 of JAABQB010000080.1, read as the reverse complement.
ACCTGGGAACAGGCAGCCCTCCTTCTACTTCAGGGCAAAAGGGAATAAGGTTTGCCATTTGTTTTAAAGCATCAATAAGCCTGTTTGAAACCGGAAGAATCAATCCGTCGTAGCGGACCCTCTCTCCAAGCAGGCATGCGCTGATTAAAACATTCTGCACATCAAAATCTCCGATATCTCTTTCGGATATGATCTGTATTTGTTAAATACATATTTGCCTGTAAAAAATCTTGAAGGCAAGACTTAACTTTACATGGAATTATGATTGTGAGATAATTAAACAAACCGATATAATTTGCATCAGGATAATCAAATGACTTCTGAAGGCGATATAGTACTGATATATTTTGAAGATAAGCCGCTTGCTTTTGCGAGGATTGAGGAAATCCTGCCGGACTCGAAACGTTCCTGGTATCATGTCAAGCTGATGATGCTGCAGGTCCCGGTTCACGCTATTACCTGGATATTGAGGGATTCATACTTAGACGGCGCGGAATTTACGATGAACGGAAAGAAGATAAGAATGGAGCTTGTCGTTTGCCCGGAAGATCCGGAAGATCCCGTTAAAAGCTGGAAAAATCCGGATAAGTCCGGGGATTCAGGAGGTGCCAAGATTATTTCCATTACTGATCTGAAGAAGAAATAAAAACAGGGCTCAGTTGTCGGGGATCAGGGAAAGGATAAGCATATATTCATGAAAATAGGCTCATTAATTATCGAAAACAATACAATCCTGGCTCCTCTTGCCGGCATTACCAATCTTCCTTTCAGGTTCATTGCTAAAAAAGGGAGATGCGGTCTGGTCTGTTCCGAAATGATCAGCTCAAATGGTCTTCTCTTTGGAGCTAAAAAAACACTAAAGATGCTCGAATCCTTTCCCGAAGAAAAACCAGTCTCTTTCCAGATATTTGGTTCAGACCCGTCTGTTATGGCAGAAGCCGCAAGAATTGTTGAATCTTCGGGAGCCGATATTCTTGATATTAATTTCGGATGTTCGGTTAAGAAGATAATTAAATCAGGCGCAGGCGTTGTTCTTATGAAAGATCCAGTGAGGACCGAAGCAATTCTTAAAGCAGTCCGAAAATCCATAAAAATTCCTCTTACAATTAAGATGAGGACAGGGTGGGAGAAAACCGGAGAGGATGCCGTGGTAACAGCAAAAATAGCCGAGGCCTGCGGCGCCGATGCTGTTGCAGTGCATCCGAGGACAGCCAATCAGGGATTCAGGGGCAAGGCCGACTGGTCTGTGATATCAAAAGTCAGGGAAAGTGTCTCCATCCCTGTGATCGGGAACGGAGATATAATTGTTGCTGAAGATGCTGTTAAAATGATAGATCAGACAGGGTGTGATGCAGTGATGATTGGAAGATCAGCCATAGGTAATCCCTGGATATTTTCACAGGTAGGGGCTATTATGGAAGGAAGACCTGTTCAGCCTGTGAGCATTACACGCAGATTTGAAGCCATGAAAGAATATCTTAAAGTTACCGTGGAGTATCTCGGGGAAAAGCAGGCATGCTTTATGATGCGCAGCCGGCTTGGCTGGTTCGTAAAAGGGCTTGTATCAAGCGGTAGATTCCGCGAGTCAATCAAACAGATATCATCCGAAAATGAAGCAGAAGAGCTCATGGGTAAATATTTTGACTTTGTCTGTAAAAAAATGGAACAGACCATCCCTGATCCTGAGATCTTTGAGGAGGCAATATGAAAGGACTGCTTTTTATAGATGACGAGGAAGGTGTTCGCCGTTCTGTAGTCAGAGCTTTGAAAAAAGAGCCTTATGAATTATATACTTCTGAAAACGGCGAAGAGGGGATAGAGTTTGTAAAAAATAACACGGATCTTGTATCGACAGTCATATCAGATTACAGGATGCAAGGTTTAAATGGTCTTGATACGCTTTCTGCCATAGGTTTGATCAATCCTGAAATAACCAGAATTATTCTTACCGGATATGCAACTATGGAAGCCGCCATTCTTGCAACGAACGAAGGCATAGACGGTTTTCTAACCAAACCGTTTGACAATATTGATTTGAGAGCAAAGATACGGGAAATAAATGTTCGTAAGCGGCTGCGTCAGTTTGTTCCACAGCATATTTACAGTGAGATTGAAAATTCAACCGGATTTCTAAAACCCACTTTTCATGAGGTTTCCATCCTGTTTTCAGATATCCGGGGATTCACAAAAATGTCTCAGAATATTCCGCCCGATGAACTTGCCGATTTTTTGAATAATTACTATTTTTCTCCGATGGGGGAGATAGCTTTCGGTTTCAGCGGCATGGTTGACAAGCATATCGGAGATGCCATCATGGTTGTTTTCGGATCCCCCGTTCCTTTTCCTGATGACTCGGTCAGGGCGGTGAAAGCCGCAATGGAAATGCAGAAGAAGGCTGCACAGATTGATGAAATGCTTGGCGGAAAAAATGGCTTTAAGCTGAAAATAGGCATCGGGATTGCGACAGGAAAGGTTTTTTCGGGTATCCTCGGTTCCCTGAGAAAGAAAGAATTTACTTCAGTCGGAATGGCTGTAAATATCGCCTCAAGACTGCAGAGGCTTGCGAAAGAAGGAGAAATACTTATAAGTGAAGCAACTTATTCCAGAATTTCAAATAATATGAAAGCAGACGTCCTTCCTCCTGTTTCCATAAAAGGAATCAGCGAACCCATCAATATTTACACAGTCAGATATTAAGTGATATCGACAGATTAATTTGTATGAGATCACTTTCCGTCCCCGTAAACCGCTGTTGCTCTTGTTATCAGGCCTCCTCTCGCAGTGAATTCGCCGGTTATTTCCATCTGTTTTGGTTTTAACACCTCAACAAGGTCATCTAATATTCGGTTTACGACATGCTCATAAAAAATACCCACATTTCTGTATTGAAGCAGATAATATTTTAAGGATTTAAGTTCGATTATTTTTTTGTCGGGAACGTATCGTATTATTATGCATCCGAAATCAGGAAGCCCTGTCATGGGGCAAACAGATGTAAATTCAGGCTGTTCAATTTCAATATCGATATCTCTTTTCTGCCTGTATTTATAATCCATTGGTGAAAGGATGCTTGTTTTGATTGTATCCGGGTTTTCTATCTTGTATCCGGGTTTCATTTTTTTTGATTTGATCATGTTTTTATCTCCATATAGGATTTGACGCTTTCGTAAGAAGTTGCAATTTGCGTCTTAATTTCATTTAAGCTTATGCTGATTTATCCCGCTGCCTTGGTTCATATCAGATTTAATCTTAAAAAACATGCAATTTTTCACGGTTTTTTTGCTCTGCTTATGGATGTTCTAAAAGTTTGCCGGCATATCAATCATTTACTTTTTTTCAGACAGCATCTTCTCGATCTTTTTTGCTCTTCTGCGTTTTCGCCTTGCAATATATTCGGGATACAGATCCGGATAAAATCTTTTCCATCTCTTATGGAGCCAGAGCCACTGATCCGGATATTTTCTCACTGCTTTTTCGATGACATCGGTCATAATCTGAGAGTTAGTCTTCAAATCATCCCGAAAATCTTTTGTTCTCACCAACTGAACAGGAGGTTCTATAATGATTGTTAGTTTCTGGTCTTCTTCTCTTACGCAGAAAACAGGAAGTACTGGACTTTTACATCTTAAGGCAAGCATTGCTGCTGCCGGTGTCACCGTGACTTTTTTACCGAAAAAACTAAGTTCCACTCCTTCCGATATTTTTGTGCCCTGGTCGATCAGCATTGCAAGTATTTTCCCGCTACGAAGCGTCTGCATCATTTCAGGCAGAGCTCCTCTCTTGTCAATTACCGAATTTCCGAATCGGGTTCTCAGTTTAATTATCCATTTATTAACGGACCCTGATTCTATATTTCTTGCAACAACGGTTACAGGATATCCGAAATAACACGGAGAGAACAAAGATGCAGCCTCCCAGTTTCCGAGATGAGCTGAAATTATTATGGCGCCCTTCCCGGCTTCAACCGCATCAAGCAAATATTCTTCTCCCTTTATTCTGATATTCCGGAGAAAATCCTCCTTAGAAAAGAAAGCCAGCTGGATAATCTCAAAAATAGTGATTCCAAGATTCTGAAAAACTCTCTTGGAAACTTTGCATATCTCTTCATCAGTCCATTCAGGATATGCAAACTTCAGATTTCTCGTTACTATCCGCTTGTGGGGAAAATCGATATAATATATTAAAATTCCTAATATTCTGCCAAAAAAACAAACAATATTTTTAGGAATTCCGGAAATAAACGTCATAGTTTTTACCTTCCCGCCACCTGCAATCCAGGCAAAATAATCCAAAAGATCTTCAGCTAAAAATATATCTGTTTTGAATAGCACTCTTTGCTTCTTTACTCAAGATCCCTATCATCTTATTTTTGCGGCTTGAACCGAAACAGCGAGCGCCTCCCCAGTCCGCTCTGCGGCGGGGTTAGCGAGGGAATTAAAAATGGATAATATTCCTTACGGTCGAAGATTCCCCGTCCTCTCTGCGACGGGGAGCTTCAATTCGGACTTAATTGCAATTTTAGGATGAATAGATTTTCTATCTTGCTGAATGCGGGATGCAATTATCCTTAAATATCCTTTGACAAACATGCCGATTTCATGAGATTTTGTTTCCACTTTCCATAATGCTGACAATTCTTTAATGAACAGTTAAGGAGATGAGCTGGACATGGATAATCTGTATAAATACCCGTCCCGCTTCTGGGAACTTGATGAGCATGGCCAGCCTACACAACGTATTATCGAAAAGCGCCGCCGGGCATTTGCCGAATTCACCGAAGTCTATCAGATCGAGGCCGACTTCAATACCAGGGTCGAAGCCGAGTTCAATAAAATGATAGAGGGAATAGTTAAAAACGAAGCTTCCGGAAGAAAAATGATGGTGAATGATGATTCCCAGTTCTATGGAGGAAAAGGATAATGATGACCTTGCAGCTCTTTTCCCACAAGTTTGAATCCGTTCCCGCTGCTACTTCATGGTATCTAACGGACCTTGGCGAGGCGCGAGGCAAACAGGAATTATACACGCATCAATCTCCGCAGCGCCTCAAAGTGCTACGAGAGCACGCTCTTATTGAAAGCGCCGTATCGTCCAACCGGATCGAAGGCGTGGAAGTCGATAAATCCCGCATTGCCACCATCGTTTTTGGAAAGCCGCTTTTGCGTGATAGGGACGAAGAGGAAGTCCGTGGGTACCGGCAAGCCCTGACTTTAATACATGAACAAGGTGCCGGACTTCCGGTTTTAGAAGAAACTGTTTTAAAACTACACAGCTCAATACGCGGGGAGATCTGGGACGCCGGAAAATATAAAGACAAAGACGGTGATATAATCGAGAAATTTCCTGATGGTCGATCGCGTGTCCGATTCAAGACCGTTCCAGCCGCAGATACAACGAGTTATATGAAAAACTTGATAACGCTCTACGACGAAGCTATCAAGAATCACAGAATTCCACATCTTGTGCTCCTGGCCGTATTCAACCTGGATTTCCTCTGCATCCACCCCTTCCGTGACGGAAACGGGCGTATTTCAAGACTTCTTCTACTTTTGCAATGCTACCACATGGGTTTTGAAGTTGGCCGTTATATCAGCCTGGAGCGCCTCATTGAGCAGAACAAGGAACGGTATTACGAAACACTTGAGCAAAGTTCCCAGGGTTGGCATGAAGGAAAACACGACCCATGGGCATATATCAACTTTCTTCTATCCATCCTTAAGATGGCTTACAATGAGTTTGAGGAACGTCTTGGACAGATCAAATCACCCCGTGGAGCAAAGACAGATTTGATAGAAAGAACCGTAAGAAATCTTAACAAAGATTTCACCTTAACCGAACTGGAGAGGGCATGTCCGGGTGTAAGCCGGGATATGGTACGCATTGTCCTGCGAAAGCTTCAATCAACAAATGATGTTGAATGTCTTGGACGTGGTCCGGGAGCGAAGTGGCGTCGCAGGAAAAAGGGTAATAACTCTATAAGGGGTAATAAAGAGGGTAATAAGGTTCAACCACTGTAAATAATGAGATATTTATGGGATATATAGGACAGCAAGGATAGATAAATGGCAAAGAAACCAAACAGACTGACAGTCGAAACTCACAAGCACGATAAAACCACCAGAAAAAACATTCCCACCGCCGAATATCAGTCGGTTATAAAAAAGGACGAACAAAATCCCGTTCGCGTTACTCTGGAGCGCGGAGCTGCGGGGGCATGAACAATAATAAATTGCAAATCCGTAACAGCACGGCGGAGTTTCTTATTTTTACCGGCCAGGCCGGGGAGTAGAGCATTGAAGCCCGTTATGAAGACGAAACCATTTGGCTTTCGCAGAAGCTGATGGGGGCTTTGTTCACTGTAGATGTGCGCACAATACAACGAACACCTCAAAACCATTTATGAGCAGGACGAAGTCAAGCCGGAAGCAACGATCCGGAAATTCCGGATAGTTCAAGCTGAAGCTTTTCCCTTTCAAATATCCTTTGACAAACAGAATTAAAAATGCAAAATAAATACGAACTGTTGCGCATGATGTAAATTGTGTAAACAGTTTTATTCCCTCCAGCCTGCTGTGAACAGATAAACCATTAAAAAGGCAATTATGAATCTAAGTATGAAGAACGCCTTCAATGTCGGATATTACTGAGGCAGGGTTGAATAAAAAATGACAACTCCAGGCGATCAAATACAAGAAGGCTGTATCATAACCAGCCCGCT
>JAABQB010000007.1:69959-70344 GCA_011391695.1 Desulfobacteraceae bacterium | reverse complement strand
GTACATCGTTTGTTTCGAATTCCGATATTCGTCCTTATATTCGCCTTTTCCCTGATCACCGGTCACTGGTCACTGATCCCTGACTTTCGTTCCTCATCGCCGAATGAAGCCTTTTTGCCTGCAGGCAGAAAGCATCCAGTTTTGCCGTTATCAGTTGAGGAAAAGGAGACCCATCGCTTTCAATTGCAAGAAACGGGAGACTCTCAACATCCGAAAGAATCTTTTTAAGCCGCCGGTTATTATGTTTTGCAGCAAGTTTTCCCTCGCGGTTCATGGTCTCGCTCAAAATCGCCTCCGAAAGCCTGTTGGGCATGCATCCGAAAGGGCCGATTGCAATTACTCCGCAGGCATTGACAGCTATTTCAGAGATAGCGCTTCCGACAGT
>JAABQB010000007.1:0-69926 GCA_011391695.1 Desulfobacteraceae bacterium | reverse complement strand
CGATATGTAAGGCATGGCGGTTTTGATAATTGATTTCGCGTTCACAGGCTCGGCATGCACAAGGCCCGATTGTGACAATATTTTCTTTATGCTTTTTTCATATTTTCTCATAAAACTCTTTTTAATTACATAAGAGAGCTTCTCCCTGGATGACATTTTCGAATCGACAAGGCCCTTATCAACCAGATAATCACAATAATAGAGCCACTCCGCAATCGGAGAGCAGAGAGTTGCAAATCCCATATCAGCCAGTCTTTCTGTAATATACTGCCTTGATATCGCATCCCTCCGGACAAATATCTCACCGACAAGAGATATCCTTGGGACTTCATCCGGGGAAATTTTCATCGGAAGCGCTTCAAATTTTTCAGCGCTCTCTTTTATCTTTTTACCGAAACTTTTGAAGTCTCCTCTTTCCAGTTCACGGAGAATCAAATGCCATTCTTTTTCAAAAATATCGAGAGCGGAATCACGATCAAGGGCGTTTGCCAAAAGCATTGAACGTATATCTTCCATCACGTCTGATACCACAACCGCCCACCACCCTCTTGCATGAAAATTATTTCCCATCCCGCCGTAGGAATTCTCGGAAGTCAGGGAAAACATGGCAACATCGGGAATGCCCATTCTTCTGACAAGATCTTCCATGAAAACATGATACTGGCCGAACCTGCACGGACCGGAAGATGTCGGCATAAAATAGACAATAACTTCTCCGTTTCGTTTTCCGTTATTCAGATAATCGAGCAATGTCCCTGTCGTAAGCAATAACGGAAGGCATTCCTTGCAGGATGTGTTGGCGCGTCCAAGCTTCAGAACCGCCTTGTCGGCAGGAGGATGAGCAACTACATTGAAGCCGTTTCCCCGGAATACGGCAGCAAATGATTCTGTGGCCAGCCTGCCCATTGAAGGGAGCAGCAGCGTAACGTCTGGATCGGTAACTGGAAGGGTCCGGCCGGATGACGATGTTACCTTTGCGATTCCATTATCAAGAACCACTCTTGCCGGTATAATTTTTTTTGTCCTGCTCACGATCTTTTTTTCGGATATAAGCTGCCTGTAAGAGTTTATAATATCAATAAAGGCTTCAATTCTTGTTTCCAGACCGGCATCCGCGGTATGGTTGTCGAGCTCAAGGGTTAATGACGGCTTTTTACCCATGATATCCCTGAAGTAACCCAGGAGAAAAGAATCGGGACCGCAGGAGAAGTTGGTTATGTAGGTTCCGAATAACTGGGGGTGGCGTTCGACTATCTTCCCGGCTTTAAGCAAAAACTGGCCCATACCCCAGTACATATGCCGCTTGCTTTTTTCATTTTCGAAATCAAGAAAATCAAACGGGATGACCTTTATGCCTCTCGAGGCAAATTTGCGGGGTATCCCCATATGAGCTTCTTCAACAAATCCGTTATAAGGTCTTGCAAAAATGACCACGGCAAATTTATCTGGATTTTTTTCCAGCTCGGCCATGGCTTCCCTGCCTGAAAGCTTCATCTCTTCAACACATCTGTTTTGCGCTTCAACCGCCCTGATAAATGCCATTTCAGCCGGTTTTCTCGCAGATCCCATAGAAAGAGCCGTCTCTATCAGAGGCTCTTTCGCGGATTCTATGCCTTTGGTAAGATCAAGGAGCGGGGTCAGAATTTTTGTGCCCTTTTCCCTGATTTCCGCGAGCTTTTTCCTGAAGGTAGTCTGGAGATAATATGTTTCTCCCTGTACAAGCGGACAGACCTGGGAACTCATATATCCGTTTTCAGCCGGGACTGCTTTGAAATGAGGCAGAAAAATGAATTCGGGAGCATCGCCGCCTGAAATAAGAGACCAGAAAAATCCGTGAGCCTGCTCTACAGGATAACAGAAGGCGGCTCCTTTCTGATCAATTCCTTCCTGTGAAACAACTTCGGGCATTACAGTTTCAAACCCGAGCTCACCAAAAAAATTTGAATATAAAGGATAATAAGTATTTACGAGGAAACTTCTGTTTATGCCGATCCGGCCTTTTGGCTTTATTCCTGTTCTTCTGTTCGATAAAGGATTATATTTTCCAAAAACCAGTTTCTGGCGGGTCTTTACCGAATCAAGCTTATCTGAATCGCTTTTTATGTTGTGACAAAGATTATAATAACGGTTACATGCTCCTCCGAACGGATATTTTTTATTTTCAAGCTCGATTACAGCGATGTTGCAGCAGCGATCGCAATTATTTTTTACCCCCCTGCATATAAACGACTTCCCGTATTTGACTTCACGGCCTGCAAGAGCTTTAAGATCAAACCGCTTTTTTTGCATCAGGCCTGTTTCGATTCTCTCTTTAACAACAAGCGCCGCCCCGAATGCTCCCATAAGACCGGGCTCGGGAGGAACAACAATGGGTTTGCCGACTAAAGCCGCCATGGCAAGAGGAACAGCACTGTTGTAACATACTCCTCCCTGCATGAATATTTTCTCTCCCACCGGCCTGTTCCCCTTGACCCTGTTTGAATAATTCATGCAGATTGAATAAGCAAGCCCGGCAACAATGTCTTCATGCTTCATACCTTCATGTATGGCATTTTTAATATCAGAGGCTATGAAAGCGGCGCACTGATCATTGAAATTCGGAGGTTTTGAACCTCTCAGGGCAATACCGGCTATGTCTTCCATTTTTATCCCGAGCGTCTCATATGCCGATTCTTCGAGGAAGGAACCTGTGCCTGCCGAGCAGGCTTCATTCATGGCATAATCGGAAGGAACTGAATTTGTAATATATGTATATTTTGCGTCCTGCCCCCCTATTTCAAATATCGTATCAACCTTCGGATCAAAATAGACTGCCGCGGCGGCATGGGCGATGATTTCGTTTATTATACCCTCTGTAAGCGCGTGAAGGCCCGCAATCTGGCGGCCTGAACCGCACACGCCAAGACCTTCTATGGTTATGCCCGGAAGCGACGCCTTGCCTTCCAGGGCTTTAATTATAAATTCATAACACTTTCTTGAAGCGCCGACAGGATCACCGTTTGTCCTTAGATAAACAGATTCGAGGATCGCATTATCCCTGTTCCTGAGAAGAACAGCCTTTGTGGTCGTAGAACCGACATCAATGCCTAGTGTGCATATATCACCGGTCTTGACAGCTCCTTTTGAAATGGACTTGAATTCCACCATATCTTTAAATTCTTTCAGGGGGTAAAGTGTTTCAAAAGAAAGAGCCTCATTTTTAAACAGCGCCTTTGTGCCGGGAAAAGAGAGAGTCTCATGTTCAAGAGCCCATAAGGCAGCGCCAAGAGCTTCAAAATAAGGGGCTTCTCTTGGAATGATAAGTCCCGGGATCTCCCTCTGCAGATAATCGATCATCATCCTGTTCCGGGTAGTTCCCCCGGTGATCATGATATTTTCTCTTTTCACCTTTTTTAAAAGCTCCAGGATCTTGTTCGCCATCATTTTGCAAAGTCCTGAAGCCACTTTCGATTTGGGAACTCCCTTGTTGGTGGCATGGGTGCAGTCCGATTTGCAGAAAACCGAACAGCGTCCCGAAACATTATGCGGTTCTTCCGCTGCCGCCCAGCAGGCCGCCTCTTCAATTGAAACATCCATTCTCCGGAGCTGCTGGAGGAAAAACTCGCCTGTTCCGGAAGCGCACTTGTTTCCGGTCAGGACATTCGATATTCTCCCGTCACGGCTCAATACATAAACCATGAATGTTTCTCCTCCTGCAGAAACAATGGCCGGGGAGAAAATGTCCGGGGGTTTGACAAACCCGTAAGCATATTCGACCGCTTCCGGTTCGGGGATGGCCGATAGGTTTAACAGTTTATGGAACCTGCGGCCGGTTGAGGCTATCCTGTCAAATGAATTCCCTGTCTTTTCAAGGGCTGAAAGGAGGGTGCGTCTCGGATCACCTTCATGGGGAAGAGTTAAAAAGCCGGTAATATGGGGGTTCAAAGGAGTATGAGGCGCTACCGAATCAAGGCGCAGGAAAGCTTCGACCTGAACAGCGGAAACAGTCGACGCGCCAAGGCAAAGCCCGAGTGATCTGATCTTATCGGTGCTGCATTTCTCCCTGCCGTACTGAATATCCATAACATTCATCCCTGACGGCTTCGTAAAAGTCATGATTCAGACGGCAAAGTAAAAAGCTCATTATGCAAGGCGCGCGAATTATGAGGAGTGAAGCGTACTTATTCGTACGCTGTAACGACAAAGAATGAAGCGCAACACAGCAGAATGACTTTTTACAAAGCCGTCAACATTCAGCTTTTCAGATCACTTGCGCCCTGCAGAACTATATCAAAAAGCTCCTGGATGTCATTTGCTTCAATACAGGAGAAAGCGATTCTTAAATCACTTTTTCCCATGGAAATAAGCCCCACACCATACTTATCCAGAAGGTGGAGCCTGAGTGTTTCAGAATCAAGATCCTTCAGTCTTAAACACATGAAATATCCAGAATTAAAAGGATAAACATCCCAGGCATCGTTGTACTTCGGATCAGAAAGCACCTCTTTTACCTTCTTTGCTCGCCTCTGCAGTATATCAAATTTCTGCTTCTTTTCTTCGGAATAGTTACTGTTTTTCATCGATTTCAATACAATTGACTGGCTCAGGTGTGAAGCATTTGAAATATTTCCCCTGATGCATCCGGCAGTCTTTTTCTCGAGAGCTTCGTAAACAGGCAAAGGATCTCCCTTTATTCTGATGCCGTAGGTAATAAAACCGACCCTTAACCCCCACACATAGTTTTCCTTCGTTGCTCCGTCAACCTTGACGGCAAGCAGATTCGGTGATCTGTCACAGATCAGCGCAAAGATCGATTCTTTCAGGGTCTCTTCATCATAAAAGAGCCCGAAATATGAATCGTCACATATAGTAACGACATTTGTTCCTTTTGAGGCGGCATTTGAAAGAATATCGGCAATCCCCTCGCCTTCCTTTCCTGTTACTGTATAACCGGTAGGGTTATGGGGAAAATTGAGAAGAACTGTTATTTTTTTACTCTTCTTACTCTCAGTACTTATCAATTGTTCGAAAGCTGAAAGATTATAACCGCCTTTTTCATTAAAAACCGGGTAATGGCTGATCCTTGCCCCCCTTCTGACATTTAAGATCATGTTGTAGTTTCCCCACATCATGTCGGGCAGAATTACAACATCACCGGGATCGGCCCACAGGTCGGCAACCATGCTGATCGCGTGAGTTATGCCGCAGGTGACAACAGGCAGGCTGATTCTTTTGCCGGCAAGGGAAGGATTTTTTTCATAAAGGGAATTCTGCCATGCTTTTCTTAATTCCGGAATTCCGAAGGAAGGAGCATAGGTTAAAGCTTCTTCCGCGCAAAGACCGTCCAGCATGGACATCACGGAAGGGAAATGCATTGTCCTGCCGTTTTCTTTTGCGATTCCGATTGTCGCATTCAGCTTATGCGCCTTCTCTTTTGCCTCTGCGCCCTGGCTCAGAATGCCTTTCGGGAAAAAAAGATTTTTCCCGGTGACCGATAACATGTCAAGAAGATTTGGATTTCCTGTTTCAATAGCCTTGTTCAACTGTTCCGCAATGGGATTCATAAGATTAAAACACCTTAACATGTCGTTGTTAAAAGTTACAGTAATTAACACACTGTAAAAAGAAGAAATGGCTGACTAACCCGGACTAAATGTCCTACTTTTTAGGCTTTATCCGCAGATCCATCAGGGGAGAATCGTCGTCAATACTCAGAACACGATCCACTCCCTCATCGCTGTATCCTGACTTTACAAGGACAGGCTGTGGCTCCTGCCTGTATAATGGTTTGTTCGGGAGAATATCGCCCATCAGATCTTCCGTAAGCGGCGACTGATAATTAATATCCTCCGTCTCTTCCATAGTTGAAGGGTGGAAGGCCTGCGAATAGGGGATGAAACTGATGAGCGTATCCAGATAGTCTTTCATGTAACGATCGGACGTGAACATGCCTTCGTTTTTTCCGATCTGCATGACGCTGTTCATCTGATTCAGCTTGTTCTCGCGTATGATATTCTTCACGGCAAGGGTTGCCTTGAGAATGGTCAGAAGGGGAACGCGGTATCCGGCTCTTTCTATATAGACCAGTTGTTGAACGATGATCCAGTTCAGGGTTTCAGCAAGCTGAAAGCGGATCTCGTTTTGGGCTTCCAGGGGGGCGGCAGAGCATAGGCGGTATATGGCCTCTTCCGGACTGGACGCGTGCATCGTTGCGATAACCAGATGGCCCGACTCCGCGGCATTGAGAGTGAGCTGCATCGTCTTCGGTTCCCTGAGCTCACCCACGACGATAACGTCGGGATTTTCTCTCAGCACATCGAGGAGCCCCTGCTCAAAGGAAGACATCTGCGAGCCGAGTTCACGCTGCTGTATGAAGGATTGACGGGAAAAAAACCTGTACTCGATTGGATTTTCGAGCATGACTATGTGCGCCTTCCGACTGTTGTTGATATCGTTGATGACGGATGCAATAGTTGTTGTTTTGCCTGATCCTGTGGCTCCGCAGAACAGAACAAGGCCGGATGACATCTTGGATATTTCATGGAGAGAAGGGTGTAGATTGAGCGCCTCGATCGTAGGTATCTGGCCAGGAAGAATACGAATCGCAAGGCTCATTCCACGCTCTGTTGTAAAAACATTGGTTCTGAGCCGGGCGCCGCCTATGGATATGGCATAATCAACAGACTTTCTCTCCCTGAGGTCTGCAAGCTGTCTTCGATTGAGAAGCGCTCTCACAAGGGCATCGACATCCTTGTGTGCCCAACTCGATGCCGTATGGAATTGAATGATGCCGTTCTTTCGTGACACCATCGGATGCCCGCCTGTGATATAGACATCAGACATCGCTTCCTTGAGGGCGCTGCTTATTATAGTTTCGAAACGTTTCATTACATCTGCCATGTTATCTACCCTCCGATTCAAAGAGTTTTGTTTAAAACCCGAAAAAGATTACTGCGGTATAATGCATTTCGCAATGACCCGAAGTGTAAGTTTGTTTATACTTTGTCCTTGGAAAACGCAACCAATATTATATCGGCTTCATAAAAAGCCTTACTTATTCATTAATTGTTTTAACTGCTCGAAACCTCGGTACACCCGCATCTTGACGGCGCTCAGGGAGGCGTCAGATATCGCAGCGATCTCCTCGAAGGAAAGGTCCTGATAAAATCTCAGGACAACGGCTTCGCGCAGGTCGGTCGGCAGTTTCTGCAGACAGATTTCCAGACGGCGGATTTCCTGCGCCTGCATGACATCCCGCTCCGCCTGGGCGCCCTGATCGATCCCCTCTTTGGATGAGCTCCTCGCCGCGTTTTCCCGGGTCATCTCACGTCCCTGTTTTTTCAGGTGATTTCTTAAGATATTCAGGCCGATTGTATAAATCCAGGTGAAAAACCGCTTCCGCGGATCGAATTGGCGGAGGTTTCTATAGGCACTGATGAATATTTCCTGCGACAGATCGTCGGCATCCTGACGGCTGCCCGTCATGCGGAAGGCGAGGTTGAAAATCATCCCCTTGTAGGCGTCAACAAGGGCCGCGAACGCCCCGCACTCGCCCTTAAGAACGTTCTCAACAATTTGATTTTCTTCGATCGGGGTCATGGGAAACCGCATACCTGTGAATGGTTGCAAGCTTTTATGCAGATAACACCTGATTGCTCCGCAAGTCAAAGCAAAAAAAATAAACTGGGCCTGAATATTTTTTCTATTGCAAAACAATTTTAAATCGTTATATATGACTATCAGATTCTCTGGCTTTGGAAACTGATCTGATTTTTTCATCCTGAAAGGAGAGGCGGTATATGGCCGACATTTTGAACTACTGCAGGATGTTATTCAAACATCGTGAGCACAAGCGTTATAGTGTCAAGAGCGGCACCTTCGTAATTGTGTCGCCCGGCACCGACGGGGAGAGGAAGGTTCAGATTGTTGACATCAGCATGGGAGGCGCTGCCTTCATCTATAATGGGCGTCCCGAGGAGCTTGAGGAATGTGGCATTATTAAAATGCTCACAGAAAAGGCGAAACTGGAAAAGTTGGAATTTGAAACGGTTTCCGACGTTTCGGTGCCCGAAAGCGCGCAACCATCTGAAGAATTCCGGCGACGTGGTGTGAAATTCAAGTGGCTTGGGGTCCTCGATAAATCGGAGTTGACTAAAGCCATTGACGATATCGGCACATTTCCTAAATAAACCGATAGTTATTTTAACGATTTAAGGGCTGACAGGAACTTTTTCCGGCAACCAATTTTACTTGACATATAAGAGCCCGCCGTTATATCTAATTCCAAGAATAATCAATTCACCCCAATTATGGCTGAAATCGCAGCTTCATCGGCAGCAGACTGATCTGATTTTTTGTTACCCTGAAATGGAAACAGGAATATGGTTGATATTTTTAACTTCTGCAGGATGTTATTCAAACGCCGGAAGCACAAGCGTTACAATGTAAAGAGCGGCACCTTTGTCCTCGTGTCTCCCGGAACCGACGGGGAGCGGAAGGTTCAGATTGTTGACATCAGTCTGGGGGGCGCTGCCTTCATCTACAATGGACGTCCCGAAGAGCTTGAGGAGTCGGGCGTCATTAAAATGCTCACAGAAGATACAACCCTGGAAAAATTGGAATTTGATACGGTTTCAGACACACCGGCACCCGGAAGCGAGCAACCATTGGATGAATTCCGGCGCCGTGGAATAAAATTCAAGTGGTTGGGAGTCCTTGATAAAGTCGAGTTAAACAAATTCATCGAAGCTGTCAGCACATTTTGCAAATAACATAGCGTTTTCATTATTTAAACTTACTTTCGGGAATCTTTCGGCTGCGTTTTGCCTCCTGATACACTCTCTTGATTGTGCCCTCCACCTCTCCTGCGGCTTCACGAATACCTGATTCGGTAAAGCTTGAGCAACTCCTCGTTTAAGCAAATAGATTGTTTAAGCAAATAGATTTCAGGGAAAGAATATCCGGGCATCTGAAATTCGCCGGACGGATGGTTTTGTTGCAAATCTGAAATGGCTGAGGGACGAGGATTCGAACCTCGGTTAACGGGGCCAGAACCCGTCGTCCTACCACTAGACGATCCCCCAGCAAAGTTGTTCAATTCTATTGAATGGGAAAATTATAGTCAAGATAATTCTGGCTGTAATAAGGGCAAAATCAGCTCATCTTCTCCTCAATGAAGGAAACGGCCTGCTTCAACCTGTCAAGCGATTTTTCTTTTCCGAGCACATTTATTATTTCAAAAATTCCTGGGCTTGCTGTTTTTCCGGTTAATGCCAGACGAACCGGCTGTGCTATTTTTCCGAGCTTGAGCCCTGTGGCTTCCATTATTTTCATAAAGACGTTTTCGAGACTTTTTTCATCAAATAATTGAGCGGATTCAAGGGATTCGATAAGCATTTTCATAAGTTTGAGAGAATCTGAGGTAAAAAATTTGGCTGTCGCGTCCTTGTCGTATGAAACAGTATCCTGGAAGTAGAATGCGGCGCTTTCGGCCATCTCCTTTAAAGTCTTGCTGCGGGCGTTTAATGTTTTTATAACTCCTTCAATAAAAGGCCCTTCTTGAGTTTCAAAACCGAGCTTGTTTAAAAACGGGGCGAGATGCTTTATCATTTTTGCCGGCTGGGTCATTTTTATGTGGTCGGCATTCAAGGCCAGAAGTTTATCGATGTCGAAAATTCCTGCCGATCTCCCGATGTTTTCAAGCGAGAATTTCTCAATAAGCTCTTCCCGCGTAAAAAACTCCTGGTCGCCGTAAGACCACCCGAGCCGTACTATATAATTGATAAAGGCATCAGGTAGATATCCCATGTCCCTGTATTCGGTTACGGACATTGCCCCGTGCCGTTTACTCAAACGGGTGCGGTCCCCACCGAGCACCATAGGAACGTGTCCGAAGGAAGGCAGGGAAGCGCCGAGAGCGTTGTATATCATTATCTGCTTAGGCGTGTTGTTGACGTGATCGTCGCCTCTTATAATGGTATTGATGCTCATTGTAATATCATCAATAACAACGGCCAGATTATAAGTGGGGGTTCCGTCGCTTCTTCTTAAGACAAAATCATCAAGCTCCGTATTCTGAAAGACTATATCGCCTTTTATAACGTCATGCACAACTGTTGTGCCTATGAGGGGGGCTTTAATGCGGACTACGGCATTATCCGGATTTTTCAGCCCTTTTTCCCTGCATGTCCCGTCATATTTGGGTTTTTTGCCGGTTGCCATGGCAACCTTCCTCATCTCTTCGAGTTTTTCGGGTGAACACGTGCAGTAATAGGCATTCCCTGAATCTATAAGCTTTTGAATGTATTCAATATAAATATCAAATCGTTTTGATTGAAAATAGGGACCTTCATCCCAGTCAATGCCAAGCCATTCCAGGGCTTCAAATATGGCGTCAACCGATGCCTGTGTTGATCGTTCGGTATCGGTATCTTCAATTCTTAATATGAAACGCCCATTCAT
Source organism: Desulfobacteraceae bacterium (assembly GCA_011391695.1). Classification (GTDB taxonomy): domain Bacteria; phylum Desulfobacterota; class Desulfobacteria; order Desulfobacterales; family RPRI01; genus RPRI01. Next base: position 59,486 of record JAABQB010000007.1, on the reverse strand, counting down.
ATGGCGGGCATAAAGCCAGTTGAAGAGAGCGGTTCTGGCGCCGCCGACATGGAGAAAGCCTGTAGGGCTTGGCGGAAAGCGGGTTATAATCGTGTCCATAATTCACCTTTATTGTTTTTAATCATTTTTACTACAAAATAAGTATTAGCAATGAGCAAAAAACATAAGTATTGCATCATTGCCGGCACGGATAATAGAATAATACAAATTATGTCGGTACTTGTCTTCAGAATAGAAATGTTAATTCAAAAACAAATCGTGAATTAATTATAATTCTATATTATCAGGCATATAAAATCGATGTAATTATCAAACCCTTATTCAATGTGGCCGAATATCATATAATAAACAATAGTACAAGATTACAAAACACAAAACAACGTTCAAAATTTCTTGACATTCCGGCTTATTTAAATTACTAGAACGCAAAAAATTTGCTATAAAAGCGATTTAATAGTTATTTAATTTATATCAATAGGTTAGGAGATTGCTAATGGCTGTACCTAAACATAAAACATCTAAGTCAAAAAGAGATAAAAGGCGGACTCATCAAAAGGTTGAACCTCTCAATTTGTCGACATGTTCACAGTGTGGAGAGGCAAAGCTTCCCCATAATGCCTGCCCAAGTTGCGGATACTATAAAGGTCGGGCTGTTGTTGTAAGCAAAGAGGAATAAGGTCTTATGGCCTTTCCGGAAGCAGAAAAAAACAGACTGAAGGGGCTTGATGCCGAGTCAAGAGAGATGGTTCTGGAGACTGTTGACAGGCTCAGAAAGAGGCTTCTTACCAGGGAGAAAATTCTCGAATACGATAAAAAAGAAATTTTCCCTGAAGAGACCATCAGGCATATGCTCAGTCCCGAAATAGGACTCCAGCTTCTTGGAATTCCTGAAGTTTATGGCGGGATAGGAGGGGGCGCCCGTGATATCTGTGTTTTGACACGCGAAATGTCAAAGATTTGTCTCGGTATAACCACGGCCTTTTTTGCCATTCAGCTTGGCGCAGATCCTCTGATTGTAGGGGGTACTGAAGAGCAAAAAAAGAAATGGCTCGGCGCAATCGCAGACGGATCCTCTCTTGTTGCATACGCCGTTACAGAGCCTGATGCAGGAAGCAATGTTGCGGCAATAAAAACAAAAGCCGACCCCGTAGTAAATAATGAAGGAAAAATTACGGGATATATAATTAACGGCGCGAAGCAGTTCATCTCTACCGGAGGATATGCCGATTTTATTACACTTTTAGCCGATACCCCGGAGGGCCCCGCTTTTTTTGTTGTCGAGAAAGAGGCAAAAGGTTTTATACGGGGCAAAGGCGAGGAAAAACACGGCATACGCGCATCCAATACCTCACCTCTTTCATTTACGGATGTATTTGTGCCTGTTGAAAACCTGATCGGCGGAATCCCGGGGCAGGGATTAAAACAGTCTAACAAGGTTTTCGGATATACAAGGGTTATGGTTGCCGCAATGGCGCTCGGAGCCGGAGAAGCATCCCTTAACATTCTTATCCCGTATGCCGGACAAAGGATTCAATTCGGATCTCCTCTTTCCGAAAAACAGGGTTATACGCATAAACTTATTGTTTCGGATGCGGTAAGACTTGAAGCTGCCGCGGCATATATCGACGAGATTGCAGAAAGGCTTGATTATGGAGAAGAAGATCTCCAGGTGGAAGGATCAATAGCAAAGCTCTTTGCGAGTGAAGCCGCAAATCAGGCAGCCGATCATGCGATCCAGGGCCTTGGCGGATACGGATACATTGCCGAATATGAGGTCGAGAAGATCAGGCGGGATGTAAGAATAACAACCATATATGAGGGAACAAGTGAAATTCAGCAGAATATCATAAGCACTTTCCGCTGGAAAAAAACCCGGAAAACGAAGGGCGAATTTTACCTTTCCATCAGCAGAGAGATGGAAAAACTGGATTCTTCTGTGAAAGATGCAGGATGCATGTATTATGGTCTTGCTGCAAAAGCGCTTAATGACACCATAGCGCTTGTTCATGAAAACAAGCTCACCAGGCAGCAGTATGTAATGTTTCTCCTTGCCGATATGATGACCCATGTCGAGGTCGGCGCAAGCCTTGCCAGAAAATGCTCCGTGCTCATGAAAAACGGCGGAAATGAATCCGAAAAAATAAGGATCATGTCAAGAATTTTTGCAAATGAAACGGCACAGCTTGTAATAAATAACGTCAACAGGATCTTGTTTGGCTCGGGGATTTTTGAAAAGAAAAAGATAAATGACTTCATGCAAAACATTTCATATGAGACGCTTATTATGAGTTACACAAATATTTTAGTCGATATGGATAGAGTTGCAGACATTTTATTTGAGAGGCCGTAATGGCGGATAATATAAAACGCACAGTAGTGATAACCGGCGGTTCAAGAGGAATCGGACGAGCCATTTGTCTGGCGCTGGCCGGGCCGGACGCCCGGATATATTTTAATTATTTCTCCCCCGGCAATGAGGCAGTCGAAAAAGCAGCGGCAGACGAAACCGAAAAACTCGTTGCCGCCGCCGGTGGATCGGCAGCTGGAATCAGCGTCAATGTAGCCTCGAAAGAGGAGGTCACAGCATTTTTTGAAAAAATAACAGGGGAAACCGATCGAATAGATGTTCTCGTAAACAATGCCGGCATTACCAAAGACGGGCTTTTGGTTCGCATGAATGAAAAGGACTGGGATGACGTCATCTCCGTCAATTTAAAGGGAACATTTTATTGCACAAAAATTGCCGCCAAGACCATGATGAAACAACGATACGGCCGTATCATCAACATCGCGTCCGTTGTCGGCGTCACCGGAAATGCCGGGCAGGCAAACTACGCGGCATCCAAGGCCGGAATCATCGGGCTCACAAAAACTGCGGCAAAAGAACTTGCCCCACGGAATATCACCGTCAATGCGGTTGCCCCAGGTTTTATTGAGACGGATATGACGGCCGTTCTTTCGGACAAGACCAGAGAAGCCATGCTGGGACAAGTGCCGCTGGGGCGGGCCGGTAAACCGGAAGATGTGGCGGCAGCGGTTCTTTTCCTCGCTTCCGAAGGAGCCTGCTATATTACCGGCCAGGTTATTCATGTAAGCGGTGGAATGTATATATGACGGCTTCGCAAAAAGTCATTCTGCGGTGTTTCGCACACCTATCATAATGAGCTTTTTACTTTGCCGTCTGGATTTCGGATTTATATATCTGGTTTTATGTGAATTGAAAGGAGAATTGAATTTATGTCTGTTGAAGAAAGGGTAAAAAAAATTATTGCAGAGAAACTGGGAGTCGATATTACAGAAGTTGTGCCCGAGGCCTCTTTTGTGAATGACCTTGGAGCAGATTCCCTTGATTTGGTTGAACTTATCATGACCATGGAAGAAGAATTCGAAATGGAAATCACTGATGAGGATGCGGAAAAACTTATTACGGTAAAAAATGCAATTGATTTCATAAACTCTCACTGATGTTGTTTTCATCCCCTGCCCGTTTTTAAAAGGGCGGGGGAATTCCTCTTTTCACCTGTTAACATCCTGCTTTTCCCCTTAAACTCAGTTACATCACGAGCTTATTTTTTTCTTGCGGTTATTAAAAGATACATGTAATTTCACATGTCATTCATAATTATTGAATTTTTTAATACATTAAGAGCCAATTGCAAAAGTCTCAATAATCCCCTCTCCCCTTGCGGGAGAGGGTTAGGGTGAGGGGGAAAAACAATAATTATCAATGAGTTTTATCTCACCCTCCCCTTAATCCCCTCCCATCAAGGGAGGGGAAACATACTTTCGCAATTGGCTCTATAGAATCTTTTTGATTCCGCGCACTGCCTGATTAATGCGCATTGTATTTTCTATGAGAGCAAAGCGGACGTATTCATCCCCGTACTCGCCGAAACCGAGACCCGGTGCAACAGCCACCTGCGCCTCCTTGATAAGAAACTTTGAAAATTCGACCGACCCCATCTTGAGATGTTTATCAGGAATTTTCCCCCACACGAACATTGTCCCTTTCGGGCTTTTAATGTCCCAGCCAACCCGGCCGAGACCGTTTATAAGGGCGTCTCTTCGCTCCTTATAGGTGTCGCATATTTCCTGAACGCAATCCTGGGGCCCGTTTAGTGCAATAATGGAGGCTATCTGTATCGGCTGAAATACACCATAATCAAGGTAGCTTTTGATCCTGCGCAAAGCTGCAACGATATCCGGATTTCCGACACAGAAACCTACACGCCAGCCCGGCATACTGTAGCTTTTTGAAAGAGAGAAGAATTCTACTCCAACATCTTTCGCGCCTTTCACCTGAAGAAAGCTCGGAGCTTTATAACCGTCAAATATAAGGTCAGCATACGCGAAATCATGAATGACCATTATATTATGCTCCTTCGCGTAATCGACTATCTTCTCGAAAAATTCGATATTCACAACTTCGGTGGTCGGGTTATGGGGATAGCTTATGATGAGAACCTTTGGCTTAGGCCATGTTTGCCTTGTGGCAGTTATAAGGTTCTCAAAAAAATCGCAACCGGGTCCGACCGGAATTCCCCGGACATCTCCTCCTGCAATGATCGCCGAGTAAGGATGAATAGGATAAGTCGGCGTGGGGGTGAATATAACATCGCCGGGGCGTATTGTGACAAGAATAAGATGCGATAATCCCTCCTTAACTCCTATTGTAACAATCGCCTCATTGTCAGGGTCGATATCGACATCAAACCTTCTCTTGTACCATCCCGCTATGGCCATTCTGAGCTTGGTGATGCCCATTGAAGCGGAATAACGGTGGTTGTGCGCCTTCTGGGCAGCCTCGGTAAGCTTTTCAACAATATGCTGCGGGGTTCCGAGATCCGGATTTCCCATTCCAAGATCTATTATGTCCTCTCCGGCATGTCTCGCATCCATTTTAATCCTGTTGACGGTTGCAAAAACATACGGGGGTAAACGGTCAAGCCTGGCAAAGTTACTCTTCATATCACAGCCTCATCTGTTTCATATTGTTAAAGTTGACGGCTTCGTAACAAGTCAAAATTTGCCTTTTTCTCACAAAGGCACGAAGGGCACTAAGAAAAAAACTTTTAACACAAAGAGGTAATTGCAAAAGTCGTCATTCCCGTGCAAACGGGAATCCAGAAATTTTTGCAACATATTGATAAAAACTGGATTCCCACTTCCGTGGGAATGACAAGCTTTTTCCTTTTTATCACTTTTGCAATTACCTCCAAATATGTTAACTTTGTGATCTTTGTGGCTTGGTGTGAGATCCTGACCTTTTACGAAGCCGTTAGGTTTAGTTACAATATCCTGCATAACAAGTCAAAAAAATTGTTTTGACTTTTATTACGAATCGTTTTAGATTTCCGCAACTTTCAACAAGCAAGTCTGATATGCTTACCTTAATAATGCATACCCAAACAAGCCGGTTCACCTTGCATATTCCTGTTGGACAGCTATTTTGCGCGGTGGATGCAAGGTTGAATATTGTAAGGCATTGCAGTTACGGCAACCTCTTTTCAGGCTTGCTTATTTTATAAACGAAATGGAGTTTTAAATGACCGATTCGCTCACTTACGCAGATGCGGGCGTAAACATTGAAAAAGCAAACAAGCTGGTTGAATCAATAAGGGAAATTGCCAAAAAGACAATGAGGCCCGGTGTAATAGGTGAAATCGGAGGATTTGGCGGACTTTTTTCAATCAACACGACTAACCTGCAGAAACCAGTTCTTGTCAGCTCAACCGACGGAGTCGGCACAAAACTTAAAGTAGCCTTCATGATGGGCAAACACGATACTGTTGGCATCGATCTTGTTGCCATGAGTGTTAATGACATCATAGTTCAGGGCGCTGAACCTCTCTTCTTCCTTGATTACTTTGCCACGGGAGAGCTTGATACAGGAATCGCCGCTGATGTTATTACGGGTATTGCAGAAGGATGCAAACAGGCCAAGTGCGCGCTTTTAGGCGGTGAAACAGCAGAAATGCCCGGATTTTACAAGAAGAACGAGTATGATCTTGCCGGATTTGCCGTTGGAATTGTTGACTATAACAAAATTATTGACGGTTCCGGCATTCGCATGGGGCACAAACTTATAGGAATCTCATCAAGCGGGCTTCACAGCAATGGATATTCGCTTGCCCGGAAGATATGTTTTGATGTTCTGAAATTAAAAACAGACTCATACGTGCCTGAACTCGGGAAAACCATAGGAGAAGAGCTTCTCACTCCCACACGGATATATTCGGAAATAATCTTGAGCTTTTTAAAGGAGTTGCCAATTCACGGCCTTGCCCACATCACGGGAGGAGGGTTGTCGGAAAATATTATCCGTATAATTCCCGAAACGTGCATGGTAAGAATCGTGAAGGGGAGCTGGGAGATACCCCCTGTCTTCCATTTTCTGCAAGAGGCCGGAAATATCTCAGGAGAAGAGATGATGAAAACATTTAATAACGGAATCGGCATGGTGGCAATCGTCCCTGAAAAATCGGCGCAGGAAATAATGGAACGCTTTAGCGCCATAAATGAAAAGGCCTTTATCATAGGAGATATTGCAGAAAGAAAAACTTCACACGAACAGATAAAATGGATTTAACAGACAAAAACATTAATCAGGACAACCGCGAAGCAATAAAAGTCAATCCGGTTAAAAAGAACATTTTTAAGTTTTTGAACTGGATCTCAAAAGGACAAAAAGGACAGACACTTTGCAAAGCCTGAGCTCCCGGTTCAACCGGCGCCAGGAAGGCGCCCTGATTTTCTCATGATAATTCTAGGAATTGAAACATCCTGCGATGAAACAGCTGCCGCAGTAGTAGAAAACGGAAGAAGAATATTATCTTCAGTAGTATTATCTCAGACTGAAGTTCACCACCCATACGGTGGCGTTGTCCCGGAACTGGCCTCCAGAAAACATATCGAAGCCATAGTCCCTGTTGTAAAAGAAGCCATAAAGAGTTCTGATATCGGATCTGACCGTCTTGATGCAATAGCGGTCACGAGGGGGCCCGGTCTTATAGGCTCTCTTCTGGTCGGTTTTTCATTCGCAAAAGCATATGCCTTTGCGCTCGGCATTCCGTGGACGGGCGTAAATCATCTGGAAGGACACATCAATTCCGTTTTCCTTGAACCTGATCCGCCTCCTTTTCCTTTTATTTCACTTCTTGCTTCAGGAGGACATACCGGCATTTATTATGTTGATTCTTACACAAAAATGGAACTGATGGGACAAACCCGCGATGATGCTGCAGGCGAAGCTTTTGACAAGGTTGCCAAAATGCTTGGACTCGGATACCCGGGTGGAAGCATTATAGGAAAAACGGCAGAAAAAGGGGATCCTCTTAAAATAAATTTCCCGCGAACCTATCTCGATAAGTCAGGTTTTGATTTCAGTTTCAGCGGGATAAAGACTTCGGTCAGCCGCTTTATCCAAACCCATGCGGATGAGTACAAAGATATGATTCCCGATATTGCGGCTGGATTCCAGGAAGCTGTCACTGATGTTTTATCATACAAACTTATCAATGCCGCTAAGCAGAGAGGATGTGAGCATATTTCAATAGCAGGAGGAGTTGCCGCAAATAAAAGGTTAAGGGAAAAGATAAATATTGAAGCAGGGTTATTCGGCATGAAAGCACATATCCCCGCCCCTTCCCTTTGCGGGGACAATGCGGCCATGATAGCTGCGGCAGGTTATCACGGCCTGATAAAAGGTATTACTCAGGATTTGAATCTGGATGTATTTTCAAGAACTCTTTAGCCTATTATCTCTCACATGAAGGCTGAAAAGTCACAAAGAATATAACAGCAGGTTTGGAAAGGAGATATATAACATGTCAATAAATAAAGCTTTCCGGGTGGCAGTAATATTATGCGCCTATTTTGTGTTAGCATCATGCGCCGTCAACAAGCTGGACAATTCACTTGATTACAGGACAGGCGGGTATGCTCCTTCAAAACCTTTTGCAGGAACGCTTGGAGTAGATGAATTCATAGATTTGAGGCCGCAGGGAACAACAAGCGACGCGAAAAAATGGATAGGCTTTATTCCGGGAGTTTTATGGATCGATTTTGTTTCAGAGATTCCTGACACCTTCACCGGTTTCTCTTCATATAATTCTTTCCCGTTCAAAACTTCCTTTGCTAGAGCCATATACAGAAATATCGGCGAAAATGACCTCTTTGAAAAAACGGTCTATCTTCCGGAGGACAGGTATGCAAAGACAGCCTGGCGCCTTGAAGGGATCCTCAGGCAAACCACGCTTAAAGAAAGATGTTATTATTACGGGTCGGGATTTTATGCCTGGTGCACCCGCATAATCGGCCTTCCTTATGTTTCTTATGAATTAGACCTTGATATACTGCTGCGCTTAAGGCGAATAAGTGATGATAAAATCATATGGACCCATGAATTGAAAGGATCAAGGACTGACAGGTATTATAACATTTACCAGCTTATGTTGGGAAAAGATGAAAAGAATATTCTCTCTTACAATTTTTCAAATATTCTGGCAGAGAAGATGCCGGCTGCCATGGAATCTCTCAAGGCGGCTCTTGGGGCATCATCACTTTAAAGAAGACAGGCTGAAGGAGGATAGACTGAAGACTGTCAGATTCCCGTCGGCCTTCAGTCTTTCAGCCTCCCGCAAAATCACCACCTCGGCAGATACTTTTCTTTAACCCCCATGATCCGGCGGACCGATTTTTCTGCATCAGCTCGTAAGCTTACCGAATCAAGCATATTCTTCATAATTTCCCCGAAGGCGAGTTCAATGTTCGGCCCGGCATGGCATATCAGAGCCATGTCAATTCCTGCAGAAAGAATTTGTCCGATTGAAGTCTCTATTCCGTAATGATTCTTTATGGCTCCCATGTCAAGATCATCAGTAATAACAATTCCCTCGTATCCCATGCGATCCCGCAAAAGCTCTTTTGCTATTCTCTTTGAAAGGCTTGCCGGCCATTTATTGTCGATTTTCGAATAAAGAATGTGAGAGAGCATCACTCCGGCAACATTATGCCGTATTGCAGCCTCAAAAGGTATGAGATCAAATGAGTCCATTTCATTCAGTTCCGCATCAAAGGAAGGAAGTTCAATGTGTGAATCAAGTATCGTGTGGCCAATTCCTGGAAAGTGCTTGGCAACGGCCATTAACTTTCTTGATTGGAAGCGTTCTATAACCACAACGCCCATTTTCGAAACCCGGTACGGGTCGGAACCGAAAACTCTTCCGGACATAACACTTCCGGTACCTTCAGGCGCAATATCCATAACAGGCGCCATGTTCATGTTTATGCCGACCCCGAGCAGTTCCGATGCTGTTATTGTCGCAAATACCGAGGCATCCTCTTCGCTTTTAATCGCAGGATTTCCGGGGAACTGGGTGAAGGGTTCTTTAAGTCTTGCAACCTGTCCTCCTTCCTGGTCAATCGCAATGATAAGAGGAGGCTGTCCGCATGATCCGGCGTAGTCCTGTATGGATTCACAGAGGTTCTTTATCTGGCCGGGAGTTTTAACGTTGCCGGCAAACAGTATTACGCCCCCCACCTTGACGGTATCAATGAGAAACTTCACCCCGTCCGAAAATTCTGTGCCGTCAAAACCAACCATCAGTCGCTGGCCCGCAAGCTGCTCTGCCGAAAAACCGGAAATATTCATTTTATTCGAACTCCTGTCAGCATTAATCTCTATCTCGTTATATATTTGATATATTGTCGTATTATTTAATATGATTCCCCTTCAGTGGCGGCGCGGAGCCAGCTTCTTAAACCACAGGATCATGGCGATTCCCGGCAGGCCGCCCACGGCCAGCGAAGTCCAGGCCAGCCCCCATGCCGTAGACTGGGTTATCGATCCTGAGCGGCCAAGGTCAAGCACCATTCCGAACACCCATGGACTCAATGCCCCGGCCCCAAAGCCCAGAACCGAGCGGATCGAATAGGCCGCGCCCTGGCGTCCGGCCGGAACGACTTCGGCCAGGGCGGTTGAGTAGACCGCCGAATCGGCGATGGCAAACAGGTTGTAAACCATAACAATGGTAAAAATCAACGCGGCCGGAGCCCCGACCAGCCAGCCGATGGTAAACGAGCAGGTGAGGCTGGCTCCTGTCATGGCCAGCATGACGAGGGGCCGGCCGAGACTGTCCGAGAGCCGGCCACCGAACACCGAACCCAGACTGGACAGCAGGTGCGAAACCCCCACGACCATAAGGCCGTAAGAAGCGGCTCTGCCGGCGCCCCCCACCTGAGTCTGCACTACAAATCCCGGCAACCAGGCCCACATGCCCAGCAGTTCCCAGCAGTGGAATGTGTATGCGAGAATGCAGGCCATGGCACCCCGGTTGGCAAAAAGTTCCGACCAGTCTTTTGGGGACGGAACAGCCTGGCTTTCCGTAGTGGTTTCCGGCACACCTTTCAGGGCCAGCGCTACCGCTGCGGAACCCAGGGCGGCTCCCCCGGCGCATAAAACCAGGGCCATGCGCCAGCCGGCCATGGGCACTACGATCGATGACACCATAAGAGACAGGGCGTACCCGATGGATCCGGCGGCCAGAAACAGCCCCATCGCAGCCCCGCTGGAGGCAGGCCCGGTACGCTGGAAAATCAGCTTGAGCCCCGGCGTATAAGAGCCCCCGGACAGCAAACCGGCCAGGCCATAAAGAAGCACCGCTGACAGGTGACTGTGCGAAAAAACGGCAAACAACATTGCGGCTGCCGCGGCAAACCCGCTCATGCGCACCATGGTCTTCTTGGCGCCAAAACGGTCGGCCAGAAAGCCTGCGACAAAAAGGGAAACAAGGTAACACGCGTGCCACGCGCTCTGCACGCTGCCGGCCTGGGCGCTGCTCATCTTCCAGTCCACGGCTACGAAGGGCAGGACGGCCGAATAGGCGGGAAAGATCATCGACTGGGCCACACGGCCAGCACACATCCAGAAAAACCAGCGGTTGGATCGCTCAAACAGCGCCATTCGTTATTCCCTTAATATGGTGAGCCCTTTACCAATTTAAGTCTGGCGGGGTAATTCCGGACCCCTCAATCAGTTGTTATGCAAAGGCATCATGGTCTCAAAGTGTCATAGCAATAAGCGCGGCGCCTATTGCTCCGGTTAACTGCGCCATGTCTGAAACCTCTATCGATTTGCCTGTCTTGCCCTCGAGCGCTTTTACAACCCCTATATTCTTCGCAACTCCGCCAGTCATCATGACAGGAGAAGTCAGGCCAAGCCTTCCCGCCATTGCTGCGACCCTTGAGCCGATAGATTCATGAATTCCTGCTATTATGTTCTTCCGTTTTTCGCCTTTCGCGATAAGCGATATCACTTCAGATTCGGCAAATACCGTGCAAAGGCTGCTTATCTTTGCCGGATTGTCGGCCTTAAGGGACATTGATCCAAAATCATTTATATCAACTTCAAGCGCTCTTGCCATCACTTCGAGGAATCTGCCCGTCCCTGCGGCACACTTGTCATTCATGGCGAAATCCTTCACTTTTCCCGCTTCATCCATGACTATCGCCTTGCTGTCCTGCCCTCCTATGTCTATCACAGAGCGAACAGCAGGATTCAGGAAATGTGCTCCGGCTGCATGACACGTTATCTCGGTTATGCTTTTTCCCGCAAAAGATACGCTGTTTCTGCCGTAGCCTGTGGCAACAATTCCTTTAATTTCGGCCCGGTTGACACCCGCTTCCGAAAGGATCTTTTCAAAAACAGCCTCCCCCGCATTTTTCGAGTTATAGCCCGTAACAATAACCGCGGTTGACAAAAGCTTTCCATCCTTGACCAGGGCGGCCTTGGCAGTAATAGATCCTACATCAATCCCCAAAGTAACCATCTCTTTTCACCTTGCCTTTAATACTTCCATGAATGCATCTATTCTTGTTTCGATCTGGCTTTCAGAAAAGCTTCTTTCATCAACCATGTCAGCCTCTATCATCAGAGTGGGAATTTCTCTTTTTTCCTGCACAATCCTCTGGATGTCATACTGGCCAAGGGAGTAGGGTTTGCAGCTTCTGTTCGAATGCATGACAACTCCATCCGCATCATATTTATCTACCATCTCTATTACTGTCTCTGCCATTTCATCAACACCGATATTAAGGTATATCCTCGAATACCCTTCGGCCATGGTACCCAGAAAATCGTTTTCGTCTATGTATTTCAAAGAGCCGCACCATGCTGATGTGTAGGTATCAGCCACCAGGCAGGCATCGTGTGCGGCAAACTTTTCTGAAAGCCATTTTGTCTTATACCATACGGGCAGATTATCCCACAGGAGCCTGTATTTTTCATCAGGGACAGCGCTGATTCCTGATGTTATCCGCTCCCTCATCTCCTCAAGCAACCCGGTATAGTAATCAATAACGGTCTGCGTCCCGCGAAGTGTTACAATCAGCGCAAGATGAAAAAACGCGTCAAAAGCGCTCATGGGCGCCGGTTTATGCGCTGCCGTATCCAGCACTTCCTGCCAGAGTCGCTGCCCTCTTACAGAAAGTTTTCCAACTTCAGCCATCCTGTCAAAATCACATTTCTTCCCGCACACCATTTCCAGAAACTCAATGTATTCGTCAACCTGCTTTCTGACATATTTTCTTGCCTCATCCGAAAATTCAGTATGACAGAAAGGCGTGTCGAGAATAAAAAGCGGCACATTGAAATATCTTGCCTGGACCTCATACCATTTCAGCACTGTTCCGCATATATTGTTGCAGCATACAAGCATGTCAGGCCTTGGGAGCCCTCCGATAGGACCGCCATTTACAGGAGCGCAGGCTATATCCGACCGGGCGTAAGAACAGAGGTCTCTCGAATAGCCCATCTGTTCGGATTTTTCGCACAGGTCAACTCCCATCTTGGACGCTCCTATCATCGCCCCGTGGTTTTCGGGATATACCGGAATTATATCCATTACTATAAGAGGCTCGACGGGGCCGCCGCTTGTAATCCATGCGACTTTCTTTCCCGTCTGTTCGGCCGATTTTGCCTCGATGTAGTAATTTGTCATGATCTCTTTCATTTTTTTGACCGATTTTATCTTTCGTTTTTCTTTTTCCGGATCCGGGGCCTGGCCTTCAGTGGTCATTATCTTCTCCCTTTATCGAACTCTTTTATTATATCATTTCAAGGAACGCCTCGCACCTTGTCTTAAATTGTCCTTCTGACGGCAACTGATCTTCAACTTCAAACAGCATGCTCGGTATCCCTTCTTTATCCAGCATCTCTTTCATGTACGGATAATCAAAAGAGTGGGGATCGCAAAATTTCAGGAACAGGAATATTACTCCTTTTGCATTATTTTCTTTTGCGATTTTCACAAGATGCTCACCCCTTGGGAAAAGTCCCGAATGCTTAGCCGGACAAACAATGCGCTCCGAATACCTTCCGGCTGTTGATTCAAGAATATCAGCGCTTAAATCTATTTCCCCTTCAATATATCGTGAGCCGGTGCAAAAATCATCCCAGACAACAGCTCCGCCCGAATCTTCAATAAGCGTGTAAATATCAGGCAGGTTGCAGACCCCGCCGGCAAGAACAACTCTTTTGCCGCCCTGCTTCATCTTCTCTCCTTCTATCTGCAGATCTTCGGTGAACGAGGCGAGTTCTTTTAAGAGCAGATCCCTGTCCATAAACATGGAAGCCTTGATTATGGCGTGAACATCACTGCTTCGTATAACAGCGGGGTTTTTACTTCTTATCTCATATATCTTTTTAAGATATGCCCTTATCTGGTTATATTTACCTGCTGAAGCCCTGAGGTCGTCAGCCGAAATCTCTATCCCGAGGCTTTTTTCAATATCGCGAATGAATTTTTTTATAACATCGGCCATGTATTCTTTCGAACTTTTCGTATCAAGTTTGACCGGCAGCACAACATCGATATGAAATCCTGTATTTGCATTTATCCGCCATATATCGGAAAGCCTCTGGATTGAATCGCAGGTATGTGGAAAAACCGCCCCGTCAAGAAAATCAAGCCCTCCGGATAAAGCATCTTCAAGGGCTCCGCGGATAAGACTGCAACTATAGGCCTGCAAATGAGCATCCGCAAGGGAAACATCTCCTTTCCCAAAAATCCTGAAAGGAACGGCTCCCGCGGCCAATATTATCTCCTCGGGCGTGTAAGAACAAAAATAACCGACTATTTTCCTGCCGCTCTTCTTCAGTTCTCTTCCATATTCATCGGGGTTTTTTGCTATCCGGTGGAACAGGGCCAAGTTATTCATTTAAGAAATTCTCCCGGTACATGTGATTTATTGTTCAAATATCCGCCGTGGCAATGAAGATCTGTTTTCATGCGGGTGACTTAAATCATACCGCTTAAAAAATCAACTGATTCTCAAAAGAGACCTTTGTATAAATTACATCTTGACCAAAATCTGACTGGATGATATCGATATAGCATAATGATAGCATGATTTCTTTTATCAGGTTGTTTTTTGTTTTACCTATCTATTGAAATCAGGTTATCTAAAGGAATTATCAATTTAAACTGTTATATTTACATTGAAAAAGGGTTGTTTAATAGTGCTTACCGAAAGAAACTCCAAAACCGACGATAGCGTTCCCGTATCAGCAAAAACAAAGGTGAAATTCGAAATTTACGGCGAAGAGATGATCGAAAAAGAGGTCAAGCTCAGTGGTAACAGCGGAAGGGTCTATCTTCCACCCGACTGGGTCGGCCATCAGGTTAAAATAATCAGGACAGATTAATTTCAGAGGAAACAGCTTGTGGATAAAATACTCATCAGAAAACTTAAAAGTGAAGATGCTGGAGAAATCAGCAAAATATACCTCTCCATAACAAAAACAGCCAGCGTCGGCGGTTTTAAAAACATTGTTGCGAAACAGGCCCAGAGGAAAGAAGATGCCAGTTTTGTGGCCGAACTGAATGGGAAATTAGTCGGTTATCTGATAAGCTACACACTAACAGGGGGATTCGGCATAGCTAAAAGCGCATGGATAGCCAACCTCGGCGTCAACCCAAAATTCATGGGCAGGGGAATCGGCGAAAAAATGGCCAGGGAAATTTTTAAGTATTACAAGAATAAAAAAATCAAGTATATTTATACTTCCGTCAAGTGGGACTCCACCGATCTTCTCTCTTTTTTCAAAACCCTGGGTTTCGACAGGAGCGAATTCATAAATCTCAAAAAGAATCTTGAGTAGAACTGTTCAAAGATTCCCGGCTTTTCCGGTTTGGGTTAGACTCACGCCATATTCTTCGCCACGAGTTCGGCGATATCCTGTGTTTTGATTTCCTCTTCTTTATTCAGTTCTTTCATACCGTCTTCGAGCATGGTTAAGCAGAACGGGCAACCCACCGCCACATTCGCAATCTTCCTGCCGACGATTTCTTCCGCTCGTTCCAGATTGATTCTTTTACCAATGGTCTCTTCCATCCACATTCTTCCCCCACCGGCACCGCAACAAAAACTTTCCCGCCCATGCCGGCCGAGTTCTTTTAGTCCATCTTTTGATATGGACTGCAAAATCGATCTGGGTTGATCATAAACCGAATTGTATCGTCCCAAATAGCATGGATCGTGGTATGTCAGAGATCCTTCCAATGATTTGTTTAAGGTGATTTTGCCTGTTTTTACGAGCTGATCGATTAACTCCGTATGATGGATTACTTTATAATTCCCTCCCATTTGCGGGTATTCATGCTTAAGCGTATTGAAACAATGGGGGCATGCCGTGATAATTTTTTTTACCTTGTAATTATTCAGGATTTCGATGTTTTCTTTTGCCATCATTTGGTACAACATCTCATTGCCGACACGTCTGGCAAAGTCGCCGGTGCATTTTTCTTCCACCCCCAGAATCGCAAAGCTGATATCCGCCTTTTGCAGAATTTTGACCAGGCTGGTTGATACTTTTTTTGTTCGATCATCGAATGAACCGGCACAGCCAACCCATAATAAATATTCGACGTCAGCATCATCCACCATGATTTTAACGCCTGACCCGTCCGCCCAATCGGCGCGTTTATCATATCCGATTCCCCAGGGATTGCCATTCCGCTCCAGTCCTTTAAGTGCCTTGTTCAATTCTTTGGGATAGGCTTCCGCCATAGTCGTCTGCCCCTGTCTCATGGCGATTATGCGGGGAACATGTTCGATGGTCACAGGACAGACTTCTTCACAGGCGCGGCAGGTGGTACAGGCCCAAAGCGTCTCTTCGGCGATCACGTCACCAATAAGCTGCTTTTTACTGTTAAGCTCGGCCTTCTCAGCTTTAATTTTGTCAGTCAGGTCGGTGTTCCCATTTTCTTTCTTGGTGGCGGATAGCTTCGCTCTTTTAATAATGTTGTCCGCATTATCGAATAGTTCAAATTTCAGTTTATCATTGAAGTCATGCAGATTTAACGGTTTGTCGGTGGTATAAGCGGGGCAAACCTCTTTACATCGGCCGCACTCGGTACAGGTGTAAAGATCCAATCCCTGTTTCCAGTTAAGCTGGTGGATGTGTTTGATTCCCAGCGATTCGTTTTCCCAGGCCGATTCATCTTCCAAATCCAAAAGCCTCGGCTTCTCATGGGGATATCCCAGGTTCTTAAAAAACACATTGGGAAGCGAGGTAATGACATGAAAGTGTTTTCCCAAGGGCAGAAAATTAAGAAAGGTCAATTGTGTCATGATATGCAACCAAAACATACTGACCATGATATTGCCGGAGGCATCCGCGCTCACCCCGGATATGAGTGCCGCTGCTCCCACGGAAACAGGTGTCCAAAGAAATTCAGAACCATACCGCGGGTTATTAAAAAAATGAAGCTGCTCAGGGTTGTTGTGTAACATAATTAAGTTATACCGGGCGCCATCGTGCAAGAGATCGGAAATCATCAAGACCCCAATCATGGCCAAAACAAAATACGCCTCCCATGTATTGTGCAATCGTTCCGGTTTAAGAACCGCACGGCGAAAGATGGCATAAATAACCATCAGCAAAACAATGCATTCCATGATGTCTTTCAGGGCGATATAGAGATAACCCAGCATATAATCATCGCCAAAAAAAGGCAGCTGATATCCTTTTATGAATCCTTCTCCATATAAATTCAGGCTACGAATTAACAGAATGCAGAATCCCCAAAATATTAAAGCGTGCATGATACCCGATGCCCACTCTTTTTTCCTTCCTACGAGACGTTTCTGACCAATTGCCAGAATCACCATATTCTTAAGTCGTTCTTTGATATGACCGGCCCGGTCAGCGGGTTCAAGAGCCGTCAGCAACAGGATTTTATGATACATTGTGCGGCCGAAAAGCCCCAGCCCTACAATGAGAAGTAAAGACATCAAAAGTGGATTCATAAATACCTCATCCATATACTGAATTTGTCGCAAATATGCGAGGAAATCAAAGCTCTGTTTTATGGTCTTGGAATTGCCTCATCGCAGCGTTTCCTGTAAATACAGGCTTGGTACAAATCGAAATTAGAAATCTTGGACTAACGAGCCAATTACAAAAGCCCTAAAAAGAGAAGAATTTGTCATTCCCACGAAAGTGGGGCACATAGCGAAGCACCAGCGCTATCCAGCCTTTTCAATATGCTGCAAAAATTCCTGGATTCCCGTTTGCACGGGAATGACGACTTTTGCAATTGGCTCCTAATGTCTAATCTTTTTGATCTCTTCACGGAGAATCGGAACCACCTCGAAGAGATCTCCGACGATACCATAGTCAGCCACGTTGAAGATGGGTGCTTCTGGATCTTTATTAACAGCCAGAATCACTTTTGAGCCGTTCATTCCCGCAAGGTGCTGAATGGCTCCGGAGATACCGATTGCCACATAAAGGGTAGGCGCTACAATTTTACCGGTTTGCCCGACTTGCTTATTATGTGCCATTAAACCGGCATCTACCATAGCGCGGGATGAGCCAAATCCGGCTTTTAGATCTGTGGCCAGTTCTTTTACGAGATTGACTCCGGCCAGATCTTTAGCTCCTCGCCCCACTGAAACGACGATGTCGGCATCGGCAAGATCTATTTCACCGCTTGCATCAGTCAGAATTTTCTTGATCAAGGCCTTTAAATCTTGCTCCGGAGGAGAGAGTTTGACTACGTTTTCAGTTCCTGCGATTCCTTTAGTAGCCTCGAAAGCGCCCGCTCTGACAACTGCCACCAGTTTTTTGGTATTAACTTTGACGCGTTGAATCACTTTATTTGTGATGGCGGGTCTTATTACTTCGATTTGATCTCCGGAAAGCATCACGTCGGTAATTTCAGTGGCACATGCTGCATCCAGCCGAGCTGCAACCCTTGGGGCCAAGGCTTTGCTGTTTTCGGAAAAACCGAACCAGATCAGATTGGCATCAAATTTTTTGGCGGCGTCAACCACACAGGATGCATATGGACCAGCCGAAAAAAGCTCCAGTCCCGGATCATCGGCTACATATTGAGTATCTGAACCTGCGCTTACCAAGTTTGGAATTAACATATTGATATTACAGCCAATCGCCACCACTGCGGTTTCCGCACCAATGGATTTGGCTTTTGATAAAAGCTCGGCAGTACTGCCTTTTAGTACACCTTGTTTGATGTCTGCAATTACGAGTACTTTAGCCATAATATTGTTTTCCTTGTAGTTATCCGGTTATTGTCAAATTATGACAGTTGGCTATAAAACCTTTGCTTCATTGGCCAAAAGATTAACGACCTGGGCGGTGATTTCAGCGGCATCGCCTTCAAATTTTTTCCCGGCTTTACGCATTTTCGATGCCATAAATTCAACAATTCCCGATTTCGGAGTAGCGCATCCGACATCATCAGGTGAAGTCCCTAATGCCGCCAGATCCATTACATCAATGGCCTTTTTCTTTGCCATCATGATGCCGCGCATTTGGGGCAGTCGAGGTTCATTAATACTGACATCAACCGTAATCACGGCGGGTAACTCCAGTTCAACAATTTCGGTTCCGTCATCCCCTGATCGGGATACTTTAATGTGTTTATCGTCCATCACTTCGATGGCAATTACATTGCTGACGCACGGTAATCCCAAATACTCCGCCAATATGATTCCGGTTTGTCCGCTATCCGTATCCTGGGCTTGTTTGCCGGTGATGACAAGATCATAATTTCCCTTTTCGTAAACCTTTTGCAACACCTTGGCAAAGATTGATGAATCGGCTTTAGCCAGCGCCGGATCATCAATATGAATCCCCTTTTCAATTCCCATGGCATAGCATCTTCGGATCATATCCGAGTTGTCTCCGCCGCCGATGCTCACCAATGTCGTTTCAGCGCCTTTATTCTCCTTAAGTCGGACAGAGGCTTCAACGGCGCTTTCATCCCAGGCGTTTATAACATATTGCAACCCGTCTTCAACAATAACGCCATCCTTCAAATGGATATTTAATTCCACATCAACTACTTTTTTTACTGTTGTGAGAATTTTCAAATTATCCTCCTATATATTGCTTTTTATGTTCGGCCGTTTAAAAGTGAGCGTCATATTAAGGAAACGCGAGGGATTGGGTTAAAACAAAAGCTGCCTGTAGATACGATGTCGGGCAGAGCTGAAAACATTCCTTGCAGTTATTGCACTCTTTAGAAGCGATTTCCGGAATAAAACTGATCTCTTTTCTTATTCCTCTGTCAACGAATCCAACAGCGTTCTTCTTCTTGACCTCAGCGCAGTATCTTACACATAGACCACAATGAATGCAAAATGAGGCCTCTTTTTCAAAACGGTCCCTGTTTGCGCCGTACTCTTGAGCCAAATCCAGCAATTCGAAAGCATCCGGTGCATGAGCCATCAACAGCTCTATAATCATTTTGCGGATTCTGTCCACCTTCTCGGATCTGGTTCTTATGATCAGATTTTTCCCAACCGGGTAAACGCACGAAACAACGAGCCTTGTCCAGCCACGCTCTTCTACTTCCACGATGCAAAGCCGGCACCCGCCAAACGGTTCCAATTTTTCGTGATGACAGAGTGTGGGGATGGATATTCCCGCACTTCGGGCTGCTTCCAAAAGGGTCATCCCGGCCGTTGCTTTAACTTCTTTTCCATCAATCTGTAAAAGGATTTCACTCATTTTTCTTTGCTCTTTCTGGTTATATTTCTTTCTTCTTCAGGGATGGGGGACGGAACAGGTACGCCGGAAATCTTCTTCACCGCTGCAAATCGGGAGGGGCAGACCTCAAAGCAAGTTCCGCATTTTGTGCATTTGTTCTGGTCAACGACATGGATCTTGTTCTTGCTGCCTTCAATCGCATCGGCAGGGCACTTCCTTGCGCAAATCAAACAGGCCTGGCATTTAGCAGGATCTATATAGTACGAGATCAGCTCCTTGCAGGACAACGCCGGGCAGCGCTTCTCCTTGATGTGTGCCTCATATTCGTTCCTGAAATAGCGCACGGTGCTTAAAAACGGGTTCGGTGCGCTCTTGCCCAGAGCACACAGGGAGGCTTCGATCGCGGTCTCGGACAATGCTTCCAGAAGCTCGATGTCCCCTTCTTTCCCTCTTCCTTCAGTGATGTTAGTAAGCGTTTTGTGCATCTGTCTCAGGCCTTCACGGCAGGGGACGCATTTGCCGCATGATTCATCCGTGAGGAAGTTAATGAAGTACCTTGCGACATCCACCATACAGGTATCTTCATCCATGACGATCATCCCGCCGGAGCCCATCATCGAGCCGACCTTGGTGAGTTCATCAAAACCAACCTCCAGAGCCAGCATCTCTTCCGGGATACATCCTCCGGAAGGTCCTCCTGTCTGCACGGCTTTAAACTTCTTGCCTTCAGGGATTCCGCCTCCGATCTTGTAAATAATATCTCTGAGCGTGATGCCCATGGGGACTTCAACCAGACCGGTGTTGGTTATTTTGCCGACCAGTGAGAAAATCTTCGTGCCCTTGCTTCCTTCGGTTCCAACCTGAGTAAACCAGTCAGCTCCTTTATTGATGATGAGCGGCACATTCGCCCACGTTTCAACATTGTTGAGAACGCTGGGTCTACCCCAGAGGCCCACGATGTTGGAGCGGATATACTTAGGTCTGGGCTCTCCAACTCTTCCTTCCAGTGCCGTCATAAGCGCTGTTGACTCACCACATACGAATGCGCCGGCCCCCTGGTGCACAAACACCTTGAAATCAAACCCGGAGCCAAGGATATTTTCCCCCAGCAACCCGTACGCCTCTGCCTGCCTGATCGCGAGCGTTATATTCTCTACGGCAAGGGGGTATTCCTGCCGGACATAAATATAGCCCTCATGGGAGCCGACGGCATAGGCGCCGATGATCAACCCTTCGAGGATGGAATGAGGATTTCCTTCAAGAAGCGCTCTATCCATAAACGCCCCTGGGTCGCCCTCATCGGCATTAACGATCACATATTTTATTTTTTCCGGAGCATTTCGGGATCCTTCCCACTTGCTTCCCGCAGGAAAGCCGGCTCCGCCTCTTCCTCTCAGGTTGGATTTTTTGACTTCCGCCAAAACCTCCACGTCGGTCATCTCGGTAAATGCTTTGGTTAACGCCGAATACCCATCGATCGCCAGATAATCATCGATGCTCTTCGAATCGATCTTGATATTTTTACAAAGGAGGGTCCGTTGCTGGTTTTTATAGAAGGGAATGTCGGATTCATGGATTGCTTTTTCGCCGGTAGCTGGGTCAACATAGAGCAGACGATCGACGACCTTTTTCTCCTTTATGGTCTGTGAGACAATCTCGGGAACGTCTTCGGCCGTTACCTGAAGATAACATATCTCCTCTGGATAAATCACCACAACGGGTCCTCTCTCACAAAATCCCGGACACCCGGTGCCTTTGGTGTCCACCCCGGTCGTTAAACCCTGTTTTTCAATCTCTGCTTTAAAAGCGGCTATTACTTCATCCGCACCGGAGGCGATACAACCCGCGCCGGCACATATTGAAACGCAAGGCTTGTTTGGATCTCTTTTGGATAATAAATCTTGTCTGAAGCTCTTTAATTCTTCAGGCGAATTTAACCGCGGCATAATTTTCCCCTACTCGTAGATTTTTAACACTTCTGCCGTCTTGACAGGTGACATCTTACCGTGGACCTTTCCATTGACTTCCATCACCGGTCCTAACGCACAGCAGCCCAGGCAGTTAACAGTTTCCAGGCTGAACTTCATATCCAGGTCCGTTTCGCCGGGTTTAATTCCAGTCGCTTCTTTCACTGTGTCAAGGATACGCGTTGCGCCACGGACATGACAGGCAGTCCCCACACAAATGTGAATGCCATGGCGTCCTTTGGGAACTAAACTAAAAGCTTTATAGAAGGTAGCGATATGCTGTATCCTGGTTAGAGGAACCTGTATTTTTTTGCTTACCCTCTCTAATGCCTCCTTGGGAAGCCAATTGTTTTCACTCTGAATCTCCAGTAATACCTGAATCAGTGAACTGGCCTCTCCATGATGTTTGTCAATGATCTGATCGATTCTATTTTTATCCATACTGTCCTGATCTTATGTTCCCTTAATCCGTTCCTGAGCAGAACACGATGTGTTGTGCCCCCATATTCACCCTATGCGAGAGCATAGCACTTTCTGCCTTCATCGTACCTTATCAATCCGTGTCTTGATGAAATATTAATGTGCCTCGAAACTTCAGACGGACTTAAGCCCAAGAGCTCGGAGATATTACCCGTTGAAAGCGGTTTTTCCCGAAGCAGGGACATAATTTGGCTCATCACCAACTTGTCGCCGATTAATTCATCAAGTAACCGGTCTGCCTCATCACCTTTGAAATAATGATGATAAGCTTCTTCCGATTTAACAGGTACTCTCAGCCGCTCCCTTTCCACCAGCTTGATATAGGGGATTAATTTTTTAACCGCCTCAAGTTTGAACTTTAATCCCTTTCCGTCTATTCCTTCTCCTTTGCCAATGGGGCCTATCTCTTTTATCTTCTTAACAAAATCATTAATAACTTCGGCCAGGAGGTTTCCATCAGCACCTGACATAAATTCTATTCTCAGCCTTTCAGGGTTCAGGCCTGTCAGTTCCATTATTTTTTTGAAAAGGTACGTATTGCTCAGCGCATCGAAATTACCATGAGTTACGTAATTACATTCATTTAACTTACAGCCTCCAATCAATACTCCGTCTTGTCCTTTTAGGAAGGCCCTGAGGATAAATTCCAGGTCGACTCTGCCGGAACACATGACGCGAATCAGCCTGATTTCATTTGTATATTGCAGTCTGGAAACTCCAGCCAGGTCAGCAGCGCCGTATGCTCACCAATGGCATACAAAACCTAATATTCTGGGTTTAAATTCAAGACCTGTACTCATTTGCTCTTACCTCGTTTGTTGAATTCATACAGAGAGTGTTCATAAAACCGGAAATCATAATGTAAAATCGGAAATAAATCCTTTTTTATTCTGACTCCTGGATTCTGACTCCTTAATTCTCAATTAGTAGTCTTCTATAAGCAAGTCTCTATCACTGCATCGATTTGTTTCAGGATCTCTTCGTCTGTACCCGCCGCCTCAATTTGGTGAAAGATCTCTTCATCAGTATAATGCTTCAGCACGATCGCGTTTGTCGGACATTTTGCGTTACAAACACCGTCTCCCTTGCAGAGGATAGGATTAACCCGGGCTTTTCTTCCTTTTGGCGTTTCAATAAATTCTATCGCACCGTACGTACAAGCTGTAATACAGGCCCCGCACGAGACACAATCGTTTTCTGTTACCTCACAGACAGAACCTGAGGCAACAACGGTATCTTTGGAGAGAAGTGTTAAGACCCGACCGGCAGCGCCATAGGCCTGGTTGATCGTTTCAGTTATATGTTTCGGGTAGTGAGCCGTGCCACAAAGATAAACGCCATCGGTTGCGAACTCTACCGGTTTCAATTTAACATGGGCTTCTTTGAAAAAAGCATCCGGACTCAACGTCACCTTGAATAATGAGGCTATTCCCCTGGTTGATGCGGAGGGAATCACTGCGGCAGCCAATGAAAGAAAATCTGCATCAATAGCAAGCTTCTGACCTAATATGGTGTCGGCAACGGTAATTCTTAAGACAGATTTCCCTTCCTCCACGGCAGCTTCCACCAGAGGCTTATCATCCGGCTCATATCGGATGAACTTTACATCTTTCTCTGAGGCTTCGCGGTAATAATCCTCTTTGAACCCATACGTTCTCATATCCCGAAAGAGAATGTGAATATCCATCTCGGGTTTTTTCTCCTTAAGTTTCAACGCATTTTTCACTGCATGACTGCAACAAACCCTGCTGCAGTAATTTCTGTCCTCATTTCTGCAGCCGACGCATTGGATCATCACCAGGCTCCCGGCATTAATAACCTTTTCTTCTCCTTCGGCTATCTTTTCTCCCAACTCGAGGTGGGTCATCACCCTGTCGTCTTTTCCATAAAGATATTCAGTGGGCTTATATACATCAGCACCTATGGCAATGACGGAGGCGCCATGTTTTATCTCCTTGACCCTTCCTTCCGTTATCACCGTGGTGATAAAATTGCCCACATAACCTGAAACGTCCGAAATAATGGCTTCATGTTCTACATGTATCAAGGGATTTTTATAAACCGAGCGTCTCAGATCATTCAAATAAGCTTGAACATCCATCCCTTCGATGGTGGTGTGAATTCTCCGCGCCATCCCTCCCAGATCTTTATCCTTTTCCACCAGGTAAACTTCATGCCCCTGGTTGGCGATGGAAAGCGCACAGGTCATACCGGCGATACCGCCACCCACCACTAAGGCGTTCTTGTTTACCGGCAGATCAAATTCCTGTAATGGTGCCAAAAAGCGGGCGCGTGCTACCGACATTCTGATAAGATCCTTTGCCTTTTCAGTTGCCTCTTCTTTTTGTTTTGAGTGGACCCAAGAGCAATGTTCCCGGATATTCGCCATTTCGCAGTAATATTGGTTAAGTCCCGCTTCCCGAAGGGTGTCGCGGAATAACGGTTCAAGGGTCCTGGGAGAGCATGCCGCAATCACCACACGATTGAGCCCTTTTGCCATGGCCAGGTCCGTTATTTCCTTGGCTGAATTTGTAGCACATGAAAAAAGCTGCTGCTGAGCATAAACGACATTGGGTAGAGTTAGGGCATATTCAACGGTGGAAGGAACATTTACCACACTTGAGATATTTGCCCCGCAATGACATACAAAAACACCGATCTTCGGATCCTCTTTTGAGACATCCTTTTCCGGTGGATATATCCGCTGTTTGGCCAGCTTCCCGCGCCTATAATCCAGGAATTCACCACATTGTGCGCCGGCCCCGCTGGCGCTAAAAACTGACTCGGGGATATCCGTTGGCCCCTGGAAGGCTCCGCTGACAAAGATCCCGGGGCGAGAGGTCTCGATCGGATTGCAATGAGTTCCCTTACAGAATCCGTGAGAATTGAGCTCGATTCCGAACTTTTCCGCCAGCACCCTATAATCGGCGGGAGGATTCAATCCAACGGATAATACCACCATTTCGAATTCTTCTTCTTTTACGCCATCGTCGGTCGTTGCGTATCTTACGACTACATTCCTGCTTTCCGGGATCTCTCTTACGATTGATGCGTAGCTTCTAATGAATTCAACTCCGGGAAGTTTTTCCGCTCTTTGGTAGTATCGCTCAAAATCCTTGCCATGGGAGCGAATATCGTTATGGAATATCTTACACTCTGTCTCAGCATCATGATCTTTTGTCAAAATCACCTGCTTCTGGGTGTAAGTGCAGCATACGCCGGAACAATAGCTGTTATCGCCGGGGGTAACCCGCCTGGAACCGACGCATTGAATCCAGGCTATTTTTTTTGGATGCTTACGGCTGGAAGCGCGCAGTACTTCACCGCCGTAAGGACCGGTAGAGGATAACAGGCGTTCATAATCCATACTGGTGACCACATTCTGCATTATACCGTAGCCATATTCATCCTTCACCCTGGGATCAAACGGCTTGATTCCGGAAGACAGAATTATCGCTCCCACATTTATTTCTATTTTTTCCTTAACCTGTTTGAAATCTATGGCGCCTGTCTGACATACGCTCCTGCAGATATCACATTTTTTCTCTTTAAGGTAAAGACAGCTCTCATCAATATATGCGACAAGGGGAATGGCTTGAGAAAAGTAAACATGTACGGCTTTATTCTCCGATATTTCCTGATTAAATTTATCAGGATATTGAACCGGGCAGTATTTTACACAGGTCGTACAACCCGTGCATTTATCTTCTCTTATGTATCGGGGAGTTTTAACCAGGGTTACTTTATAGTTACCAGCTTCCCCTTCCACTCGATCAACTTCTGTAAACGTCAAAACCTCAATATTTGGATGCCGGCCGACCTCGACCAGTTTGGGTGAAAGAATTCACATCGAGCAGTCATTGGTTGGAAAGGTCTTATCAAGCTGGGCCATATGGCCGCCGATACTGGGTGCTTTCTCAACCAGGTACACCTTAAAGCCGGCAGTGGCAAGATCAAGAGAGGCTTGAATACCGCTGATCCCACCCCCCACAACCAATACGTCTCCAATTTCATTGTCGCCAAGACTTGCAGAAAATTGCTGAATTATTTCTTTTGGCAATACTTCGTTTCCCACTTTCTATCCCCTCATCATATATTATGTGTCCGTAGCGCCCTCGTCGGCCGGCGAAGAGGTGCTAACCCTAAATCACTTCCCTAAAACACATCATTGACAATTTCCGTGATGTCCTTAACCTCTATGACATCTCCATACTCCAGGTTTAACCTGCTCTCCTCAAAATTAGTGATGCAGTACGGACAGGCAGTAACCAGCACCTGCGCACCGATCTCGTTGGCTTGTTTTAATCTCAGATCGGAAAACCTTTCACTCTTCGGCGTATCCATCCAGATCCTGCCGCCTCCCCCGCCGCAACAGAGACTCTCTTTGCGTGAATCAGCCATCTCAACGAGCTCCAAACCCGCTATCTTCTTTAAAACGTCACGGGGTTCATCGTATATGCCATTATGACGGCCCATGTAGCATGGGTCATGATATGTCACTTTCTTATCATACTCCTTGGTGAGTTTCAGCCTTCCCTTATTAATAAGTTCTAATAAATACTGGGAGATATGAATAACCTCAAAGTTCACCATGAATTCTGGGTACTCGTTTTTGAAGGTGTGGTAGCAATGAGGGGATGAAACAAGAATTTTCTTTACACCATTATCAATAAAAGTCTTGATGTTTTCCTTGGCGAGACTCCTGAAAACTTCCTCACTGCCCGTCTTTCGTATGCTTTCTCCACAGCAGTTTTCTTTGGTGCCCAATATCCCGAAATCGACCCCTGCTTTTTTGAGAATATTGGCGGTGGCGGTGGCTGTCTTTTTCATTCTCGGATCATAGCTGAGGTAACAGCCGACAAAATATAAAACCTCCATCCCCTCGGTGAAGGTTTTTACAGACAGATCTTTTGCCCAATCCGCCCGCTTTTTCCGTTCGAACTGTAAGGGGTTGCCTTCAGAAATAAGGCTTGCTCTCGCGGTACGGGCGGAGCGGACTGAAGCGGGAAAAACTTCATAATTTGAGGCAACCCTGCGTAAGGATACCCCGACTTCTATCTGTTTAACGCCTCTCGGGCAATGCTGAGGGCATCTTCCGCAGGTCGTACATCTCCATATATCTTCACCATCTATCTCAGTCAAACCGAACGTGGCTTGCCGGATTATCTTGCGAATGCTGAACTGTCTGACCCTGTTCCACGGACAAACGGCATCGCATAATCCACACTGAAAACAATGTCTGAAGGCTCCTCCGCCAGCCTCTTTTATCTCAAGCACTACTTCCTTGAAGGGGGCAACTGTTTCCACTCTTTTTATTAATCCTCTTCTTTCGCCTTAGATATTTAGTCCTTCTGTGACATTCGGGCAACAGTATCCATTATTTGCTGTAATCCATATTTGTTTGCCAGTGATTCCAATCCGGTCTCCAACTGCTCCTGCTCCACCGCTTCTTCGACTTCCTCTTCCCTTTCTTCGTAGCTCAGGGCATCAACTGAGCACCACTTGACACACAATGGCTCTTCTTCGCCTTCACACATATCGCATTTTAGAGGAAGGCCGGAATCGGGTTCTTTGAACTCGGACCTGGACGGGCAGGAAGCCCTGCAGAAGGCACACTCGTCGTATTCCTTTCCGTCAATCGTGTATTTGTCTCTGCCGGCACATTCGGCTTGCGTGTACTCACCCGCATATACAGGAACATACACATCTTTTAGCGGTTCACGAATCACCCGGATACGAGACCTCGCCGGATTATTACTGCTGTATTTCGGTGCGGCGTGAAAGGCGGAGCAGATCATCTCACATGCCCGGCAGCCATTGCATTTATCAACATCAATTTTTATAGTTTTAATTGTTTTCTTTTTTTTCTCACCCTTCACTGTCATAACACCCTCGCTTTATTTCTTCTCTTTTTCTGTCGCAGCCTCTTTGAAAGGAGCATCTTCACTATCCGTCAAGATTCCCCGCTCTAAAAAATCTTTCCCCACATAATCCAAACCCAGCTCATGCAAGGACTCTTTAGTAGGAATACCCTGATCATTCCACCCCTTCAATTTGTAGTAATCATCTAAGAGCTTCTCTTCAAGCTCGGGAAATCTTTTCTTCCAGTGGTCCTCTGGGGGCTTCTCATCTTTTCTCCTCATGCCTCTGCTTATATTAATAGCCCTGACTAAAGTCCGGTACCTTTTTGTTGCTTGTGTCAGTTTTTCCTCATTCATATCGATCCCGGCGCCCGATGAGATGAATTTTGGATAATTGTGCATATGGTACGGGGGTTTTAAGGGGAATGAGGATAAACCGGCACACATCCCGAGGGCGTCGTCGATGTAATGCATCCTTTCCTGCCAGTCAACAATGTCACAACACATTTGAACAGTCGGATAAAAAGGCAGGGACTTATCGCCGCGCAGTTCCCAGTCCAGAAAGATCTGCTTGAACTTTTCATCAGGAACCTGGAACCAATCCTTTACAAACTCTTCTCTTTCCTCTCTCGTGGGAAAAGGCGCCTGGGGAAACTGCCCTTCAATCTGGGTGATGTTTATCTTCTCACCGGTGCAATACATAAGGAAATAAATAGGATTCAGCATGGATAACTTGAGAGGCAGCTGTTCATGTTTCTTAATATTATTATGCGCATATGCTTCTGCGCCGTTACCTATCTCTTGGGCCGCCCAATAAGTACCATTGGCCAGAACATTTCCTATTCCTTCCCGCCGAACAATTCTGTCGAGTAACCAGTAAAATCTCCCATTGTTATCAGACGGCATTCCCGGAAAGTCTTTATCAGTCAAAATGCCGTTTTCATAAAGCTCAAGAGCAAAGGCCATCACTTGAGGAGTTGAGAATCCATCCACCCCGTACTCGGTAGCGCTTTGAGCGATACCCAAACCAAATTCCAGGTCTGAATAGGCCGCCATTGTATAAGTCAGTTTTGAGAAGCATTTCATCATATATGTTGGAAATCCTGGGGGCTGAATTGTTGCTCCGCACGTCATCGGACAGTTATAGCAACTGATCAGACGCTTCCGCATACTATCCATGGTCTTCATCCACTCCGCTGCGACTTCCTCATTCCAAAAATCTTTTCTGCGTGTTCGGGAATTTCCCCACATGAAATTCTCTGTGTGCCACTTCTCATCATGCACTTTCATCTCCTGCGGCGACCCAAGTCCCGCTAAAATGGGCATAACCCCCGGAACCGGATTTTCATTTCGGAATTTTATATATTCCAGCACTTCTTTGCAAAGCCCCATGAATTCATCAGGCCGGGCTATATTGACATCCTTTGTTCCGCGAACGACTATCGCCTTTAAGCCTTTGTCTCCCATAACAGCCCCTATCCCGCCCCGGCTGGCACTCGATCTGCCTTGCTCAATAGAAGCAAAATAGACCCTGTTTTCACCGGCAAGGCCGATAGCAGCCACCTGGGCTTTCGGCTCCTTCAACTCCTGTCGAATAAGTTCTGCAGTTTCAACGGCTCCTTTACCCTGCAAATGTGAAGCATCACGCAGCTCTACTTTATCATTATTTATCCACAAATAAACCAGACTGGGGGATTTGCCCCGAAGGATCACTTTGTCATAACCGGCATACTTCAATTCAGGGGCAAAAAAGCCCCCCATCATTGAATATGCCATTAACCTGGTCTGAGGCGAAATGGTAGAAACAATAGTACGATTACAACCGGTAGCAGGCGTACCACATAAAAGACCGGTTCCGAATATCAGTAGATTATCAGGAGAAAAGGGTTCAGTTTCGGGGGGAACCCTATCCCATAATATCTTGGCATTAGTACCTAAGCCACCAAGATAAAGTTCGGTGTCTCTTGGGTCAGTTGCTATCCTCTCAATGTTTCCCCGGGTTAGGTCAACTTCTAAATTAAACCCCGTCTCTGCGTATCGCATTTTATTTACCTCTTATAGATTACCTCAATACGTGGCATGTTTTTTGATTAATCATGGGTTACAAATACTTAACTAAAAAAATCCCTCACCAACAACAAACACATCCCCCGCTGTTTGCGGCGGGAAGCTTCAATCAGAAAATTACCCTTAATGATAAAAAATGATTATTATGTCCTATACAATGTGATTATAATATAGCCACATCGTAATTGGGTGTCAAGAAAAAACATGCCATACTAATCCCGATCCGGTTTTAGTTATTTCATGCTGCCGGTTTTCTGTATTCATTCATACCAGGTAACGATTTCCTGCAAATCCACCCTCCTCGTCCGGAAAGCGTTTGCCGGAGAAGACTCATCAGCATATCCTAAGGATATACCCAGAAGAATTTCTTTTTCCTCTGATATATTGAGTACCCGCGCAATATCCTCTTTATAGGCCGTAATCAGTCCGATAGGGCAGGTTGACAGACCTTTGGCCTGTGCCGCCAAAAGCAGGTAGGAAACCGCCAGCCCGATATCCAGATAGCGAACTACCGGAAAAAGTTTATCAATAGCCACAATTATGGCTACAGGCGCGCCATAAAATGAACAGCTTCCCTCTTCGATAAACTGGTTGAACGTCAGCCCGAGGGTGGATATTTCCGGTTCCATGACGGCCATTGCCTCCGCCGCGCGCCTACTGATTTTTTCAGGCAAGGGCTTCTCCGTACCCGGTCCGCACTTGACCATTTTTTCTGACCTGGCCTTAAGCAGTCTCCTCACCAGACGATCCTTCTCCTCTCCATAGGTAATGATAAATTCCCAGGGCTGGAGATTTATCGCCGAAGGTGCAAAAGAAGCACAGGCCAGGATCTCTTCGATATCACGCCGGGAAACCGCTTTAGCCAGATAAGCCCGGGCACTTTTTCTCTGTTGCATAGCTTCAAGAATATCCATATATTATTTCTCCTGTAAAAAGTTTTATTTTAGTGTCCATCCTGAAACCAAATTTGGACACATGCAAGTTTCCAATTCGGAAATAGGCAATTTTGGGCAGGCTCAAGAAAATCAGGGGATTGCGCGGAGACATACGCATTGTATGTCGCACAAGCAATCCCGCAGATTGACACAGAGATCGCACAAAAGGGCCATTTCCGGATGGAAACTAATTTAACATCCTGGAGGAATTATGGAAAGAGCTTTCTTATGGTTTAAGTGCGCCGCCATGCATGATCCTGTGCGGCCGGTACTGAAAAGACATTCAGCTATCGGGTGGGAGGCTAAGTTTCGCCGGATCGATCTGGTCATAGAGCGGCCACTGAAAGGAGAGGAACTGCTGTCCCGCATGAAGGGCTGGTTCACCGTCGATGTCCGTAAGGTAACAGAAATCGTAAAGCAGCACGGAAAACTTAAATTACTCGACGACTATCACCTGGTTGTAGAAACGACGGGCGAGGCAGAGATGACAAGCCTGGCCGGACAACTGGCGGAAGCCTTTGGAGAGGAAATGGGACTGGAGCGCTTCGCTAAAAAGAAGCTGGTTTGAGATTGTAATTATATTGACACACAAATACTGTTTTCATATACTCCCGCGACCCAAAAGCAGGTTATTATAACCATATAGTATATCAAATGAATAGAACGCGAGCCGGAACCGGTACATAAATGATCATCGACTGCCACACTCACATATTTTCCTCCAGGATTATTGCAAACGTCTCTGCTAAATCCGCGATGGTGAAAAAAATTAAGCTGCATACCTCATTTGCCAAAGGACGTACAAATATTTCCGCACTGGAGAAAGACTGCAGGTCATCAGGTGTTGATTCCTGCCTTATCCTTCCTACGGCAAACGTGGCAGATATAAGAAAAATTAATTCGTCATTTATTGAACTAGCCGCAGGATCAGACTTCCTTTTTACCGCCGGCACCCTCCACCCGTTCTCAAAAGACAACAGGCAAGAGCTTTTGCGTTTGCAGACACAAGGGGTCCGGGCGATAAAACTTTGTTCTTTTTCCCAGGGTTTTTCTTTATCAGCGCCGGAAACACTCAACCTTTTCAAACTCATCGAAACATTAAATGTTTCGGGAAGCGGAAGATTTTTTGTGATTCTCGACACCTTCTCTTTTGCGCATGAATATTTCGGGACTCCTCGCCTTCATACCACCACACCTCTACTTCTGGGAGATATCGCAAGAAAATATCCGGATATTGATTTTGTCGCAGCACACATGGGAGGGCTGACCGCTCCCCCTGAAGAAATATTCAAACACCTCTTACCCTCAAAAAACCTCTATCTCGACACATCAAATGCCGCACATACATTATCAGGGAAGGAATTTATCCGCCTTCTTGAAACTCACGGACCGGAACATATTCTCTTCGGAACCGACTGGCCGTGGTTTGACCATAAAATAGAAATCGATATTATCGG
The DNA here is from genome assembly GCA_011391695.1 of Desulfobacteraceae bacterium. GTDB lineage: Bacteria > Desulfobacterota > Desulfobacteria > Desulfobacterales > RPRI01 > RPRI01. The sequence goes on along the minus strand of JAABQB010000007.1, from coordinate 26,699 downwards.
AAGGCTGCTTGATCTGGCCGGATACAATAGCGAAGAAAAAGAAAAAGTCTTTCACCGAAACATTGCCAATCTTCTCGGTATTGTGTAATATTCTAACCACAACATAAATGTCCCGGAAGGAAAGCAAATGGAAAAATTCAAGGTGCCGGAAAGCGAAATAGTTGGCCGAAGGAAAGCAATACAGAAGGAAATGCAGCTAAGTAACATTGATGGAACCTTCATCAGTCAGCGAGTCGATCAATTCTATTTTACAGGTACGGCTCAGAACGGCTATCTCTATATACCTGCCGAAGGAGAAGCTCTTCTATTCATTAAAAAATATCTCCCGAGGGCACAGGAAGAATCTTCTTTAAAAAATATTATTGGAATCAATTCTATTAGGGAAGTTCCCGGGCGTATTATCGATTTTTACGGACGTCTTCCTGATGCATTAGCGTTTGAGTTTGATGTATTACCGGTTAAATCATTCAATTTTTACAGAAGTATCTTTTCGGCAAGAGATTTCGTTGACGCCTCTCCATCGATCCTTGCCGTAAGAATGATAAAGTCAAGCTGGGAGATAGAACAAATGGAGAGGACTGCCGAAATGTCGAACCTGACTTTTGAATATATGAAAACAATTATCCGTCCGGGCCTGACGGAAATGGAATTTGCCGGCATGTATGAAACCTTTGCAAGAAAGCTGGGTCACGGCGCCGGACTCAGAATCCGGGATTATCTGACGGAAGCATATACCTGGCATGTCTTGAGCGGCAAAAGCGGCGGTATGGTCGGACTCCTTGACTCACCGGCCAGCGGTGAGGGCACGTCTGCCGCTTTTCCCTGCGGCGCCGGAAACAAGCTCCTCGCAGCAGATGAACCGATAATGGTCGACCTATCAACCGTAATGAACGGCTACCATATGGATGAGACCAGAATGTTTGCAATCGGTTCGATGTCTGACAAAGCTTTGAAGGCCTGCCGGGCTGCCATTGAAATTCATGACTCCGTTCTGGAAAAGGCAAGGCCGGGGATAACTGCCGGTGAACTCTTCCTGCACGCCGAATCTCTGGCCGGCTCACTCGGCTATGCCGAATATTTTCTGGGGCCGCCTGGATACAAGGTCTCTTTTATAGGACACGGAGTCGGGCTGGAGCTTATAGAGCAGCCCGTAATTGCCAGGGGAAAAAAGGAGCGGCTGGAACCGGGAATGGTATTCGCGCTTGAACCCAAAATGTTGTTTCAGAACGAATTTTCGGCAGGTATCGAAAGCGTTTTCATGGTAACAGAAACCGGAGCGCGTCTGATAAGCAGAGTTCCCTCTGAAGTTTTTATCTGCTGATTGAAAAAAAAGCAGGTCCTTTCGTGACCGGAAAACGCCTCAGAAGGAGCCTTAAAACAGAATTTTCTCAACCAGACCCCTCTCCTTGAATAGAATGTGATTAGCCCGGCGTCTTATTTCAGCTTCTGTCTTATTGACCTCCGGGAAGGCTTCAATAAACACTACCAGCAGGGCCGGTGAAGCAGATGAGTAAATTGTATCCCCCCAGGTCCGCCCTATAATCCGCTCAACCCGTCCAGCACCTTCAGCATCTCGCTGTTATCCGGTATATCTGACATGCTTGTTCCGTACTGGGTGAATGCAAGAGCGCCCTTCCGGTCAATCACGAAAAGCGCGGGCATCCTGCCAAGTTTCAGCAGCTTCCATTCCTGGCCGTAAAGGTTGGCGAGTTTTCCGTCCTCGTCGGGAATACCGATCATGGGTAGTTCCTCTTTCTTCCAGTACTCCGCGACCTGCTCCGTTGTATGCGGTGCGACAGCGACAATCGTGGTGTTTCTTGACGTGAATTCCTTGAAATCCTTTTTCATCTGGCCCAGATGTTTTCGGGCGTAAGGTCAGCCGAACCCGCGCAGGAAGACAAGCATTACCGGACCCTGCTGCTGCAACGCAGTGAGGGTTATTTTCCGGCCATCATGTGAAACCGCTTCAAACTCAGGTGCGGCCACACCGGTTGCAAGTGCCGATAACGCAATCATTGATATTATCATATAACTGGAAATCATTGGAACACCTCCTCTGCTTCGCTGGAATAAACCGCCCTTTCCCGGGTCAGGAATAAATGCACAGACGCATACCGAATGTGCAGGTTCTATCGTTTATTTTAATACCTTATCCTGTTGGAAATAGTCAAATTGATTAAAGTAGCCGAATTTGATAAATTTTCCTCATCAGTCAATTATGTTGACCGAAATCGCGTTTTGCTTTTAAATAATATGCCAATATTTCAGTTGTTTTATGCTGTACTTATTTATTGACGAACATCTCCGATACTTCTCCCCTTTTTGGACGGTTTACTTTCTTCTGACATCAGTTTTCGCAAATCTTGACTTTTTCATGAATTCGCCGTATTTTTTCACGAAAGGATGCGTTTTAGGAGGAGGAGCAAAATGGTGAATTTGCAAATCAAAGGGATTCCGTGCAGGACAACTTGATTAGGCAGTAAAACATACATTGGATGTGAATGTGGAATCTTGATAACAGCAAATGACGTCTGGAGCGGTAACTGATGAAAAAAATTAACGTCGAAGATGCTGTGGGAACAGTTCTGGCCCATGATATGACCCGGATCATTCCCGGGAAGTTCAAGGGTGTAGGGTTTAAAAAAGGTCATGTTGTACGCAAGGAAGATATTCCCGAACTGTTGAAAATCGGGAAGCGGTCCCTGTATGTCCTTAATCTTTCAAAAAATCAGCTCCATGAAGATGATGCTGCACTGAGAATTGCACGGGCAGTTTCCGGAAACCATTTGGAATGGACTGAACCTCGTGAAGGTAAAATAAATATTATCAGCAAAGTCGATGGATTGCTTAAAGTAGACATTCAGAATCTTCTTAAAGTAAACAAGCTGGACAGTATTATTCTTGCCACCCTGAAAAATAATTTTCCCTGTAAAAAAGGACAAATTATCGCCTCTACGAGAATCATACCATTGGTTATACCTGCAAAAATAATTGAGCGATTAGAAAAGTTAACATATCAAAAAGAGCCGATTCTACAAGTTAAACAGTTTAAAAAAATGAAAGTTGGTGCAGTGATCACAGGATCGGAAATCTATAACGGCATGATTACGGATGGTTTTGATCCTAGCGTTGGCAGGAAGATTAAAGATTCCGGCTGTGACATTGTAAAGAAAATCATTGTTTCGGATGACATTGAGTCTATTTCAAATGCTATCTTGGAACTGAAGGACTTCGGGTGTGAACTTATCGTAACAACCGGAGGACTGTCTGTTGATCCTGATGATGTGACCCTGCAGGGTGTTGCCAGGGCAGGGGCTGATATTTCTTTCTACGGCAGTCCTGTCCTTCCGGGAGCCATGTTCATGTACGCGCTCCTGGGCGACGTACAAATTCTTGGACTGCCAGCTTGTGTTTTTCATTCAAAACGTACGGTATTTGATCTTCTTTTGCCCCGGATCCTTGCAGGTGAAATAATTGTTGAAGAAGATATCGTCCAGATGGGCCACGGCGGATTATGCATGGACTGTGAAGTTTGTCATTTCCCCATATGTTCTTTCGGCAGATAGCAGGTGCAAAGGAAATCTTTATAAGAATTGCGGAGTATTTTAATGGACAGCGTGTCTATGAGCCATCTCAAAATAGGAATCAAGGGAGCAGGAGAATTGGCCACCGGCATTGCTTGGCGTCTTTATCAATCAAACATCCGTAAAATTTTTATGATGGAGGTCGAATCCCCCCTGGCCGTGAGAAGGGAAGTCTGTTTTTGTGATGCCGTTTATATCCAAAAAAAGACTGTTGAAGGGGTTGAAGCTGTCAGAACAGAGGATGAAAACTGCATTTACCAAGCTTGGGAAAGGCATCAAATAGCAGTGATTGCCGATCCCTGTTGGAAAACAACCGGCAAAATCAAACCGGATATTATAATTGATGCCACCATTGCAAAAAAGAATCTCGGGACCACCATGGATGAAGCTCCACTTGTAATCGGTCTCGGCCCAGGGTTTGAAGCAGGACGGGATGTCCACATGGTGATTGAAACAAACCGGGGGCATAACTTGGGCAGGGTTATTGTGTCGGGTCCGGCTGAAAAGAACACCGGTATACCCGGAAGCATTAATGGCTTTACCTCGGAGCGGGTATTGCGTGCCCCGGCAGAAGGTCCTTTTAACTCGAATCTTCACATCGGTGTGACTGTCAGGACCGGTGACGTCATAGGCGGTGTTTATAAAAAAAATGTGACTGCTGAAATTTCCGGTGTATTAAGGGGTCTTATCAAACCGGGCACCATGGTAAAGAAAGGACTGAAAATAGGCGACATTGATCCCAGGGATGACAGGGAGTACTGCTACACTATTTCAGATAAATCCAGGGCTGTTGGAGGCGGGGTGCTTGAGGCGGTATTACGAAGATTTAACAACCCGTCTTTTTGCGATACAAAGTGATTTTAACTGCCGGGTGTGATTAAATGGAGAAAAATTTATATTCACAGGTTTATGACACCTTGCAAAAAGGCAGGGCCCTTGTTCTGGCAAGAATAATAAAAAGTTCAGGGTCGACTCCCCGCGGTATCGGCAGCATCTGTTTCATTGATGAAGATGGTGTCATCACAGGAACCATCGGCGGAGGACTTCTGGAATACAAAGTCAGTGCCAAGGCAAAGGAATTATTTCACACAAAAGTTTCTTGGATTTATCATTTTCAACTATCTCAGGATGAATCAGCCCGGGAAGGAATGATCTGTGGAGGAGAGGTTACCTGTTATCTTGAGCCGCTGTTTCCAAAAAACAAGGCTCTTCTCGAGATATTTCATTCCATAAACAATCTGCTGGAAAAAGGTCAAAGTGGAATTCTTTTGACCCTGATCAGCCATGGGATTGACCCCATGGATGTAAATTGCAGAAACTTAGTATCTATTGACCATCCGCTCATCTCTAATATTGTTGCACTGGGAAAGGGGAAAATAAAGCTTGGGGAGATAAAAAGACCGGTGCTTTTGAAGTGTGATGATAGCGATGAGTATGCATTTGTAGAACCCATTGCACCTGCCCCTATTGTCATTCTTTGTGGTGCCGGACATGTTTCCGCCTGTGTCGCACCGTTGGCAAAAATGGTAGGATTCAAGGTGATTGTGTTGGATGACCGCAAGGAATTTGCCAACAGGGAAAGGTTTCCTATGGCCGAAAGGATCTGCGTGGGGCCTTTTTCTCAAACTTTAGGGGAGATCAGCATTACAAAATCATCTTACATTGTTATTGTCACCCGGGGACATGCTTTTGATAAGGCTGTGTTAAAAACCGTGCTGGATAGAGATCCAGCGTATATCGGAATGATTGGAAGCATTAGAAAAAGAGACACTCTTTATGATGCTCTCATCAAAGAAGGCGCTTCACAAGAAAAATTATCAACAGTTTATTCTCCCATTGGCACTAAAATTGATGCCCAGACCCCTGAAGAAATAGCGGTGAGCATTGTCGGAGAATTGATCAAGACAAGAGCTGCCGGCTTCATTCCGGCGAACGCAAGTCTGCGAAATCCACCACCAGCGGATCAAACAGAAGCTGCCCCAGGACAACCCGTTGATACCGACAAGCTTGGTTCCGGTCAGCCATGTGTGCAATGATGCGCCTGCCGGCGGCTATCCGCTCCGGCGTATCGGCTTGATTTAAGAAGGCAATGCGTTTGGCACCAAGAGGGGAACCCTTTAAAATACCGCTGTCATGACATAAAGTGGTCACAATAGCGGCATCCGTTATAGTCTCTCCGGGTCTGATCCCCGTGAGCATGGAAACCAATTTCAACCGAAACACCCATTTATCCGTCAAAGGATTTCCACAGGCGCTCAACCCCACCACCCCGATTACCCAATCGCTGCAAGCCGGTATCACCGGCTCATGGATTGAGGGAACTTTAAGCGGTCTGCCGGCTGCGCCATCGGCTTCGACAAGAATCCACCGAAAAAGACCCGATTGCCACAACCGATCAATGTCTCCGGGCATAAAGCCGATCAGTTTGCCTTGAGAGATGTCCTGACTCCGACTCCTGGCATGGGCCGCGGTAATATGCAATTGTTCGGGGATCCGATGAGTCGCTTCCCGGATAATGGCGCTGACATTTTCAGAAACGATCGTGCACGGCGATTGATCGGCATGGGGCTCGCTGATTTTCGTGGTCGTTGTGGTTAGCACCGTATCTCCTGCCGATGAAAGCACCTTGGCGAGTTGAAACATCAGGCTGGTCTTGCCGCCGGCCCCCACGATGGTGATTACGCCTCCATTCTCAAGCAACAACGCGTGGTGCAGTGAGATTTTTTCCGGATCTTCACCGGCCCTGTTATCATGGTTCATCGGCATTTTCCTCCAGTTGCTTCAGCCGCAGATAATCGGCCTGGGTATCGATGTCCAATAGGATTTCCGGCGATAGCACTTCGACATAATGAATCCGGCCCTCATAGGCCCCAAACAATTGCTTGGCACCGGTATCCCCGGCAAGTGTTTCCAGAGCCGGAAACAGTGATCGATCTATGATGACCGGATTTCCCCTTTTGCCGCGATAAACGGGAATGGTAATGGGGGCTTTCTCCCGCTCGTAGGCGTCGATCAGGCTGTCGATGACCGAGCTACTTATCAGCGGCTGATCTCCCAAAAGAAACATCGCTGCATCACAGGTGGCAGATACCAGCGAGAGACCGCAACAGACCGAAGTGCTTTGTCCCATGGCATAATCTGCATTCACAATAACACGTGCATTGCGAAAATTGATTTTCCGGCGAATCTGCTGCCCTTCGTACCCAAGCACCACAATTACCTGCCGGAGTGTTGAGTTCTGAGCGTGCTCCAGCACCCACTCCAGCAGCCGCTTACCCCGAAAAAAAAGGAGTTGTTTTGCCTCTCCCATCCGAGAGGCGGAACCAGCCGCAAGAATAACGCCGTCAACGGTAATACTTTTATTTTTCATGAGTCAGTTGAATCGCTGATCAAAGGCCGCACGCACTTAACCGGCCTTTCTCCGGATCCTCTTTCAATTCGCAGCATTGCTGCTCGGATTAGGGTTCTGATTGTGCCGATCTTTTACAGTTCGGTAGTGTAATTTTAAATTTTTCTGGAAAGTATACATCTTTTTAACTGGCTGTCCAGTAATTCCTGCACGTCACCCAAATGTCCTTGACAGCATTCACGATAGATGTTAGCACACAACCATAAGTTTTCGATACACACCATTCCCAAAATGGAATTCTCATTAATAACTATTAATTGGAATAGTCTGTGAGTTTTGACCCATAACTCTAACCCATGACAAGGAGGACCCATGAGAGCTAAGAAGTATGTATTAAAAGAAGAAGACATGCCTCGGAAATGGTACAACATTATGGCAGATATGCCGACCCCAATGGAACCGCCACTTCACCCCGGAACCGGACAGCCCTGCGGACCTGAAGATCTTGCCCCCATTTTCCCCATGAACCTGATTGAGCAGGAAGTGAGCACCCAAAGATGGATTGACATCCCGGAAGAAGTTCTGGACAAATATACCATATGGCGGCCTTCTCCTCTATACAGAGCGTACGAACTTGAGAAAGCCCTGGGTACTCCTGCAAAAATCTATTATAAGAATGAGGGCGTGTCTCCTGCCGGAAGTCACAAGCCCAACACCGCCATTGCCCAGGCTTATTATAATAAGATGGCGGGAACAAAACGGATCACGACGGAAACAGGAGCCGGCCAGTGGGGCAGCGCTCTTGCCATGTGCTGTTCGTTTTTCGGGATTGAATGCAAGGTGTTTATGGTGAAGATTTCCTATAACCAAAAACCCTACCGCCGCTTGATGATGGAAACCTGGGGAGCCAAATGTACGGCAAGCCCGAGTAATGAAACAAAATCCGGCCGCAGCATCCTGGAAAAAGATCCCGATTCTCCTGGCAGCCTTGGCATGGCCATCAGTGAAGCGGTTGAAGTGGCCGTAGGCGATAAGGACACCAAGTACGCCCTGGGCAGTGTATTGAATCATGTCATGATCCATCAGAGCATCATCGGCCTTGAGGCCATCAAACAGATGGAGATGGCCGGCGATTACCCGGATGTGATCATCGGCAGTGCCGGCGGTGGCAGCAATTTTGCAGGCCTTGCCATGCCCTTTGCAAGAGATAAGATTAACGGGAAAAATATTGATATTATCGCTGTGGAACCCACTTCCTGCCCCACCATGACAAGAGGGCCTTTTGCCTATGATTTTGGCGATACGGTCCAGATGACACCCCTGCTTCCCATGCATACCCTGGGACATAATTTTGTGCCGGCCCCCATCCATGCCGGCGGCCTGAGATATCACGGCATGGCGCCCATTGTCAGCCAGCTCATACTGGATAAAATTATCCGGGCGGAATCTGTCCATCAGATGGAAACCTTTAAGGCAGGTGTTACCTTTGCCCGGTCCGAGGGATTTATCAGTGCTCCTGAATGCAACCATGCCGTTGCCATGACAATCAGGGAAGCCCTTAAAGCCAAAGAAGAAGGCAAGGAAAAAGTCATCCTCTTTAACTGGAGCGGTCACGGACTTGTGGACATGGGAGCCTATGAATCTTATTTCGGAGGCAAGTTGTCTGACCATGATCTGCCCCAGGCACAGATTGACGCAGCATTAAAAGATCTTGAATCATTACCCAAACCCAGACAGGCAACCTGAACCCGCTAAAACAGATCCGCAACCGTCCTTGATGGTTTTCATGACGGTTGCGGATCGATCAATGCTCCACACATGAAATGTATCCGGATATGGATCAAAAAAACAATGCCCTGAAGGCTGCCCCTCCCGAAAATGAGTTCACCATCCGGTGCCCGAGACTCGGGCATCAGATCAATTTTGCCTATTGCCGTTCTGAAAATTTAGGTCTTCCCTGTTTCAAAACCCTTGACTGCTGGTTCTCTTATTTTGATGTCCATGCCCATCTCAAGGAAAAACTGACGGAAGAGGACTTTAAAAAAATCTTCCTTTGTACGGTAAAACCAAAAATATTTTCATTGATGGGCCTGATTGAACAGGCTAAGGAAAGAAAGGACAATAAAGAGTGATTTTTTTAAAGCAGGTCCACATTCATTCGGAAAAATTTCCTGATCGGGATTTTTATCCCTTCAGCATGGACCTGTTCCGGCAGACAACGGCTGTTTCTTTCAAAACCCCCATTACATTTTTCATTGGTGAAAATGGTACGGGCAAATCAACCCTGCTGAACGCTCTTGCCATCCGGTGCGGTATCCATATCTGGCAGAACGAATTCAATTTGAGATATGAGCACAACCCCTATGAGAATGATCTTTATAAAACCATTTCCGTTGAATGGGAAAATGGACCGGTTCCCGGTTCATTTTTCGGGTCCCAGATCTTTTCCCATTTTGCCCAAAACCTTGAAGAATGGGCCATCAGCGATGCAGGGATGCTCAAGTATTTCGGGGGAAAATCCTTGATCGCCCAGTCCCATGGCCAGTCGCTCATGTCATATTTCCAATCCCGCTATACCATCAAGGGGTTATACTTCCTTGATGAACCGGAAACCGCCCTGTCGCCTTCTTCCTTGATCGAATTGCTCAATCTTCTGATCAAAACCGCCCAACGAGGCCATGCCCAGTTCATCATTGCCACCCATTCCCCCCTTCTGCTGGCCTGCCCGGATGCCTTGATCTACAGCTTTGACAACCATAAGATCGCGCCCGTAAAATACAAAGATACCACCTATTACCATATATATAAAACCTTCATGAATACTCCTGACCGCTTCATCAACAATGAATCAAACGGCTCACAAAGTTAGACAAGGAAAATATTCTGGTTAATATCAAACATTCTGTTCTCCTCTGTCTGAAAGAACTTTCCGGAACCTGTCTGAACCAGCTTTTTAAATAAGGACACATATAGTAATTGTCATAAATATATTCCTTTAAAAAAGTCGTTGCAATTATTCTCTATCCTGTCTTTCATTTTCATAACATAAGACGGCCTCACCCCGTTTTTCCACCGCGGATACCCTCCCTGCCATACATAGCGGATCAATTCATGAAACACCCTCAAATCAAACAGATAAGGTCCGATATGAATCGTACGGTCTTTGTGAAACAGAATGGGCATATTGCTCATTGTTGAAAACGGTTCGATTTCCTTTCTGACAATTGCCTGTGTGTTGACGCCATCCGTATTTTGTTTAAAACGTTCCGGATCCTCAGGAAAAGGGAAAAGCCCGTAGAGCCTGCCGATAAACCCGTTGAACCTGACCCCGTGAATCGCACCCATGAGATCCCCGATATCATCCGGATTTTCAATTACATAAACTTGAGGTTCATATTTTATGGATTCAGTATCCTCTTCCTGTGCCAGATCCCCCATCCATTCACAGAACCTGTCCGCAAAAAAGAAAAGGTTTTGAAGCAGCAGCATATCCGACTCAATATTAAAAAACCCGAAGGCGATGATTCCATGATTTTCAGATCTGAAGGACAACGGCATCAATTTTTCTCATTTTGGTCAACTTGGATATTACCGATTATTTATATTTGCCCTTGATAAAGGCAAGAGATTCGTCAATGGCGTTCAGGGTGAGATCCAGGTCTTTTTCAGTATGCCGATAACTGATATAGGCATGATGAAAGGGGGTGAAAAAGAATCCTTTCCGGATGAGCTGGGTGTAAAAATCCTTGCGTTTGCCTTTGTATGCGCCGGTGTCATCGGCCTTGAAGGTGATGTAGAACATGGGCGGGATGCCGGTGAGTTCTGCCCCCACATCATATTTGTCAATCAGGACCTGAATTCTTTTCATAAATCCTTCCCCCTTTTCCCAGATATTTTCCAGCACCTTGTCCCGTTCTAGGATTTCAATGGTTTTAAGGGCTGCGACAAAGGCCTCACTGTTGGGGAAAAAGGTTGAAGAGATAAAGAGTTTCTGGGCCGCTGCCATCATGATCTCTTTTTTCCCGGTGACGACCGAGATGGGATATCCGTTTGCAATGGCTTTTCCGAGGACCGTGAGGTCCGGCGTGACGCCGTAATATTTCTGGGCAGCGCCCATGGATACCCGAAAGCCGGTACGAATTTCGTCATAGATCAGGACGGTCCCGTACTGGTCGGCGAGTTTTCTCACCCCTTCAAGGAACCCGGGCGCAGGAATCTGCATTTTCTGGTGATTGGGATGACCAAAGGGTGTCATGATGATGGCGGCGGTTTCATTGCCATGGGCAGCCATGAGGTCTTCAAGTTGCTTCAGGTTGTTGTACTGGAATTCAAAAACATCTTCAAAAAATTTGGATGGAATCCCGCCTTTCATCTCCACACACCAGTCATGCCAGCCATGGTAACCACAGCGCATGACTTTAAGTTTATTGGTATGGGCTCTTGCAATCCTTATACTGGCGGTGGTGGCATCAGAACCTGTTTTCAGGAAAATGCTCATTTCAGAACAGGGCACGAGCGTTTTAAGTTTTTTCGACAGAAGGTTCTGGTATTTTTGGGTCAGGGTAAAACAGAACCCCTTGTCTTTTATCTGTTGGTAAACCGCGTCATCTACTTCAGTCTCACGGTACCCCAGGATGATGGGACCGTAACCGCAAAGAAAATCAATGAATTCGTTGCCGTCCACATCAGTCAGGCGGCAGCCTTTCCCGCTTTCAAGAAAGATGGGGTATTCTCCAACAATAAAATCGGTGGGTTTTCTGGCGCCTAAGACCCCACCGGGGACGAGTGTTAACGCCTCTTCAAAAAGTTGAAGGCTTTTCGTAATATTCAATTTTTCAGTCTCTTTCATGGAATGCCTCCTTACCTCATTTGTTCACTTCAAACATGGACGAAATCTTTTTGGTCTGGTGAATCTTTGCACCTCTCTTTAAGAATGCGCCAAGGAATTTATCAGGGTCAATACAGCCTTCCGGTGCCACCACACCTTTTACGGTCACATCGCCTGCATCCATCATGAGCGATGCAATAGAGGCGGGAAGCCCTGTTCCCGGTGCCATCCTGCCCACCATATCGGCGGTGTAGGTGATTTTTTTGCCGTCCTTTTTTCCTTTGACAATGACTTTGAGGCCGGAAGACTGGGGACCGTTATCCCTTCCTTGGGGAATGGTCTCCCAAAGTTTTAAGGCAAGGTCATAGGGAGTGACGCGGGTTCCTTTGATATCAATGGGGTCTGTACTTAAAAGGCCAGTTTCTTTCTGCTCTTTTATCAGTTCATCCACCCACAAGGGGATAAGGGCTCCCTTGATGATTACATTTTTAATTCCTTTAATGTATCTTGGGAGGGTCAAAGGCTGGGGATGACCCACATAACGGACATGGCAAGTACCAAGAGGTTCAAGGAATTGTTCTGCCACCTCTTCTGTTCCGCCTTCCACATAGACAAGTTCTCCGTCAATATATTGGGGGATTTTCCCGAGGGTCATATGAAGGCTGTGGTCCCATGCTGCCCCTGCAAGCTCGGCTATGCTGACAACCCAATAAAGATATATCTCGTCAACACTGTCCAGCCGGTCTGCATACCATTTAACCAGAACATTGTTGGTGCCGGGATCTGATCCCATTCCTGTGAGAACGGTGATGCCTGCTTCTTTGGCCATTTTATCAATTTCAGAGTTAAACAGAATCTGGGTGCCCTCATAATCATCACAGATATCAATGTAATTGACTTTTGCCGCCACGGCTGCCCTGGCAACCGGCACGGCGGTCTTATAAAACGGCCCGGCTGTGTTGATGACCACATTGACTTCCTTGAAGGCCTTGACCATGGCGGCATGGTCATTGACATCCATTTTGATCAGGGTTGTTTTTTCACTTTCGCGCAATTTTGCGGACAGTCTTTCCGGGTCCGGATACAGATCAGCTAAAATAACGGATGTAACCTGTTCCTGTTTTATCAAGTCCCTTGCAACGCCCTGGCCCATACCGCCGACGCCGCCTATGATTAATGCACGCATGTTTTTCTCTCCTTTAAATATATTAAAAAGTTTTTTAACTGTTAAATTTTAAGCACCGGGGCAACAACGATTTCTCCCTGGCAATCCATGTCAGGTCGTAGGCGAAAACGGTTCCTGCTGAATATTCAACCCTGAGCTTATGCATTCATTCCATCCCGGGTTTGATCAATCAGCCTTCGATTTTTTCTTCTTAATGGCAGCAAGGATCTTGTCAGGAGTCAGGGGAAAAGAATCCATATGGACGCCGATGGCATTACTGACTGCCGCACTGTAGCCTTGAGCCGCGGACATGGCGATTGACATGCCGGCTTCTTTGGCCCCGTAAGGTCCTTTAGGGTCAAGGGACTCCACAATGATATTCTTAATTTTCGGCATGTCACAGGCCAGGGGCAGTTTGTAATCCAGCATGGTGGGGTTGAGGCATCTGCCATCCTTCCACTCATGGTATTCGGTGAGCATGCCGCCTTGTCCGCCCATGGCAACGGAGCCTTCAAACTGGCCCTCTAACACCAGGGGATTCAAGGCATATCCCACATCCTGGGCAGCAGTGGCCTGGAGCACCTCAACCTGTCCTGTGTCAGGGTCCACCTTGACCTCGACAATGGTGGTCCCGAATGAAAAAGCTTCACACATCTGACCATAGGGGTTGGAGACCCATTCGCGTTTCATATCCACCTTCGGCCAGTATCCACCCTCCGCGTTAACGGAATTAAAGTTCAAAAGACTGACGCGAACGACCTTTTTAATGGGAACACATTTTTCAGGGTTGTCTTTGACAAAAATCATCCGGTTTTTTGCTGCAAGATTTCCAGGATCAACTTTTAATATTTTAGAAGCCACCTCAAAGAGTTTTTCCCGGCAGTTTGCTGCCGCGATCTTGACCGCATGCCCCCCCACAAAAGTTGAGACCTGGGAATAGGACCCTGGATCAGAAGAGGTGGTCTCGGTGTCGGCCGACACCAGATGGATATCTTCAGGCAAAAGTCCCAGCTCTTCAGCCGCAATCTGGACCAGCATGTTGTCATTTCCCTGGCCATTGTCCACAACGCCGGACATGACAGTTGCTTCTCCGTCCTCATTGAATTTGATAAAGGATTGGGAACCGCCGCGAATCCCCATGGGAAATCCTGTCTGAACAGAATTAGTCCCTATACCGATGCCATGGAAGGGGGGGAGTTTGCCCCATTTTTCTTTCCAGCCCGAAGCCTCAACTGCCTTGTGGATGGTTTCATCCATGGCACATGAATCGACATAGGATTTGGTGCTGGTATATTCCCCCGGCTGCCGGGAGTTTCTCAGGCGCATTTCTACAGGATCAATGCCCAGGTGTTCAGCTATCATGTCTAATTGTGTGTCCAACCCGCAGGCAAATCCCCGTCCATGGACCCGGATCATCCCCCGGATGGGTTTGTTGGTATAAACGCGGTACCCGTTGTAGCGAACGCTTCCCATCCGATAGGCCTGTTCCATGGAAAGAAAGGGCACGCTGGTGGCAATGGGCCCTGTGGAAGAATAGGCGCCACCGTCCATATAGCAGGTGGTTTCTCGTGCAAGAACTCTTCCTTCCTTGTCCACTCCGGTTTTGTGGGTGGTGATCATGGCATGTCCCTGGCGGGTGGCAATGGTATTTTCTTCTCTTGTAAACACAATCTTGACAGGGCAATTGGTTTTTTTGGCCAGAAGGGCACAGATATAGTCAGCCGGGCAGATCTCGCTCCGTCCGCCAAAAGCACCGCCAATGGCAATTTTCCTTATCTTTACCTTGTGAAGGGGAATCTTGAAGGAATTGGAAAGGGGTTTGGATTTCATGTGGGGGCCGCCATTGGGGCACCAGACCTCCAGGCAGTCGTCATGATCAAATCTTGCCAAAACTGCATAGGGTTCGGCCTGGAAATAGGATTCTTCAGGGGCCACAAAGGTGTCTTCTCTGATATAATAGGATTTTTCGAAGTTCTCATCCACATGGCCCGTATCAATATTGACATGGATATTGATATTATTTGGAAATTCCTCATGGATGAGCTCGGTCTGAGATGCCATGGCTGCCATGGGATCAAACACGGCCGGCAGTTCCTCGTAAGTCACATTAATGAGATCAAGGGCTTTGAGTGCGGTCTCTTCATCAACTGCAGCCACGCCTGCCACTTCATCACCGATGTATCTTGCCTTTTCCGTTTGAATAAACTGCTGATCGCGGGTATAGGCAAATACTCCCCATTTTACGCCTTCAGTATCTTTTCCAGTGACAATTGCCTTGACGCCGGGAAGTGCCAGGGCTTTTGAGGTATCAATATTTAAGATGCGGGCATGGGCATAGGGGCTTCGTTTTATTTTCCCCACCAGCATGCCGGGCAGTTTCAGGTCAGCGGTAAATTTTGCCTTTCCCATAACCTTGGCCCTTGAATCAACCCTGGGCATTCGTTTTCCGATGATGGTATAATCTGACATGTATTACTCCCCGCTATTATTATCGGTTTTACAATCCGGACAACGGTCATGCGGATTGGCCGCATGGCAAACCGCCTCAACGATTTTTGCATATCCGGTACACCTGCAGATGTTACCGGAAAGGGCTTTTCGGGTAGTTTCTTCATTGGGCGAGGGGTTGCTTTTAAGCAGAGCATCCGCGGACATGAGCATGCCGGGGGTGCAGAACCCGCATTGGACAGCGCCGTGATCAATAAAGGACTGCTGAAGATCTGACAGATCATCTCCATTGGCAAGGCCTTCAACGGTTTTGATATTACACCCCTGAGCTTCAAGGGCCAGGGTCAGGCAGGAGCGGACCGGTTTGTCGTCCATGTGGACGGTGCAGGACCCGCACACGCCCTCACCGCAGCTCTCTTTTGATCCGGTCAGGTCAAGTTGGTCCCGCAATACTTCCAGAAGGGTATCATTGGGGGCAACCCGGACCTCAAAGGGCTTATCATTTATATTCAAGGAGATGTCTATTTTATCCATTTTTAAAACTCCTTATTTCTCATGTTATGCTTTTGCATCCTGTGCTGCACTTTTAAGGGCCCGGAACACCATTTCAGAAACCATGACACACCTGTATTCAAGGGTGGCGCCCACATTGTGAACTGCAAAAGCGGCTGCACTGTTCATTGATGCGTCAGCAGCTTTTTTAAAGGCTTCTGTATCGGTAAGTTTTTTTCCTTTTAAAGAAGAGGCTTCCCGGGCAAGGAAGAGAGGGGACCTGCTCATGGCGCCGACAACGATCCTGGCGTCATCTATTATATTTTTCTGTGAAGCAGATAATTTTAAAAGGACACCCGCACAGACAATGGGGTAATCAATGGCAGACCGGTAGGCCAGGCGTTGATACGCGCTTGAGCCTCCTTCTGCGGGGACGATGATCTCCTTGAGAAGTTCATAGGATTCAATTGCAAAGGGCATAATGCCGTCAGTGGTATAAAAATTGGCCAGATCCACAGTTCTCTCATGGCCTTTGCTTGCAAGAACTATTTTTGCTCCTAAAGCCATAAGGGCTGTGGCGCCGTCTGACTGGCAGGTGGAGTTACACCGATCTGACGCGTCTCTTGCATAACAGATTTTCCCACCATCCTTGTGGCAGGCCTGGCGGCCCGACCTGTGGAAATCGGACTGGTTGTAGTGATGGCACCGGTTATTCTGGAGGATGTTTCCGCCAATGGTGCCGCGGTAGTGCTGGATGGTGACGGCGCCAATTTTTTCGCATGCCTGAGATAGCGCCCGGGCCTGTTTTTGAATCAGATCCGAGGCAATGATATCTGCAATGGAAGTTCTGGCGCCGATTTTAATACAATCATTTTCTTTTTTAATATAGGACAATTCATTCAAGGCTTTGAGGCTGATGAGAAACTTCGGGGTTAAAAGTCCCTTTTTCATTCTGACCAGAAGATCTGTTCCCCCGGCAAGAATCTTTGCCTCCTCCCTGTGGGTGGCTAAAAGGTCAAGCGCCTCGTCAAGCGTATCGGGTCCTAAATAATCAAACCTTGGTAAGCGCACGTTAATTTCTCCTCAGATTTTATAACAATTAATCCAAGAGGCCCGGTAAAAACAGGACCACTTTTGGAAACAACATCAATAAAAATACGCATATGATATATGCCGGCAGAAAATATGTTACTCCTCTGAAAACATCATTCAGAGATATATTCCCTGCCATCCCGGCTACAACATAAGCCGTAGCTCCGACAGGAGGCGTGACAGCGCCCAGCGTCGTGATGACCGTTATCGTAACACCGAACCAGAGCGGATCGTACCCGAGCTGGATTGCCACAGGAAAGAAAATTGAGATGGTTATCAATAAAAGAGCAAGGGCATCCATGAACATCCCGCCGATCATATAAATAACAAAGATTATAAGCATTATGACAGTCTTCGGAACCGGAAGCACCACAACCCAGTCCGCAATATCATAGGGTATTCTTGTAACGGCAAGAAAGCGCCCGAATATCAACGCTCCTGTAATGATTACGATGACCATGCAGGATACCCTTAACGTATCGGATATTGATGCAAGAAAACCTTTCCAGCTTAACCCCCGCCGGATAATGCCTATCACTGTTGCAAAAAAGGAGCCGACTGCTCCGGCTTCGGTCGGGGTGAAAATCCCGAAAAAGAGTCCGAACATCACGAGCAGGAAAAGAATCACCATTTCAAGCGCTCCGGAAAGAGCTTTTATTTTTTCTGCAAAACCTGTTTTTGGGCCAACGGGACCCCATTCAGGATGCACACTGCATATAAAGTAAATGGTTATCATGAAAAGAAACGCAAGAACAAGTCCCGGAAAAATGCTTCCGTAAAAAAGCTTTGCTATAGACTGTTCTGTGGAGAGGCCTATTACGATCAATACTACACTGGGAGGGATTACAACTCCGAGGGTCGATCCGCATGCAACAGTCCCCGTGCTCAGCTTCGGATCATAATTGTATTTTTTCATCTCCGGCAATGCAACTGTGGACATCGTGGCAGCCGTTGCTGCATTTGAGCCGCATATGGCGGAAAAAGCCGCGCATGCCACAACGGTCGCCATAGCCAACCCGCCGCGGATATGCCCGACCCACTTATAGGCGGCATTATATAGTTTTTCATTCACGCCGGAATAAAAAGCTATCTGCCCCATGAAAATAAAAAGCGGAATAACGGTAAGACCCTGCTGGGAGAATGTAGACCATACGACCGAGCTTACCATGTTAATCCCGGCCTTGACGGAAACCACATGGCAAAAGCCTATAAATCCGACTATTCCCATCGCAAATCCGACAGGAATGCCGAGGAAAAAAATTACAAGCATGAGGACGGTGATTCCGATGATTCCTTCAACAGCAAGGTTCATTTGCCGCCGTCCTTTCCAGGGGAAAGAGCCCCGAGCAGATCACCGAAACAAACAAGCGTAAGAACCGCGCATCCGAATGCTACGGCATAAATAAAAGGATAATATATAATTTTTAAAGTTTCGGTAAGTTCTCCCGTTCCCCATAAAGTATTCCCTTTGACTGTCAGCTGCCATGTGACAATAATAAAAAAAGCCATGCAAATCAGATCTCCGGCCACTTGCAACGCTTTTTTTGTTTTTGCCGGAAAGGTGTTTATCAGGACATCAACTGCAACATGCCCCCTTCTTGCCTGTGTCTGCCCCATGGCAAAAGCCGTAGCCAGCGCGCCAAAAAGTCCCATCAGCTCATAGGTTCCCGGAACCGGTACCCAGACAATGCGGAAAAGGATGTTGCTGCAAGTCAGAACAATCATGGCAACAAGAAAAATTCCGCCGATAAAAGTCAGCACACGATTTAACAACCCGTTTATTTTATCCATAATCTCCACATACGGCTTTGTAAAAAATCACCTTTTAGACGGCAAAGTAAAAAGCTCATTATGCAAGGCGCACAAATCTTGAGGAATGAAGCGTACTTTTCGTACGCTGCAATGACGAAAGATGAAGTGCAACACAGCAGAATGACTTTTTACAAAGCCGCCACTATTAACTATTTCTTCGAATACTTCTTGATCAAAGCTTTGATATCCGAAATTATCGCTTCAGCGGGAAGGCCTTTCGCTTTGGCATCTGTCACCCACTTGTCGTTCATCGGCTGAAGCCTCTTGTCCCATTCGGCCTTTTCGGCAGGCGGGAGGGTTATGACTTCCACCTTATAATTCTGCTTTGACCATTCCACCGATTCCTTCACATGGTTATCCATGTAATTGCCGGTCCATTCGGCCTGCTCGACGGCAAGGTCATCCATGACTTTCTGGACATCCTTTGGAAGTGAATTCCAGGTTTCCATGTTCATAACAACGGCAAAAGGATAAATCGAGGTCTCGGTCATCGTGATATACCGGCATAGCTCAGCAAACTTGAAATCCTTCATCGCCTCAAGAGACGATATGAGACCCTTGACCGTGCCCTTCTGCAGGGCTTCAACGGTTGCGGGCATGGGCATTCCTACGGGATTTGCGCCCCAGGCCTTAAGAATCTCGGCAGCTCCTCCGGATGCCCTCAGATCCATTCCCTTTATGTCGTTCAGATTCCTGACAGGGGTCTTGGACATGATGTTGGCCGGAGCTGTCGTGAACATTGTTAGAACCTTGACCTTGGCAAATTCCTCAGGTTTATATTTATTGTAAAGATCCAACAGGACAAGGCTTCCGACCCTCGCATCCGGTATTCCGAGATGAAGACTTGTGGCATTAGTGACAATAAAGCGGCCCGGCTGATAAGCCATGCAGAGATTACCTATATTTGCCTGCCCGGCGATAACCCCGTCCATCATCTCCTTATCGCCGAGAAGAGTGCCGCCCGGAAAAGTCTTGACTTCAACCTTGCCGTTTGTTCTTTTTTCAACTTCCGTTTTCCATCTCTCCATCTGAACACACGGAAATGTTGGAGCCGGCGGGAAATTGGCATATGTAAGTTTGATTGTGTCTGCCATTACGGGCGCCTGAAATATCATCAGGCAGGCGGCGAATGCAAATAGAAATAAGGTTGTTGAAAAAATCAATCGTTTTCCCATGGTTTTACCTCCTGTTAATTAGCGTTTTGTGGATGATTTTTCTCTCCCCGGTTAAATAGTGTTAATTTAATGGTCTCTTCTTTTTTTCTTTAATTGCAGCCAAAACTTTTTCAGGTGTGATGGGCAGATTGGTAATTCTGACGCCGACAGCATCATAAATCGCATTTGCAATGGCAGGCGCTGTGGGGACACATCCCGGCTCTCCAATCCCCTTGGCCCCGAATGGGCCCTCCTCATCAGGGGTTTCAAAGACATACGCTGTGATCTTTACGGCATCCTTGGCCGTAAAAAGTTTGTAGTCTCTGAAATTGGCGTTCATGTTTTTTCCATTTTGATGCACCACTTCTTCGGAAAGAGCATAGCCAAGACCCATTACCACGCCGCCGTAGACCTGGCCTTCAAGGAGCAGCGGATTAATGGCTTGTCCCACATCATGGGCGGCCACATATTCCAGCACCTGGACCTTACCAGTTTCTTCATCTACTTTGACTCTTACGCCATGGACACCAAATGTATATGTCATGGACATATTTCCCTTAAAGTCCTTGCCCAGATTCTCATTGGCAGGGTCATAAAAATGATCGGCCATGAGCATGGTGCCGCCGGGTGAAAAATGGGCTTTCCTTAACAGTTTGTCAATGGGCATACTTTTTTCAGGATCATTCGGGACAAATATTAATCTGTCTCTCAACACAAGGCTCTCAGCCGGTGTATCAAGGATTTCAGAACCAAATTCCAGAAGTTTTGCTTTTACTTTTTTAGCCGCCCCAAGCGCTGCATTTCCAGCCACAAAGGTGCTCCGGCTGGCATGGGCACCCACATCCCATGGACAGACATCTGTGTCGGAATGTACCACATTAATGTCTTCGACCAAAAGCCCCAGCTCTTCTGCTACGATCTGGGCAGTGATATTGTCGAGTCCCTGGCCCATGTCTGTTCCGCCGGTAAAGACATCCACCTTGCCGTAGTCATCTATTTTTAAAATAGCGCCGCATCCGTCAGATTTGTAAATACGGGCACCACCACCCACATGGATCAATGATGCAATGCCGATGCCAACGGATTTTTCATTTGAAGCTGTTTTTCGCAGTTCTTTTTCAACCGTGTCTAGACACAGATCCATACCACAGGTGGTTATTTTAAAACCCTGTGGCGTTATATCTCCCGGATGGTTGCGGTTGATCCTTCGGAACTCAATCGGGTCAATGCCTGCTTTTTCCGCCAGCATGTCGATACTGCTTTCAATGGCAAATGTGGCCTGGGGATTTCCGTACCCTCTCATGGCCTGGGAATACGTGTTGTTGGTATAGACACACTTGGCATCGTACCGGACATTATCCACCCGGTAAAGAGAGGTGATGGGCATCATCATGACAGACGGTGTGGTGGCTCCCCAGGAGGTATGTGCGCCGTTATCCAGAATCATTTTGATATCCCTGAATAACAGTTTTCCATCTTTGTCACAGCCTTGCTTGATATCAATAATGGCAGGCTGCCGGGTTGAGGTTGCCGTGAATTCTTCCATCCTGTCAAATATTAATTTAACCGGCTTCCGGCATTTGTGTGCCAGAAGAATGGCAATATGTTCATACGCGTAGGTGTCCAGCTTACTGCCGAATCCGCCGCCGATAATCGGTTTAATGACCCTGACCCTCTTATTTTTAAGCCCCATGGCTTTTAAGGATTCTAAGAAATCCTTCTGGGCCAGAGAGGGGATCTGCGTATTGGTGTATATGGTCAGGTTGTCAGAGGCATCAAAGAGAGCAACTGCACCACTGGTTCCCATGCAGCAATGGGTAACCCATGTGGTTGTAAACCTGTCTTCAACCACAAAAGCGGCTTCTTCTTGAGCTTTTTCCACATCTCCGTAATGCAGTTTCCAGGGCAGATTGAGAACATTGGATTTAGAATGTTCATGTACCAGGGGGCTCTCTTTTTCCATGGCTTTTTCAGGATCAAATATTCCTTCAAGTTCTTCATATTCGATTTCGATGAGGCCTAAGGCCTTCTTGGCAATTTCAGGGGTTTTGGCTGCCACAGCAGCGACCTCATCTCGGAAAGAGCAAACTTTTCCCTTTTTGATGGGGGGATTGTCCTTGTAAAACCCCATTTTCATTTTTTCAGGCACATCATTGCCTGTCAGAACCGCATGAACCCCAGGCAGTGCTTTCGCTTTTGAGATGTCTATTTTGATAATTTTTGCATGGGCATATTTGCTGTAAAGAATTTTTCCGTAGAGCATGCCCGGCAATTTGATATCCTGAATATACTCTGCCCTGCCCATGGCTTTTTGGGCGGCATCCAGTTTGGGAATTCGTTTTCCGACTACATTATAGTTACTCATTTTGCCCCCCCATCTTTTTTGCTGCTTCAACAGATTCAAATATCTGTATATATCCTGTACACCTGCAGATATTTCCGGCAAGGGCATGCTTTATTTC
Source organism: Desulfobacteraceae bacterium (assembly GCA_011391695.1). Taxonomy (GTDB): domain Bacteria; phylum Desulfobacterota; class Desulfobacteria; order Desulfobacterales; family RPRI01; genus RPRI01. The sequence continues at coordinate 4,313 of JAABQB010000007.1, read as the reverse complement.
TTCTCGGCCTGCATTTGGGTTTTCATCCAGCAATGCCTTGGAAGACATGATCATTCCAGGTGTACAGAACCCGCACTGGATACCGCCGTTATCTACAAAAGACTGCTGTAACGGATGCAGGGTTCCGTCGGTTGAGGCAAGACCTTCAATGGTTTCAATGGTTTTTTTGTCGGCGTCTATTGCCAGATACAGACAGGAATTGACAGCAAGCTTATCAACAATAACAGTGCAGGCGCCGCATTCACCATTGCCGCATCCCTCTTTTGTTCCGATCAGGCCCATTTCTTCCCTTAAAAGGTGCAACAGGGTCCAATGGTCCTTGATTTCATAAGAGATCTGATCACCATTTAATAAAAAAGATATGTTTGTCGTCATGGGTAAAGTTTCTCCTAATTATTATTCCATATTATTTCCATACATGCAAGGCCCATTCGTCTCACCTGTACCCGGATCATTTCCTTCCTGTGCCAGGCTTTTCCCCTGACACTGTCCCTGACCTTGGATTCATCGGCGGCTGTTTCGCCTGCCTGTCTTAAGATATCTTCATTGATTTTCTTTCCTACCAGGAGTTTTTCCGCCTCAAATGCCCTCATGGGGGTAGGTGCGGCAACCCCTAAACAGATCCTTGCTTTGGTGCAGGTCTCAAGATCATCTTCCACTGTCAACAGAACCCCGATACCGATCAACGGTAATTCCATGGCAGCCCGGCGGCCGAATTTAATATAGGCGCTGCCGGTATGGGGTCTCTGGGGCGGGATCGTGATTTTTTTCAGGATTTCGCCGGGTTTTAAAATGGTTTTATAAGGAGAGACAAACAGATCCTTTACCGCGCAGGACCTTTCCCCGTCCGGGCCATGAAGAAGGACTACACCGTCAAGGGCAATCATGGGGATGGCGCCGTCAGCCGATGGTACGGCATTGATCAGGTTTCCGCCGATGGTTCCGACATTTCTGATCTGCAAAGACCCGATATTGGACACGGCATCATAAATAATGGGGTATTCGTTTCGGATCATCAGAGACTTTTCAAGGGTTGCGTGGGTGACTGCAGCCCCGATGGAAAGTTCTCCGGTGGCCTCATTCTTGTGCAAGTCAGAAAGTTCGGTTATCTTTTTCAAGGAAATCAGAAAGTCCGGCTCTATCCAGCCTTCTTTGACCTTCACAATCACATCTGTCCCCCCGGCGACATACTTGGCTGTCTCGCTGTGCTGGCCATAAAAAGAGATGGCCTCTTCAACCGTGGTAGGGGATAAGTACTTAAATGGTTTCATACTATTTCCTTTCATTACCCTCTGTTATCAAAGATACGCTTGGCCTTTCCCTCAAACCGGGGCAGTTCGCCATGGGCACAGATGTGTGCGTCACAACTGACCATAATCTTTGACTGAACAGTTTTCTTTATCTTATCTTTAATCTGGTTTGCATTTATCGGATCAATTCCCTGCCGCACTTCTGCCTTGATGGTCATGTAATCCTTTCCACCATCCTTTCTTTCAAGATGCAACTGGTACTCGCTTCCCACTTCAGGAATGGAGGATAAGATTTCATCGATCTGTCCGGGATAGATGTTGACGCCTCTTAAGATAATCATGTCATCGGACCGGCCCAGGATTTTGTCATGCATGAAAAGGATATTTCCACAGGAACAGGGTTTGGTGATTTTCCGGGTGAGATCACGGGTCCTGTAGCGTATCAAGGGCGCAGCTTCCTTGCACAGGGTGGTGACCACCATTTCACCGACTTCGCCATCCTCCACCGGTTCCAGTGTATCCGGGTTCAGAATTTCAAGGATATACTTGTCTGCCCAATAGTGAATCCCTTCATGCCTAGGGCAGTCAAGCCCGGTTCCCGGACCGTAAAGTTCCGTCATGCCGGTGATGTCAAACATGTCTTCTAATCCCAAAAGATCCTTTATTTTTGACCGCATGGCAGAACTGCTCCGTTCCGAGCCAAAGATAATTTTCTTCAGATTGATTTTCTCCTTAAGACCCCGCTTGTTGATTTCTTCGGCCATGAGAAGAGCCATGGATGCGGTGCAGCAAAATACCGTGGGCTGCAGATCCACCAGGAACTGGCATTGCATGTCAATGTTGCCCGGACCCACGGGAATCGCCATGGCGCCCAGGCGCTCACATCCCAGCTGGAAGCCCATGCCCGCGGTCCAGACGCCATATCCGACGGCTATCTGAACCCGGTCTTCTTCTGTCAGGCCTGCCATTTCATAACACCTGGCAAACATGTCAAACCATACATCCAGATCATTCTGGGTATAGGAGAGGATTTTTCGTTTTCCCGTGGTGCCGGATGAGGCATGAATACGGACCACATCTTTTTGAGGTACGGATAAAAGGGGCAAAGGATATCCTTCCTTAAGATGCGTTCCGGTTGTAAAGGGAAGACGCGTGAGATCATTAAGGGATGAGATATCCGAAGGTGCTACACCGGCCTCTTCAAATTGTTTCCTGTAAAAGGGTGATCCGTTGAAAGCGTGGGCAACCGTCCATTTAAGCCCCTCCAGTTGATGATCAAAAAGTTGCCCGATATCGGTGAACTGCGGCATAAAGGTTTTTTTCATCTTCATCATCCTTATCTTTTTTCACGAAGTTGCAGGGTCGCAGTGAGGTTGAGTGCAAGCGTTTCAGGGTCAATCACAACACCGTAATCCTGTTTTGCTTTTTCAATACTGACATACCCGTATAGTACGTCTTTTTCAACAGCTTCCGGGTCCCGCTCAAAGGGGTCCCCGTATCCGCCACCGCCTGCGCTGACAAATGAAATCCGGTCTCCTGGATCAAGGAAGGTGAGTCCGCTGGGGTCTGCATTTTCATCATTTTTCAGAAATTTGGCTTTTGATCCGTTTTTACCATTGAACATACCGTTGGGCGGATAGACAAACCGGCCGGCTTGTACGGCAATGGTGGTCCGCTTGGGGGAGTGTTCACCATCTTCAGGAGATCGGATTATCATCTGCCGGCCAATACCGCCGCGTTGTTTTCCAGGCCCTCCGGAATCCATGACAAGTCCTCTTTCTTCAATGATCAGGGGTGTGTCGCTTTCAAGGATTTCAACCGGTGTATTCGCGCCGTTGGCCGGGAAGATGGCGCAGTGATGGCCGTCAAACCTGGAAGAAGCACCCATGCCGCCACCCCGGATAATCATGGTATGCCAGGGTTTGCCATTGGCGCGTTTTCCGTAAAAGATATTGGTCTGGGCCGGAGTCCCGCCGGAACCGGCAATGATATTATCCGGTGTTGCTTTTGACAGGGCATTAAACACCATTTCAGTCATGAAATGGCCCACCTGCATCCTGGCTGCCACGGCTGCCGGAAATCTGCAATTGATGATCGAGCCTTCCGGCGCGGTCATCTTAATGGGCCGAATTGCCCCTTCATTGATGGGAATATCCGGGTCAAAGGCGGATTTGATGGCCATAAATACATAGGCATAGGTGAAATTGTAAACCACATTCACCCCCCAGTCCACCTGGTCTGAGGTGCCGTCAAAATCCACATGGATGTCTGATCCATCTACTTTAACCGTGAGTTTGATTTTAATATCCGGTCTTTTCCCGGCCCCTTCGATAATGCCTTCATGGGTATAGGTGCCGTCGGGAATCTCTTCAATGGCTGCGCGCATGCTGATTTCAGTCCGGCTGATGATTTCATCGGCCAGATCATCCAGGCTGTCAAGGCCTTCGTCCGTCATCATCTCGATGATTTTCCGGGCACAGACATGGTTGGCCGCAACCTGGGAACGGATGTCTCCTGTGACCTCTTCAGGGGTTCTCACATTCCACCGGATCATGTTTAAAAGATCCCGGTTAAGCGTTCCTGCATCATAAAGCTTTACCACTGGGATATAGATGCCTTCTTCAAACACTTCCCGGTTGTCGGAAGAGACGCGTCCCCCGATATCTGAGTGATGGAACACACAGGCTGTGAAGGCCACGGGGTTCCCCTTGAAAAAGATGGGGCTCAAGACACAGACATCATTGAGGTGCCCGGCCAGAAGCCAGGGGTCATTGACAATAAAAACATCCCCTTCCTTATAATCTTTGAGAGGAATGGAAGTGACGATCTTTTTTACCCCAAGGGCCATGGCGCCGGCCTGGCCTGGTGTGCAGAAAGTACCCTGGACCAGTTCCTGTCCCCTGCTGTCCGTAAACATGCAGGTGTAATCATGGGCATCCCTTAAAAGACTTGAAAACGCGGTTCTGGCAACAGATGCATCTGCCTCATCCACGATGGAAACAAGGCGCCTCCAGAGAATTTCAAGGGTAATCGGGTCAAATGTGCTTTTAGTGTTATTCATCT